>JAHFJI010000018.1 GCA_023245955.1 Candidatus Doudnabacteria bacterium | reverse complement strand
GGAAATATTATGAACTTTATTCATGATACTAGTATACAATGGGTAAAATATCCTTGCAAACGTTTATACAAAGTCTTCAAAGTTGCAGGTGTGTTGCTTGGTTTTTTTGTGGAGTTCGGAAAAGCGGTCGTATTTCACTGCGTCACGTATTTCTTGCATGGTGGCGAGTAGGTTTTCTTGAAGTGCGATAAGCTCTTCCCCGCTACCTACTGACACCTCCACAAACTCGTTTTTTTCTAAATACCAGTAGCAGAGCGAGGCGACTTTTTCCCCGAACTGCTCTTGGCATGCCCATTGGTATATGCGCAGTTGGTCTACGTCTTCGTCGGTTTTCTTTTTTTGCGGTCTTCCGGTTTTGTAGTCAATTATGGCTAAGCCGGCTTCAGTTGTGTCAGCTCGGTCTATTTTCCCTACAAAATAAAATTCGCCAAGCGTGAGCACGAACTTCTTTTCTATAAACAACGGCTTGGGTAAATCTTTATTACAGTGTTCATAAAACACTTCAATGAGCCCCTTCCCCTTTTCTCTATACCCTTCCTTACTTTCCTTACTCGGGTACCACTCGTCTTTCCACTCTGCAGCGTATAGTTCTTGCAGCCGTTCTAAGGAGGGTAGTTCCGGTTTTGCGGGTGCGCCAAACAAGTCTATTTGAGAAGTCTGTATGGTACGCTGGTACTCCTCTAAATACTTCTGAAAAGTGCTGTGTATAGTTACGCCAAAGCTCAGTTGTGGCGAGCCGGGCAGTGGGAGCTTCAGGTACTGAGCGTACTTATACTCAAGAGGACAACGCTTGAAGCTGTTAATAGCACTATAGGAAAACTTTATGGGTAGGTCTTGGTAGACTTGTCTTTTTGGGTGTGTATCCGGCCGAGTAAATACCACTTTGCCGGTGGCTTTAGAAGTCTTTTCGCTTGGCACGAGCTCTGTTTCCTGCAAAAAGATAGACGGCTTTTTTGCACGAGACCCGCCGTAGTCTTTTGACCAGGTTAAAAAAAGCCGCTTTTTTGCACGCGTCAGAGCCACGTAAAACAACCGCCGTTCTTCTTGTAAGTGAAAGTCCCCTTCCGGCAAAATATCTTTTACCAGTGCTTCGGGTATGTCTATACCACTAGACTTTTCCCTGGTCGGGAACCGTTGGTCAACTAAATTTACTACGAATACATTTTCAAATTCTAAACCTTTGGCCGAATGCACTGTAAGCACCTTTACACTTTCCGGGCCTTGGTTTGGGTCGAACTTAATGTCCCCGTCGTGCCCCGCGCGAAGCTCTAGCTCCAAGTCAAACAAAAAAGCTTTGAGCGACTTATCGCTTATAGTTTTATCTTGCTCAAAGGCTTCTATTTGCTTGTAAAACTGTTCGAGTAGTTCGCGGTTTTGCGCGTTCTCCAAGGTATCACTTTCCAGAATATCTGCCACCCGCAAGTCTTTAACTACGGCCACAAAAACTTCTACTACGTTCCTGTCTTTGGCGAGTTCAGTATGAACGGCGAGTAAGCCTAGTAAGTCTTTAATCTTTTCCTTGCTTGTTTGTTCTAACTTTGCCAGCTCCTCCCCCACCTCAGGCAAAACTGCCGTTTGTAATGCTTCGTACACGGAAAGCGTATGCTTGTTTCTGTACTGGGTAATATGCGCCAAGTCTTGCGCGGGGAGTCTGAACTTTGGAAAGTTAAGCGTGCGGTATAGACTGCCAGACTCGTGGAAGTTTACAAGCAGCTTTAAGTAGCCAATTAAGTCCGCAATTAGCTGTTTTCGGTACAGGCCGGTGTTTGCTAAATACGTAAACGGAATACCCACCGCTTCCAACCGCGGCAGTATTTCATCGCTCGCCCCTCGAGAACGAATTAGTATGGCAAAATCATTCCAACTCACGTCCGGATATTTGTCTTTAAGCGCGAGGATCTTTTTTACTACTAAGTCCAACTCGTCACTCAAATCCTTGCCTTCCAGCACTCGTATTTCCCCGCTCCTGCTGTCATCCCGGGCTCCGACCCGGGCTCCAGATTCTTTAGGTATGGATTCCGGCTCGTAGGCCGGAACGACAGAGGGGGTTGTACTTGTAACCTGTAGTGGATTCACCAGCCTCTTACTAATCCCGAGCTTAACTTCTAGCCTATCTGGGTTATTTTGCTGGATAAGCTTATAGGACAAATCAAGAATCTCTTGAGACGAGCGGTAGTTCTGCGTAAGTGTTACCTGGGTAAGCCCTTCAAACTCGTCTTTAAACTTTAAGATGTTCGAAACACTCGCCCCCCGGAATTTGTAGATGGACTGGTCATCGTCACCAACGACTGTTAGGTTAGCCCACTCTCCCATCTTGTCATCCCGGCCTCCGAGCCGGGATCCAGTATTTAAAAATCTGGATTCCGGATCGCCCGCGGTCGAAGACTCCCTTGTAGCGTCCGGAATGACAGAAGAGGTGGTTGCCAGCAACTTAACTAGTTCATACTGCGCGAAGTTAGTGTCTTGAAACTCGTCTACCAACACAAACTTAAACTTGCTTCGGTAAAATTCCAGTATGTTTGGGCGGCGTTTAAAAAGTTCAAGCGCGTAGTTAATCAAGTCGCCAAAGTCTAGATAGTCGTTATCAAGTAGCAACTTCTGGTACACATTATACGCTTCAGCAAGTTCTGTAACTCGCTTCACTTCTGCCACTGTATCCTCACTAGGAATAAGTTCAGCATTTCCGTTGGATAATAATAACCCCTGAGCATAGTGCAGATAATCTTCAGGGCTAATGAGCTCGTCTTTGCAACGGCTAAAATGCTGGAGCATAGCAGAGATAAATTTACTTGGGTTACCCAGCGGCCGGTAGTAGTCCAGTTTAAACTTATCTAAGTTCTTATGCACAAGTATCCACTGGCGTGTGTCATCTAACAACTCGAAGTCGTTCGCAAGCCCTATTTCTAAAGCATGTTGTTTTAGGATGCGTTCGCAAAACGCATGAAAGGTAGCTATCCAAAAGTCCACATACCCCAGTGGCATGAGCAAGTCCACACGTTCTTCCATTTCACTCGCTGCTTTTTCCGTAAAGGTAAGCGCCAATATTTCTTCTGGTTTTGCAAGCTTCTGCTGTATAAGCCATGCTATGCGCCGTGTAATAACTGTTGTCTTCCCCGTTCCCGCGCCAGCCACTATTAAAAGAGGTCCACTCCCATGAGTTACCGCCTGCAACTGCTCTGTGTTTAAATTTTCTAATAAGTCTGGCATACTTATATTAGGTTAACTAAAGCATTAGCTTCTGGCAAACCAACGTGCTAATTACCGCAGAATTCAAGGAGGACTGAATGGAACGTGAAGTCAGACCAAAGAAGGGATTCTTTCTAATTATGGCGATTTTAATCGGGATAATCGCATGGTTATGGTCTCAACTAGATCCAAAATCCAAAAGCGACCTAATCAAATTGGCTCTTGATAGTGTGTGGCCCACTATTTTAGCCGTATTGATCATGGCAGTGATAGCTCTGCCCTTTGCTTTTCTAGAAGCCAGAAAACACAAGGGCAAAACGAAGAGCTAGACAGGGTTTCTCCATTACCTGTAGCCAGACACGACAACTGGCTACAGGACTTTTTTATAATTTTTAATTGCACAACATATTTTCTGCTCAGTCTGAAAATTAATTCACGCTACGTAAACGAAAGCGGAATAAGTAATAACTTAACATGGTGGTGAATAATGCCATAGTAAGAAAAAAGTATACTCGCCCAAAAAATGACCAAAATGGACGCGGTGGCCTAAATGCGCTTACAAACATTTTTAGTCTTATTCGAAAAGAGTCTGAATAAAGTTCTGGGTGGCGTACCCGGTTTAAAGCAGAGCCCCAAGCATGAAATACCTTACGCTTTAAGACTCCTCGCAAAGTATTAGGATAAATATGATAAAACTCTATTGACTTATTAAACTTAATTACATAAGCTTGTTTTCTTAATTTCGCAGCTAAAGCCCGCTGTACCAAAAGCGAATCTTCTTCCATACCGCCTACCGCCATAAACACATTTTTATTTATTAGCATAACACCACCATGTAGCGTGGTTAGATTCATTTCTTCAGGAATAATAAAATCTTGTTGCGAAAACCATGCAGTGGGCTTAGTTCTATCGGACAGGCACGCTATCATGTCATTTAGACAATCAAAACGAGCCCATACAGAAGCGCCTAATTGTGGTAAGGCATTACCTTGAATAACTCCGCAAGAAACTTGCTTTGGCACACACGACTCCAGATTCTTTAAAAATTCTTCAGTAAACAAAATATCCCCGTCACAAATGTATACCCATTCCGAATTTAATCTTTGCATTAAACTATTTACCGCCACGCCAATAGTTTTAGAATCTTCCGCAATTGTGCTATCTGCCCCACAAAACTTTATAGCATCTGTAAGTTCTTGAAAATGGAAAGGCTTCGGACCTGAATAAAAAACACAGAGGTGTATTTGCGGATACATAGAAGATATCTGTCTGAGCAACAGCACGGTGTTGCGTATGTCTCTTTGCTGTAGAAAAATACCGATAGATAGTTCAGCCATGCTATTTTCCACTTAAAAAACTTGCCCACTGGTTCCAGGTGTCTTGGCCTTCATCTTTATATTTTGCCCAGAAGTCTATGGCTCGGACTATTTTTATACCTTCGTACTCCACCAAAGAAAGTAGGTCGTTGTCTTTGGTAATAAGATACTCCGCCCCCGCTTCTACCGCGCTTTCCAAAATTTTATTATCTTCCTCGTCCTGAACTATATGTATACGATGCCGATTTACCACATGAGTTACCTGCGCAAAAAAGTCATTCAGCTCCTCACGATACTCAGGGTTTTCTAATAGCTGGTTTATGATGAGCCTATTTTCTTGCAAGGTCTGCTTATTTGCAAACGCCTCTAGGTGTCCAGCAATAATTTCGTTTATAACCCGCTTCTCATAGCTGTATTCATCTTTAAATCCATCAATTAAAACATTTGTATCTAGTACTACCTTCATAAAATTTGCACGAATCTACAAATAGACGAATGATAACGAATGACTACGAATACGCAACTGCCGATGAGACTAAAAATTCGCAGTTATTCGCAATATTCGTTCCATTCGCAGATTCGTCTACACTTTAGTAATCAAACATACTCTTCTTTACTCCACTAGGACTAGTGCGAGCGCCTTTAGAACCACCCTTAATGGGAATTAGAAACTTCTTGGGGTCGTTATCTAGGTCTATAAAATGGTCTGTAAGCTCTTTTAGCTTAGAACTAGTAGACTTGCCGAATGACAAGGTCTCGGCCAGCTGTCCAGACATTTGCAAGTACTCTAAGAGTGGTGCAAAGTCGCCATCGCCACTGCACAGCACCACCACATCTAGCTTAGGCATAAGCTTTACTATATCCATAGCAATCCCCACGTCCCAGTCCCCTTTTTGGTGTCCCCCAGCAAAAGTTTGCAAGTCTTTTTTCTTTACTTCAAACCCGGCCTTACTAAGTGCCTCAAAAAAAGTATTTTCCTCTGGCATGTCTGCCTGAACCACGTATGCAATGGCACGAATAAGCCTTCTTGGCCCTACCGCCTCTTTTAGTACTTCGTTAAAATTCACACGTGACTGGTACATGTGCCTGGCAGAATAATACAAATTCTGCACGTCTACAAACACACCTACTCGTTGTTCCGGGTTCCGTATACTCATAAGATTATATGTTAATGTATTTTTAAAATATCTACCTAACTATTTTACTCCAATAATTTTTCTGCAACTGGTTCTGCCTTAAGCTCTAAACTTGCGGCATTACTAATGCTTGTTTTTAATTTAGCAAAGTCGTTACCTACTATGCCCATAGTGTTATTTACGTTTTTTACGTGCGTTGCTAACACATCTAAGTTTTTACCAAACTTGTCGCTTTCCTGACGGATGCCAGTTATCATTGCCAATATCTCTTTGGCGACTTCGTTTACCTGCTGACCACGAAGGGAGACGACGATGTTACGAAGATAGATAAATAGGTCATTAGGCCCAACAGGTATAACCGCCTTACCCCGCGCGTACTCAATAATATCGCTGTCCACAATAATCTCCTGGTACACGCCCGCACTCGGCACATACATGAGGGCAAAATCAAATGTCCCTTCCTGAGGCAAAACATATTTCTTGTGTATTTCGTCTATACGCTTCTTTACATCCTTGTAAAAAAGCTTTTTATAATCTCCGCTTAGCTTCTCGTCTTGCGCTTCTTTATGCAAACGAAAGTTCTCCATAGAAAACTTACTATCTATAGGTAATATGTTGTCGCCAAACCGAACAATGGCATCCACTGTTTCGCCATTCTTAAACTTGTACTGTATTTGGAAACTAGAAGTAGGCAATATTTGCTCAAGCATTCGCTCCAGCATTTCTTCCCCAAAGTTACCGCGTAACTTAGGGCTAGCCAAGGTCTCGGCCAGTCTGCGAATATCTGGCCCTATCTGGTCCACCGTTCCCAGGCGCTGACGCAGGTCACCAATTACTTTTGCCGCGTTATCTAGTCGCTCGTTTATCTGCCTATTGGTCTCGGCAATATTCTTGTCCATAGCCGTTCTAGAGCCTTCCATATCGTGCTTCATCTCCCGCATCCAGTCTGACATAACCTTTATAGACTCGCTATCCCGAGAGTCCTCCAGGCGTTTCTTAAGGCCAAAAAGCATAACTACCAAGACTACCACACCAACCGCCAGTAAGCCAAAAATTATGTAAAGTATCGGGTTCATATATTTAAGTATAGCATTTTTTAGCTAGCCATTAGCAACAAAACAATATCCACAATCCAGCTTGTAAAGTCCAAAAAATGAGCATAGTATTTATTTTGTCCAAAGTCCACGCCGTCGAACTTTGATGGCGCATATAAACCACACCCTAGGAGGAAACTATGCCAGACGGACTACTCCAGGAAAAAGAAAACACATACGAAAAATACCGTATTAATTACGGATGAGAAAAAGCATATCTTACTGGAAATCTGTTATACCACACTTAAACAGTCTTACCCAGCCAGACATCATTTATGCCGGAGGCCTAATAATCTCCAAGTAACAAGAAAACAAAAACCATGTTCTCTAGAAACATGGTTTTTGAAATTATATTGAGCACAACTTCTTGTGCACATTCACTATACCAAATATAAATAATTTATAAAAGGTATATCTGTGGATAAATAGCTGACCATCATATACTTTGTATAAAATGGCGGACCGAACGGGACTCGGTCACCCACGGTGGATTCTCTGCTTCCGCTGGTCGCATCGAATCTCACCTAACGCGACCCCGCCACTATTTCATCCTCCAAGTATTCGCATGAAATTCCCGTGGTACGGGATCGTTCTTTTCGAGTCCCGCTCGGTCCATTCCCCACTAAAAAATACCTACAGATGTGGGTATTTTTTAGTGGCGGACCGAACGGGACTCGAACCCGCGACCTTCCGCGTGACAGGCGGACGCTCTAACCAACTGAGCTACCGGTCCATGGCAAGTACTGGATATTTGGCTAACCTTGGTACCGACGGGTGGATTCGAACCACCGACCTAAGGCTTATGAGTCCTTCGCTCTAACCAACTGAGCTACGCCGGCACGCTAAGCGTGTCGATAACCACGCTTAGCGTGGCGGGCACGTTGTACCTAATAAACAACAAAACTCTCGGACAGAGAAGTAAATCTGTCACGATTTCACTTTACTTAGAAAAACATACGGGTCTATACCAGTCATCCCAAAATGGGACTCCGGTGCAGGCCATGCACCCGAAACTATCGAGTCTGCGAGAGAGTGAGTAGTGCATGGTTGCGGGGGGCGGACTCGAACCGCCAACCTCAAGGTTATGAGCCTTGCGAGATGCCAATTTCTCTACCCCGCGTCATTTTACTCAATAAATTTGAACTTATTAATTATACATAAGTAATTACTATATTGCAAGTAAAAAGCCGTAGCCATATAGCAACTAGTTTTGACAAAGACATGGCTTAAAGTTACTATAATAACACGTCTGAAATATTAAATAAGTTTTTTAAATAACATGGCAGAAGTTATAATTACGCAAGCAAATTTTGAGGAAGAAGTGCTAAAATCTACGCTACCCGTAATGATAGATTTTTGGGCAGTCTGGTGCGGACCCTGCAAAGTCTTAAGCCCACTGGTAGAAGAACTAGCTAAGGAATACGAGGGTAAGATTAAAGTCGGCAAGGTAAATGTAGACGAAGAAAATGAACTTTCCACAAAGTACAATATTTTAAGCATTCCAACCTTAAAATTCTTTAAGGCAGGACAAGAAGTTGGCGAGCTCATTGGCGCAGCTCCAAAGGCTACTATTGAAGCAGAAATCAAGAAGATTGTTTAAAGATACACAGTAGCACTTCTGAATCTCTACTGAGCATACAAACAATTTAACAAAATAGCATAAAATACATTACACAAGTAATGTATTTTATTTAAATGCTAAATTGTTATTTTGTTAAACTATTTCAAAACTTGTGCACTTCGCCAGGAAGAATTTGTTTAACCTTGGCCGCATGAGATGTTGGGCTATCTGCTTTAACACTAGGAGCCGGTGCAGATATTGGCACAGCCTCTAGAGCCCGAGTAACGGCACGAGCCATACCTTGGGTTTTCTCTTCATGCATGCTATTTACCGTGTCCCAGATATTAGGCTTACCTTCCTTGGTACGATTAGGCTTGTTATGAGATGCATGCAGTGGTTGTTTTTGTCTCTCTCTATTCGCACCAAACTGGCCCCTAGAAGAAGCATTGAAGTGCGGTGGTCTTTCTCTACCGGCAGCATGATGTTGCTTACCAAAAAACTGTTTTGGCCCAAAAGGTTGCACCGGCTTTGGCTTGGGCACATCTGGCAACTCAAACACCAATGGAGCATGTAAATCTGCAAATTTCAAGCTACTATCCTCATCCTCAGATGCAGAAACCTCGCTTTGAGGATTTATCTCAGTCGCTTTCACTTCGGATTTTGAATCTAAACGCGGTTTAGGCGCTTCTTCCTTATCTAGAACTTCCGCTTCGGAGATAACCATGACTGCATTTTGTTGATGAAACTCTGCGCCCATCCACCTAGAAATTTTCTCTTCCACGGCCATTACTGGGTTACCGTAGCGTTCACGAGAAACTTTAATGACTTTTTCAGCATTACCAGTAAAGAACTCCGACTTAACTTGTATGCCCCGCGCAGAAAACGGCTCACTAGACACACCATTAATCATAAGTTTAAGCAAGATTTGATACTTGGGTAAGTTTACGAGGTCACTTGGTGTATAAAGTGGGGCAAACTCTGTTTCCAAGTATTCCGCATCTGCCGCCCCAATTCTAAAACAAACCATAGTACCCACGTTACCAAATATTGCATCACGGAGCCTGGAGTTATCTTTGGTTGGAGTGAGTTGACCTATATACTGATGCCCCATAATAAGATTTAAGTGATACTTACGCGCCTCACTCAAAATAGTAGCAAAAGACTCAGTTGCAAAATTTTGGAACTCGTCTACGTATAAGTAAAAGTCCGAGCGCTCATTTTCTGGGATGTCTACCCTGGACATAGCAGCTAGCTGGAGCTTAGTAATAATCATGGCACCCAAAAGCGCTGCATTTTCTTCGCCCACCTTACCCTTAGATAAGTCCATTAGTAAGATCTTATTCCCATCCATTATTTCTCTAAGGTCAATAGTAGACTTTGGCTGACCCACAATGTTCCGAATAATTGCAGAAGATAAAAACTGACCGACCTTGTTTTGGATAGGTGCGATGGCCTCTTTCACATATTTTTGGTCGTAGTTGGCATACTCATCTGTCCAGAACACCCGCACCATAGGGTCTTTAATGTTATCCACGATGCGCTTTCTGTACTGCTTATCTATGTACATACGCGTAATACCCAGCATGGAATTCCCCGGACTATCTAGCAGGGCACGAATAGTATTGCCCAAAATGTACTCCATACGGGCAGACCATAAATTAGCCCAAATTTTGGTGAATACGCCCATAAGCCCAGACGCCACCAAGTGTTTAAACCTGCCCTCTACCGATTCCATAATATTAAAGGCAATTGGATATTCCAGGTCTGCTGGATTAAAATAGACCACATCATTTATACGTTCACTCGGAATATAATTAAGTATTTTTACTACGGAATCCCCATGCGGGTCCATAAAACAAACCCCATGGCCATTGCGTATATCTTGTACGGCCATGTTTTCCATCATGGTAGTCTTGCCCATACCTGTTTTACCTATTACATACATGTGCCTGCGTCTGTCGTCTGTTTTTATGCCAAAAGGCACTTCACGATTTCTGAAGTTGGTCTCTGCAAAAAATGTAATTTGGTTTGGGTCTGCTTCCATAATCTAGCGATTCCTACGAAATTACGAAAGGTATGAAACTACGAAACTTGATACGTGGTTTTCGTAGTTTCGTAAGAGTTCGTACTTTCGTAGAAGTATCCTTAATACTCTCCTATCGGTAAATCTGCTGGTGGTTGGCTCTTTTTGCTAGCCACCGTGTCTACGTTTGGACTGGAAACTGTCTCTTCTCCCACCAGCGGCAAGTGATAGATAGTAGATAGTTCTTCAATGTTGAGCACATAAACCTTAGTACCGCCACCCGGGCTACGACTTTTAAAGTTTTTAAACATGCCGGCTTTTCTTTTGCCAACCACAAAATCTATATAAGGCTTCTCTAGGCTCTCCGAAAGTTTGTAGTCCAGCTTTGGCGTTACATCTCCATTCGGCTTAAAACCGTTTGTATTCGCACTAGCAAAAGTTTTAAAAGCCCCAATAAACAAAGCTGCCTTAGCCTTATCAAACTTTTGCTTAGGAGCTATGTAGAGTAACCGAATTTTAGCCAAGTAACCAGGTTTACCTACTTTATTTAACACTCTGTTTACCCGATCTTTTTCTACATCTGACAACACGGAAAAGTTTTTACCTTCTTTGGCAGCCGCATGCTCTTCTGGTTTAATAATCCCGGCTAAAAACCGTAGCAAATTAAAAGCCTTATGGCCTGGCCTCGGACCTTCAATTATCTCCCCGGCCTTCTTTTCGCCTTTTGGTTTCCAGTCTGCATCTGCCACCGGTAAAATAATTGTTTGTACTGCAAACATCTCGTGGGCACTCATCTTGGCCATTGCCTCAAATAAAGGTTTGAGTGGGTCTACTATCTTATCCTTAGCCGTTGGGTGCTCAAAGTCTCTATAAGTTTTTATAGGTAAGCCAGCATCTTCCACTAGCATAAGTTCCGTACCCCACAGGTCTATGCTGGAAGTTTCTGCGTCATAGTCTAACTTCTCTAAGTAGTCTGCTACTTCCGTAATTTCGGCCCCAGGATACTGAGCATAAAGTGCGGACTCTACCAAGTCCTTGTGTTTCTTTGGCGCCCTTACAATGAAAGAAATTTTTCCCCCCAAGCTTACCATCTCTAGACTATACCAAGCCTGGATTTGGCCTTCTACATACTTTTGAGCAAAGGTAGCCTTGGTTAGTATGGCATGCATCTGGGCAAAAGCCTGTTCTACCGCCAAAGTAGAAAGCTCGTTAGTCCTAGGTACACGGATGTTCAAAAACACCCATTCCATGGACTTTACGTACTGATCCTGAATTTCTTCTAAGTACTGTTGGAATAGTACCCACAAAGTCAAGCCTACAAATATGAGCCAACCTCCATGGCCAAAAAACCACCACAAATAACCTGGCACTAGGCCGACGGCACTTACCACACCGTTGTAGGTAGATTCAAACATAAATAATAAAAAAACCCAAATTCCAAATATCAAATTTCAAACAAATAACAATGCTCAAAATCTAGAAATTTCAGTTTGGATTTCTGATCTAATTTGGAATTTATTTGAGATTTGTCGTTTGATATTTGCAACTTATTTCTGAAAGTACTACACAATCAGTCTATCAAAAAAACTTAACTATGGGTAGTACTATGGGGCTAATTTCCAGCTAACTTATACTGGCTTCTACCAATTTTTGTAAAGCGTTGTTTGTTAGATAAACCTACTAGGATAGTGTTCTTTTTAACCATACGCTTCTTTAGCACCTCTGCAATTATTTCATCCCGACTCATAGGGACACCCGCACTCTTTAGCACTTCCTCAATGACATCGGCCACTACACCCGACTTATAACCCCACTCGGCAAGCGCGTAAATACCACGACCAACTAGGATAAATCGTTTATCTTTTATTAGCTCGTTATGCACAGTTTCTTTGTAGGCTTTTCTGCCACCGGGGTGATGTTTATTAATAAGCTCGGTAATTTGTGTATAGTGCTCTGGCTTGCCATGATGCTGTAAAACCAAATAAGCCTTATCCCCTACGTCTCTAGGAGTAATATCTCTCCAATGAGCCAAGCCATATTCGCCAAATGCATTCTTGCTCACAATCTTAGCAGCAGATAAAAAGTTTAAGATAACTTTATCTGGCAACTGCTCACTATGTTCTTTATAAAAATCAGTTTTCTTAAAGTTTTCTAGAAAACGCTCTGCACCATGCGGCTTACTTGCCACTTCTAGCACTTTCTTGCTTTCCAGTACAAATTTATTAAACAGTTCAGTATCAAACTGCAATGCAGCCCAAGCGTCACGAATGTGCTCATGGCCTTTTAGACTAGCTACTTCCTCAATAAGCAAAAACAAGAATCTAACAGCGTTAGCTTCTTCCACGGCCTGTATACCCAGACGTTCAAGTAAGTCTACTTCAGCCATAATGCCACCGTGCTCACTAAGCATGGACGCCAAAATTTCCCGAGTGGCACTTACGTGGGAGCGACTTACGGGATGAACTCGCAACGTCTTGAGTAATGCTTTTTCTATTTGACGCACTCGCTCACGAGTCAGCTTCAAATCTTTACCAATAGCCTCTAAGGTCTGTTCATTATAACCCGATAAACCATAGCGACGGGCAATCACCTGGCGGTCCCGATCCTTTAGTTGTTCCAAAATCTTTCCTACAATAACTAAAGGCTCAAACTCACTTACTAAGTCCGTTCGTTTATGGTCTATAATTGTATCTAAAATTCCCATGAAATTTAACTTATAAGTTTTTCGATAAACAATTATTTTTATTTCTGTAGCACTATTAGGGTCTATGTTATGCTGCCTACAAAAAAGAATAAGTATTTAGTCAAAATTAGCAGAATACAGAAAAATGGCCACAAAAGCCCAATTTATTACTGCCTCATTATAGCAGAAATACCCAATCTTTGTCAAACCCACTATAAATAAAAGTCTTTATACTTAAGCCAACCACCTAAGGATACGAGTAGGCTCAACCATCTAATACATATTTAAAACCCCAATAAAAGATGGGGTTTTAATGGACTTAAGTTAAGATATCAGCATTTAAGGAGGTTAGACCTTTCGGGCGGACCATTTTTGCCAAAGAACAAGAAGTGGACTAGCCACAAAAATAGAAGAATAGGTTCCTGTAATAATACCAATGAATAGTGCAAGTACAAAGTAGCGGATGCTTTCACCGCCAAAGAGCAACATGGCAAGCAGCACAAATAGCACGGTAAGGCTGGTATTCAGCGAACGAACAATGGTCTGAGTAATACTGTGATTAATTACAAACTCTATTGGCTGGCCTGCATAAACTTTTAAGTTTTCCCGGATTCTATCAAACACCAC
>JAHFJI010000017.1:10115-13712 GCA_023245955.1 Candidatus Doudnabacteria bacterium | reverse complement strand
TTTATTTGTAATTTGTGATTTGAGTTTTGATATTTTAAACGCAGTTACATTAAAATGCATTATAACTTATGAATTTAGAACAAGTAAGTAAGATTTACTTTATAGGTATGGGTGGGATAGGTATGTCGGCTACGGCAGGTCTGGCCCGTGAACAGGGCTTTGAAGTTTTAGGTAGTGATGCTCATACTATTTACCCGCCAGCCAAGGATGTGCTTGACCAACATGGCATAGAGGTAGGTGTGGGGTATAGTGCGGATAGGATAGCGGGGAGTGACGCCGATTTGTTTGTGGTGTCTTCTGGCGAGGACCAACACAATCCAGAAGTGGCATGGTTATTAGAACAAAATATTTTCTACATATCTTTTTGCGAGCTTTTGCATGAGTTGGCTCTGGACAAAATACGGATAGTAGTGTCTGGTACGCACGGCAAGTCTACCACAGCCGGATTGCTCGGACATATATTTAAGAATATAGACGATAGTAGTTTCATGGTGGGAGCGGTGCTTAAGAATTACGACACCAACTTTTACTCAGGTCAAGGTCATTATTTTATCTTTGAGGGCGATGAATATAAATCTACTTTTGATGACCCAACGCCAAAGATGCATTATTACAGGGGTGATGTACTAGTACTTACTAACCTAGAGTTTGATCATCCGGACGTATTTGCCAACCTAGAGGAGATAAAGCAGGAGTTTCAGGAATTGGTGGCTAGATTACCAGATGACGGAATTATAGTGTACAACGCGGATGATAAGAACTTGGCCGATCTGGTTTATCGTGAAGGCAAGAGAGCCTTTGGTTTTAGTCTACATAATCCATCTGACATGCAGGCGACCGATGTAACTTATACTGAGTCTGGAGCAATATTCACAATTATAAATAAGCTAGACCCAGACAACACGCGGAGTGAAAGATACGAGATTAGCTTGCCTGGGCAGATAAATGTTTACAACGCGCTTTCGGCGATAGCTACTCTTCGGGCGCTTGGGTTTGAGCCAGAGTTAGTGCAGCAGTATCTGTTGTCGTACACTGGTGTTAAGCGGAGATTTGATGTGCTCCTTGAGAGTCCTATCACTATAATAGACGACTATGCTCACCATCCAACGGCAGTAAGAGAAACTTTAGAAGCTGCAAGGATGCGTTTGGGACAAACGCAGAGTCATGAGTTATCCTCCTTCGCTAAAGCTTCGGCGGACAAGGGAGTTGTGAGTCATGAAGCAGGACAGGAGACTTCTGGGTCCGATATTCATAATTCCAACCTCATAACTCATAATTCAGTCTTGTGGGCGGTCTATGAACCACATACCTATAGCCGGACTAGGGCTACTCTTGAGGAACTTGCCAAGAGCTTTGATAGTGCAGACCAGGTGTTGCTAGCACCCATGTATGGAGCAAGGGAAACTGGCACAGATCCAGGAGTTAGTAACGAACAAGTGTTGGAAGCAATTGCAGAGCATCAGCCAAATACTCGGTTATTAAAAGACAAGCAAGAGGCCGTAGATATACTAAAAGCGGAAGCTAAGTCCGGCGACATAATAGTCGTTATGGCCGTAGGCTCGTTTAACCACCTGGCATACGAACTATCTGACTGGTTACAGACAAATTCCAAATCACAAAACGCAAATATCAAATAAGCTCCAAGTTAAAAGACTAATGTATTGTCATTGCGAGGAGGTTTTGCGACGTGGCAATCTCAATTAAATTGTTCAATTATTGTATATTTAACATTCAAGGAAATAAGGGATTGCCACGTTACTCGCAGACTCACTCCTCGCAATGACAGCAAGTGGTAAATATCTCTTTATGGGGTATAATAACTATATCATTATTAAACGATATGCTTGCTGAATTTTAACTACAGTTTTATATTATTTGTAGTTATTGGTAGATTCGTATGCATTCGTAGATTGGCATCGCATTCATGAACCTAAACATCAAAGCGACCAAGACCACTCTGACTCCAAGCCTTCAGGCAGATATAGAAAGCAAATTGTCTATACTTGAACCGTTTCTTCGCACGGAAGATAAGATTTATGTGGAAGTTGAAGCAAGAGCCAGCCACAATAATACGGAGGAATTCCGTGCAGAAATAAACATTCAACCTGGTGGACACTATGCAGATGCCAGTGGCAGTGATATCTACGAGGCTATAGACTTACTTATTCCTAAAATACGGCAGCAACTTACTCGCGAAAAAGATAAAAAAGTTTCTCTTCGGCGCAAACTTGGTAGTGCTTTTAAGCGCATGTGGTCCCGCGGACGATAATCATTATTTCTTAATAAGTCCTATAAGTCATATATGACTTATAGGACTTATAAAATTTGTGGCAAATAAAAAAGCCTCCACTTAACGCATGACTGTTGCGTTAAGTAGAGTGCTAATAAGTAGGGGACACTTAGTCCGTCAGTCTAAGTTGACCACATTATCAATTCGGCGTTTCCTCGCCTCCTGTCTCACCTCTTCTGTAAATGCATCGAGAGTCTCTTCCGTTACGTCCTTCTCCAAGTAAAAAATGACATTGGGACCACTGGGATGTGCGTTGCCCTGGAAGGTCCGATGGGAGTAGAACGTTTCATCAATTTTTGTGACTGTGATTCTTAGCTTCATCTTTTGCACCCTCCTTGGATGCTGGGTTTTGGGTTGGAGTTGTACTTTGGAGCGCGCAACTCAGAATTTTTACTATAGTAAAATAGTGCAAACATTATATAATATATAGTAGTAAAAGTCAATAGGAATATGGGCTATGGGCTGGTATAATAAAATGGAAGAATTGCAGATTGCATATTGAAAATTGCAGATTTGCTAAGAATTACTCAATTACCGATTATCAATTTTAAATTATCAATTATTTATGAGTTTTTTAGGGGACATATTTTCTTTTGATTTTAAACCAGAGCGAGCTTACGCCAAGGAGCTTGCGCTTATTAATAGCTACCAGGAGGAAGTAGCTAAGCTCTCAGATGAGCAAATACGAGCAGAAGTAGCAGAACTCCGGAAGCTTTCGGCTGGACTGGAACATGCGGAAGTCTTTAAACGCTTGGCCGAGATTCGTCCAAGAGTATTTGCTCTGGCCCGCGAAGCAGCTAAACGAAGCATCGGCCAGTTTCACTACGATGTGCAGGTTCTGGGTGGTATTGCGCTGTCCGAGGGTAAGATTGCAGAAATGAAAACTGGAGAAGGTAAGACTCTTACTGCTACGCTTCCGCTTATTTTAAATGCGCTAGCTGGTAAGGGTACGCACATAGTTACAGTGAACGATTACCTATCGCGTTGGCAGGCGAGTCTCATGGGTCCGGTGTTCCACTTTTTGGGTCTTTCCGTAGGCTCTATTCAGCATGAAGCATCTTTTATCTACGACCCAGGTTACCAGCCGGAAGCTGAGGAAATTGCACAGCTTGAGGGCGCTACCGAAGGCCTGGTAATGGATGTAAAGCATATGCGCCCAGTACCAAGGCGTGAGGCTTACGCAGCAGATATTACCTACGGGACCAACAACGAGTTTGGGTTTGATTATCTTCGCGACAACATGGTGCAGAGACTAGAGAACATGGTTCAGCGTGAGCTTTTCTACGTCATTGTAGACGAAGTAGATA
>JAHFJI010000017.1:0-10015 GCA_023245955.1 Candidatus Doudnabacteria bacterium | reverse complement strand
GATATTACCTACGGGACCAACAACGAGTTTGGGTTTGATTATCTTCGCGACAACATGGTGCAGAGACTAGAGAACATGGTTCAGCGTGAGCTTTTCTACGTCATTGTAGACGAAGTAGATAGCATACTTATAGACGAAGCGCGTACGCCACTAATTATTTCCGCACCAGACACTGACCCAACCGATAAGTATAACCAGTTTGCAAAGTTGGTGAACGACTTACAGGTAGACGTGCACTATGTAATAGACGAAAAACGCAAAGTCTCTACGCTCACAGACGAGGGGATAAATAAAATTGAAGAAATTCTCAAGGTAAAAAATATTTACGATACAGCTGGTGGCGTAACTACACTGCACCATATAGAGCAGGCTTTGCGTGCTCGGGCAAACTACTTAAAAGACCGTGACTATGTGGTGCGGAACGATGAAGTAGTCATAGTAGACGAGTTCACCGGTCGTCTTATGTTTGGGCGCAGATACAGTGAGGGCTTGCACCAGGCTATAGAAGCTAAAGAGCACGTAAAAATTCAACAAGAAAGCAAGACTCTGGCCACCATTACTTTCCAGAACTTGTTTAGGCTTTACGCAAGACTCTCCGGTATGACGGGTACGGCTAAGACCGAAGAAGAAGAGTTCTTTAAAATATATAAACTACAGGTAGTGCAAGTACCTACAAATAAGCCAATGGTGCGGCAAGACCTGACTGATGTGATTTATAAAACTGAGAAAGCTAAGTTTTCGGCTATAGCTCGGGATGTGAAAGAGCGGAATAAAAAAGGCCAGCCAGTGCTAATTGGTACTGTGAGTATTGCTAAAAATGAAGAGCTAGCCGAGTACTTAAAGCACGAGGGCGTGCCGTTTGAGCTACTTAACGCTAAGAACCATGAGCGAGAAGCACATATTATCTCTCAGGCAGGAAGATATGGCGCGGTGACGCTTGCGACCAATATTGCAGGTCGTGGTGTAGACATTTTGCTTGGTGGAAACCCGGTAGACCCAGAAGAGGCAAAAGCGGTGCGTGAAGCCGGGGGACTTGCTGTAATAGGTACCGAGAGACACGAATCCCGCCGTATAGATAACCAGCTCCGCGGACGTAGTGGCCGGCAGGGTGACCCTGGAGAGTCCTTGTTCTATGTGTCTATGGACGATGACCTTATGAGGCTTTTTGGTGGCGACCGCTTAAAGAGTATGATGGAACGACTCGGGCTCCCAGAAGACCAGCCGCTAGAGGCTCGTTTAGTTTCTAAATCCATAGAGTCTGCCCAGAAGAAGATAGAAGGACTAAACTTTGACACTCGTAAGAGCGTGTTGGAGTTTGATGACGTGCTTAACCACCAGCGTATTATTATTTATAAACGCAGACGGAAGTATCTTGGAAGCCAGAATCAAGAATTAAGTAGTAAGAATCAAGTAGAAGTACCCGCCGTTGCTGCGGGGGATGAGGATTCTTCTCTCACGTCTCACGTCTCACGTCTCACGTCTGTCAGCGGTGAAATTCTAGAAAGCATAGAAAAAGAAATTGGCAACATTGTTACATTTGCATTTAGCGCAGAAGAAAACTTAGACGACTCGTTTAAACAAATCTTTGAGCAAGTGTCTGGCATGATGCCGGTGTCTGAGGACTTAAGGAAGCGAGCTCGTGAGCAGTCTGAAAACGTAGCAGACAGGGAATTTGTGGTGGTAGATACTCTAGTTGCAGAAGCTAAAAGACTTTACGAGGCTAAAGAAAAAGAAATAGGCAAAGAAGTCTACGAAGATGTGCAAAGGTATATTTGTTTGCAGTCACTAGATAGCTTGTGGATGGAGCACTTAGACACTATGGACCACTTGCGCGACTCCGTGCGTCTCCGTGGCTATGGCCAGCGCGACCCAGTGCTAGAGTACAAGCGGGAAGGTTACGATTTGTTCCAAAGTTTGCTTGCAGAGATTGCTAAGCAAGTGGCTTCGGCAGTGCTAAGGGTAAATGTCCAGCAAGAGCAGAATCAAGTACCCGAACAACAAAGTCCAAATTGGGTTACTAACCGCTCGGATGCACCTTCCGGTTCCTCCCCCGAGGTAGGGGAAGGTGACCATTCGACTCTGAGGGATGAGCCCTCAGGCTCAGACTCGAAGAGGAGAGGCATGAGCGGAGAGCAAATTGGTCGCAACGACCCCTGCCCATGTGGATCTGGTAAAAAATGGAAAAAGTGCGGTCTAATAAACATCGGGGAGCATCAACAATTAATGACAAAAAAAGTGTGATATGCCAAATTAGCTAGTTGAAAATATAAAAAGATGGAGCCACAAAATGAAGAAAGACAATCAATTCAGCGAAATTATAATATATGAAGGCGACAATGGTCAGCCGAGAGTTGAGGTGCGCATTGATTATAAAAACCTATTTTCTGTTCAAAGTTGCAATATGGGTATTCTTATTGCACTTTACTCGTATATCTAGTAATATGGAGATGTATATTTCAACTTAAACAAATTATGACTAACAATGCACAGCAAAGCAATACGTTTATAGCAGGGACTTATAAAAAGCACTTTTTTGGTAAAAATTATGAATACCAGAGTTTTTTGCCGTCCCCGGTTAATCGTCTATATGAATGGCAGGACAAAAGAATCCCAGTTCTTCTTGAAGAAGCTATCAGACTTGTTGGCGAATTGAATGCGTATTCCATTCTTGTGCCAGACGTTGATTTTTTCATTCAAATGCACGTGCGTAACGAAGCAGTGAAATCCAGCCGTATTGAAGGCACTCGCACAGGTATGGACGAAGCGATTTTACCGGAAGAAGAAATTGCTCCTGAAAAAAGAGATGACTGGACAGAGGTACAAAATTACATTAAGGCAATGAATACGAGCATTGGACGCCTTAATGAGTTGCCGATTTCTATGAGACTTTTGCAGGGGGCTCACAAAATTTTATTATCCGGAGTTCGTGGAGAGCATAAACAACCCGGAGAAGTTCGTTCTGCGCAAAACTGGATTGGCGGCACAAGTATTCAAACTGCCGCTTTTATTCCGCCACACCCCGAAGACATACCCGAGGTACTAAAGGATTTAGAATTCTTTTGGCATAACAAAGGTCTTAATATGCCACATTTGATTAAAATGGCTATTTCGCATTACCAATTCGAGACAATCCATCCGTTTAACGATGGGAATGGGAGAATTGGACGCATGCTTATAGGACTGCATCTTATTGAACTTGGAATTTTACGAAAACCGACATTGTATCTTTCAGATTTTTTTGAAAAAAATAAGAGCTCGTATTACGACGCGCTTACTTTTGTTAGAGAAAGAGATGATTTAGATCAATGGGTCGTCTTTTTTCTTTCGGCCGTCAGTGAAACAGCCAAAAAGAGTAAAGATACGTTTGAGAAAATTATTGATCTGCGGGCTCGCTATGAAAAACAGATTATGGAACTCGGTCGTCGGGCAAAATTGGCTCATAAAGTTTTGATACAATCATTTTCTATGCCTGCGTTTAAGGTTGCCGATGCCTCAAAATATCTTAATGCTTCCAATACCGCAACAAATACCCTTATTGCGGAAATGGAACGGGTTGGCATTCTGAAAGAAATAACAGGTTTTTCCCGTAACCGGATTTTTGTTTTGCACGAGTATCTGGAACTTTTTAAGAGATAAACGCAAAAAATAGTATGAAGGAAAAAGAGTTGCAAAATGAAATAATTATTTACACAGGCGAGGATGGTAAATCTGGAATTGAAGTACATATGCAGGGTGAAACCGTGTGGCTATCCATTGACCAAATGGCAGCTTTATTTAATAAAAGCCGTTCAACGATAAACGAGCATATTCTCAATATTTATAGTGAAAAAGAGCTTATAGAATCTGACTCTATGAGAAAAATCGGAAATACCGATTTTTCTACCAAACCAACCAATTACTATAATCTTGATGTGATTATATCCGTTGGTTATCGTGTGAGCTCTGTTCAGGGTACCCGCTTTCGTCAGTGGGCTACGGCAAGACTTCGTGAATATATAGTGAAGGGCTTTACAATGGACGATGAACGGCTCAAAAATGCCGGTGGAGGTCAGTACTGGAAAGAGTTGCTTGATCGCATTCGCGATATTCGTAGCAGTGAAAAGGTGCTGTATCGCCAAGTTCTAGATCTTTATGCTACTGCGATGGATTATGATCCTCGTGCTGGTGAATCGCTCAAGTTTTTCAAAATAGTACAAAATAAAATCCATTTTGCCGCCCACGGAAACACTGCGAGTGAGGTGATTTACCTGCGCGTGGATAGCAATAAACCATTTGCCGGACTCACAAGCTTCCAGGGCACACAACCTACACAGGCAGAGGCGATGATTGCCAAAAATTATCTTGACCTTAAAGAATTGAAGGTGCTCAATAATCTCGTATCTGCATACTTTGATATCGCTGAAGTAAGCGCTATTGAACACAAGCCCATGCGCATGGCGGACTACATTCGCCAACTTGATGCTGTTCTTAAGTCAACCGGTCGCGCATTACTCAACGGTGCCGGTAAAGTTAGTCATGAGCAAGCTGAGAAAAAGGCGAAAGCGGAACATCGCGCATATAAAGCTAAAGCCTTGAGTGAAGTAGAGAAATCGTATTTGGAAAGCTTAAAGCGCGTAGAAAAGAAGTTAAAAGATAAGAAAAAATAATATGAAAATAATTAATAACCAAACTCCTAAAAATCTAGAGTTATCCGAGCTAGCTAAGTATTTAAAACCAGGAATATACAAACACTACAAGGGTGAGGAGTACCAGGTTATGGGCGTGGCAATGCATTCGGAGAACCCAGCAGAAGAGCTTGTGGTGTATAAACATTTACTTGGTGATATACTCTGGGTGCGGCCACTAGCCATGTTTTGTGAAGACGTAAGCATAGGCGAATACAGTGGTCAACGGTTTACATTTATTCGTAATAAGTAAAGCATTTAATACATCATTTAATTCATATAGTATGCGTGGAGAAGGTTGGTTTGTTCCAAAAGACGGAGAATCACCGAGGCGGGAGTTTTTAAAAACTGCTGCTGTCGCCGCAGGTATAGCTTTAGGTACTCCATTTTTGTTTGAAAAGCAGGTTTTAGCTAGCCCGGAAATTGAGAAAAGAAATACTTTTAAAGAAGGTATGCGGTATTTAAAGCACGCGGCGCAGCACACTTTTCGGGAGGAGCTTACTGTGTTTTCGGCTGACGATTTAGATACTTTGGAAACTGCGGGTGAGTGGATGGCAGAAGAAAAAGGTACAAATAACAGCGTGTCTAGCGTAGGCTTATCGGTAGAGACTTTTATAGAAGAGGCAATTAAGGACGGCCGCAAGGTTGCAGTACAGTGCCATACTCACCCAGCGAGTTTGGAAGGTTTGGAAAACAAGCAGAAGCACGGTATATCGCGTTTGAATTTTTTTAGACGCAAACCAAAAGAGTACCCCATGTCCGAGCCGCCAAGTTTTAATATTCGCGCATTAAGTGGCGATGCGTTTAACGCCTATTCATTAAATAAACAATATGCGGATAAAATAGATTTGCGATACAGGGTTTTTGATAAGCGAGGTGTTTGGAAGTATAACGTAGATTCTAACCACAAATTTTGGAAAGACTACGAAAGAATAGACGCGCAGTACAATATGATTTACGGACTGCTTAGCCAGGACGACGCAACTAAGTTTGCCCTTAGAAGGAGTGTTGGCAGTTTTAAAACTTGGCCGGAAATTGTGTCCGCTACTTTAGCAGAGTGCAAAGGAAACATGGATGAAAATGTAGAACAAGCGTGTGTGAGTTTTTTAGCTGAATATGAAGAGTGTCTAGAAAAACCACATAAATTAATGCAGGAGGTTCTGGATAAATGGTTGTTTGACTATATGAATAAGTCCAAGCACCAGGAGTAGCTTAAAGCTGGACTTGTGCAAGCACTGTTTAAACTTGGTGGCATGAACATAGAATTTGAAACTTACGAAGATTTAGGAGTTTAATATGGATATGAAAACATTAAAATTTAGAGCGCATTTAGTGCCTCTTGTGCTTTCTGGGGAGAAGACGGTGACCTGGCGCTTATTTGATGATAAAGACCTGCAAGAGGGAGATGTAGTTAACCTGATTAACTGGGAAACCAAGCAGGTGTTCGCTCGGGCTATTGTGTTACAGGTGCGAACAAAAAAGCTCGGTGACCTAACCGAGGTAGATTACGTTGGCCATGAGAAGTTTGCGAATATAGACGATATGCTGGCGCACTACCGTGAATATTATGGTGACAGAGTGAACGGAGAGACAGGAGTAAAAATAATTAATTTTAAACTTTTATAAGTCGTGAGGTTGGGTGTGGTAGTTTGTTTTTTAGGTGTATCTGTAATATGATTTATCACGAATCAGTCCCGATAGATTTTAATCCAGCCTTTGAGGTTGTGAGTTGTTTTGTAGAGCACAATGGAGAGATTTTGTTATTGCACAGGAATAATGATAAATCAGAACGCGGTAAGTGGGGTACTCCCGGCGGTAAGAAAGATTCTGGTGAATCTCTTGTGGAGGCTTTAATTTAGAGAGGTTTTAGAGGAGACAGGGATGCGCGTGGCCGAGCCAGGCTTAATGTATATTAAATCAATTTCGGTGCGGCATACCCGACATGATTTTACTTACCATATTTTTTTAACAAAGCTTATGAACGATGTCAAGCCCCATGTAATTCTTAACCCAAGCGAACATCAAGCGTACACATGGACTACTCCCTCTAGCGCTCTACAGCTCGGACTTGTAACTGATGAGGCTGCTTGTTTAGAGATGTGTTATGGAGTTACGTTATGAATAAACGAGCTGGAGCGATAATTATAAAAGACGGTAACATGTTACTTATGCGTCGTGTGGCAGAAGGCCGCGGCGAGTATTTAGTGTTTCCGGGTGGGGGAGTAGAAAGTGGCGAGACAGAGGAAGAGGCCATGAAGCGCGAGGTGCAAGAAGAACTTTCTTTGGAGGTCACCGAAAGTAAATTTTTGTTTGAAGTGTTTAACCTTTTTACCATGGGTAAGTACCCGCCACGGCAAGAGTACTACTACTTAGTAACTGGTTTTACCGGCGAGGTAAAGCTCGGCGGCGGCGAGGCAGAGAAAATGAACGAAACTGACCAGTATTACCCAACCTGGGTAGAACTTGCTAAAATAAAAACCATGGACAATCTAGTCCCCGCAGTTGTTAAAGACAAGCTTACCCAAATATTAAACATAATTTAGTCCACTATAATACTACGTCGTATTATAGTGAGTGTAATGAGAGTGTTTTATTATGCAAGATAAAAAGAAAATTGAGTATATAAGAAATTTTATTTTTGGGGTGGAGGATAGCTTGGTCTCCACTATTGGGCTGGTGTCAGGAGTGGCGGTAGCTGGTCAGTCCAATAAGAGCATAGTACTTACAGGAACCATCTTGGTTTTTGTGGAGGCGTTTTCTATGGGTGTGGGTAGTCTTTTATCAGAAAACAGCGCGGAGGAGTTTGAGGGCAAGAAAGATGTGGCACTCTCTAAAGACTTGGGCTACGCAGCAGTTATGTTTGTCTCATACCTTGTGAGCGGGTTTATAATAGTTGCGCCGTACATGTTTTTGAATTCTAGAAATGCTTTTTGGCTGGCTATTGGTATTTCCGTAGTGGGGTTGTTTGGTTTAGGAGTTTGGAGTGGTAAGGTGGCTCGGGTGCACTGGCTAAAGCGTGCAGTGAGTATGTCTTTAATTGGTGGGGTGACTATTTTGCTTGGGATTATTGTTGGTAAGATAGCGGGGATATATGTGTAGAAGTAGTGTTGAGTAATTAGTCCACCAGAGGTGGATCCACCTACACATTATTAAGTGGATAATAAGTAATAAGATAGTAAATGAAGCCAAAAAAGAAACAGATAAAGCCTGTAAGGTTATCCAGACAGGTCTTGTCGGAGAGCTACAGGATTAGTTTAAAACCAGACCTAGAAAGCTTTGCCTTTAGTGGAAACACTAGAACACATAGAAACTTTAGTGCTCTGGAAAGATCGTAGCAAGTATGAGCTTGTTAGCTTGTTTGCGAAATCTTAGGCTTTCTAGTTAGTTTTGCCCAATCTCTAGAGACTTGCTATAATAGGTGGAGTCTATAAAAATTTATTTTTATTAGTATTTATTAGTTAAATCCGGTACTTGTATGCGTCCAAAACTTGCTCTACTCTTCGCGCTCGGCGGAATTATCTTACTTGCCCTAGGTGCAGGGTACATAGTTTTCTCAAAAGGTCATATAGATTTAAACAAGCTTAAAATTCATTATTCTAAGAATTTTCCTATAAAGCTTGGACTAGACTTGCAGGGTGGTAGCCACTTAGTTTACAAAGCAGACTTTAAAGATATTTCGGACGCGGATAAATCGCAGGCCTTGGTGGCTGTACGGGATACTATTGAACGCAGGGTTAACAGCTTCGGAGTGGCAGAGCCGCAAGTGCTAGTGGAAGGTCAAGATAGAATAATAGTAGAGCTACCGGGTATAAAAAATGTGAAAGATGCTATAGACCAAATTGGTCAAACGCCTTTCCTAGAATTTAGAACCAAAAGCGATAAAGAGCCAGAAGCTACTGTGGGTGCGGATGGCAAGGTGAGCATTAATGCAACTGCTGGTTGGGATAAAACCGGGTTGTCTGGTAAACAACTTAAACGAGCCACTGCGGACTTACAGCAAAGCAGGGGAAGTATCGGTGGTGGTGATGTAGTAGTACGCCTTGAGTTTAACGACGAAGGCAAAAAACTATTTGGAGACATTACCTCTAAGAGTGTTGGTAAACAGATTGCTATATTTTTGGATAATAATATTATTTCTGCACCTACTGTACAGACTGCCATCACCGATGGTACGGCCATTATTACTGGTAACTTTACTATAGACCAAGCTAAGCAACTCGCTACGAGGCTTAACTCTGGTGCTTTGCCAGTACCCATTGAGCTCATTTCTGAGCAGACGGTTGGAGCAACGCTTGGAAAAGAGTCTGTGCATAAGTCCCTTATTGCCGGTATGCTGGGTCTTCTGCTAATCATTTTGTTTATGATTATGTATTACCGCTTCCCTGGTCTTTTGGCGGTTCTGGCGCTTGGTGTATATGTGGTTGTTTCTTTGGCTGTAATTCAGATAGGTATTTCTCTTACTGCAGTAATATTGGTTGGCATATTCTTCTTCTTGGGTTTAACTGTGAGTGGCTACTTTGGTCTGCTGGCTTTTGCAAGCTACATGCTACTCATGTTTCTTGGCGGCGTGCAACCAGTAACTTTAACTTTAGCTGGTATTGCAGGTTTTATACTTTCGGTTGGTATGGCAGTAGACGCGAACATTTTAATTTTTGAACGCACTAAAGAAGAAATAAGAGCTGGTAAAGACATAGCTCGGGCAGTTAATGACGGGTTTGATAGAGCCTGGTTGAGTATCCGGGACTCTAATATGTCTAGTCTTATTACTACACTTATTTTGTACATGTTTGGTTCTCCTTCCATCCGCGGGTTTGCTATTACTTTAGGTATTGGTATCCTCATCTCCATGTTTACGGCTATAAGTGTAACTAGAACTTTGCTTCGTTTATTCTTAACCAATAAGGTACTTAGTCATCCTTGGTTGTTTGGAGTAGCTCGTAAGACTTAGCCTCTACGAAAGTACGAAATGTACGAAACTACGAAATCGTACATTGTGTATCCAGTTTATTTTCGTAGTTTCGTAATTGTTCGTAAGTTCGTAGAAAGATTATTTTATGTTAAAAATATTAAATTACTACAAATATCTGTTCGTTTTTTCGGGGGTAATTATGGTTGCCGGCATTATCTCCCTTGTAAGTTTTGGTCTTAAGTTTGGTATAGACTTTAAGGGCGGAACCATTACTGAGGTTGAATATAAAAATAGTCCGGATATCCAAAAGATTAGAGAAGCAGTAGTGGGAGCGGGGATTAGTAGTTCCCAATTGCAGACCACGGGTGAGCATGGCGTACTTATTAAAACCGGAGTTCTAGATAGCAAGACCCATGAGAAGTTACAGAGTGCGCTAAAAGAG
>JAHFJI010000077.1 GCA_023245955.1 Candidatus Doudnabacteria bacterium | reverse complement strand
GAATTGCCCAATTATGAAAAAGCAGTTATCGTTACTGGTGATGGCGATTTTCATTGCCTGGCGAAATATTTGCTAGAAAGTAAAAAGCTGGGACATATAATAGTTCCCAACAGGATGAAGTTTTCAGCGCTGCTCAAGTTTAAAATATTTCGGCCTTATCTAAGATTTATGAATGACCTGAGGAAAAAATTGGAATATAAAAAGAAAAGACCCTGACAGGACAAAACCTGGCAGGGAACCCTTTCCGTTGGTGATTAATATTATTTTAGCACGCTTTGGTATTTTGTCAAGGGTGCTCATAGAGCTTGGCATATGGCAATAATTGTACCCGCAATTTTAGAGAAGATTAAAGAAGGCTTTGAAGCGAAAGCTAGAAGCTTTGAGCGCATCTCGGGTGTGGAACGCATCCAGGTAGACTTTTGTGATGGCTTGTTTGTTCCAAGTGTTACAGTAGGGGTTAAGGAGCTTGATGTGCTGAATCCGGCTTTCACTTGGGAGGCGCACTTGATGTTACATGAGCCTACAGATTTTTTTGAGTACCAAATTGCTGGCTTCACAACAATTATTATTCATTTTGAGGCTTTTACAGATAAGGTGCAGTTAGCTCGTGAGATTGGCAACATTCGCTCACTTGGACTTAAAGTGGGTTTGGCCATAAACCCGGAAACAGAACTCTCTGAACTCACACATTACGGCGAACTTGTGGACCAATTTACTATGCTTGGAGTACATCCGGGCAGTCAGGGCCAAGATATAATTCCGGAGATATTTGGCCGTATAAAAAGTCTGCGTCAGTTACTGCCCCATGCTATAATTGAAGTAGACGGTGGCGTAAGAGCAGAAAATATTCAGCAAATTACAGAAGCGGGAGGTAATGTAGTTGTGGTAGGGTCTGCCTTAGCTGGCGACCCAGAATGGGATTTTGAAAAACTTCGCGAGGCCATAGATCTGTAGTGAAATAAACATGAATCCTTTTAACTTATCAAACACAGAATTACAATATAAAGCCAACGATATTCGCCAAGACATCATTGCTATGTTGTTAGAGGCTGGTAGCGGTCACTCGGCTGGACCTTTAGGCTTGGCCGATGTGTTTACTGCTCTTTATTTTAATGTTTTGACTCACCATCCAGAGGACCCGGGTTGGAGCGGGCGAGACCGCTTGGTTTTGTCTTGCGGACATAATTGTCCGGTACTTTATGCGACCCTAGCCGAGGCTGGGTATTTTCCAAAAGAAGAATTAAAAACTCTGAGGAAGCTTGGTACTAGACTACACGGACACCCGCATAACTTAAGCTTACCGGGGATTGAAACTTCTAGTGGACCACTAGCTCAAGGGACAAGTCAGGCGGTGGGTATGGCACTTGCACAGAACATGAACCATACAAAGCAACGGATATATTTAATTATGTCCGATGGCGAACAACAGGAAGGCCAAACTTGGGAAGCGGTCATGTTTGCCGGTAGCAGAAAGCTACATAACATAACTGCGATTATAGACCGCAACAATATTCAAATAGATGGCTATACTGAAGACATAATGCCACTGGAAAATTTGGTTGCAAAGTACAAAGCGTTTAATTGGCACGTCCTGGAAGTGGACGGCCATAATTTACAGCAAATGATTGACGCGTGCAACGAAGCTAAATCCATTTACGAGCGACCAACAGTCGTTATCACCCATACCATACCTGGGCGTGGTGTAGACTTTATGGAAGGGGACTATAAGTGGCACGGAACACCTCCGAACAAAGAGCAGGCTAAAGTGGCGTTAGATGAACTGCGGACACTGAGAGGTCAAATAAGGAGTGAACATGAATAATAAACACAAATATCTAACACCTAATTTCTAATACCTAATGAATAGTTTGGAGTTAAATATAAAACTGGGACAAGAGAATATTGAGCAAACGGCGACCAGAGACGGCTTTGGGGAGGGGTTGCTGGAGCTCGCTAGGGAGATCCCTAATGTGGTAGTACTTACTGCAGACCTAGCAGAAAGTACCCGTGTTTTGGAATTTGCCAAAGCTTTTCCAGACAGATTTATTGAATGTGGAGTGGCAGAACAAAACATGATGGGTATAGCTGCTGGTCTCGCACTTGCTGGCAAGATTCCCTTTGCTACGAGCTATGCAACTTTTAGTCCGGGTAGAAATTGGGATCAATTGCGTGTAAGCGTGTGTTATAGCCAGACCAATGTTAAAGTAATTGGTTGTCATACGGGTGTATCGGTAGGTCCGGATGGCGCCACGCATCAAGCTCTGGAAGATATTGCTTTAACTCGTGTACTACCAAACTTAACAGTGGTGGTACCGTGTGATTCTATTCAGGCAAAGCAGGCTACATTGGCAATCGGTAAACTGCAGGGTCCGGCGTATCTTCGTCTTACCCGGGAAAAAACTCCAGTTATAACTACTCCTGAGACACCGTTTGAAGTTGGAAAGGCACAAATATTTAGAGATGGCACGGATGTGTGTATAATTGGTAGTGGTCCGGTGTTGTATAATGGAATACTTGCAGCATTAGAGCTCGAGCGTGAGGGCATAAGCGTAATGGTGCTGAATAACCATACTATTAAGCCTATAGACGCAGAAACTATTATCGCTGTGGCAAAAAAATGCGGTGCAGTAGTGACCCTAGAAGAGCATCAGGTTATGGGTGGTGCGGGTTCAGCTGTTGTGGAAGTTCTGGCTAAAAATTATCCTGTGCCAGTGGAGATGGTTGGGGTACAAGATCACTTTGGGGAAAGCGGACAACCAGATGAGCTCATAGAAAAGTTCGGTATGGGCAAGAATGCTATCATAGAAGCGGTGAGAAAAGTATTAAGGAGAAAGAATGAAACCAAAGTTTTGTAGGTCTGGCCGCTGGTCCAGTGGTTGTAATAAAGGCTTTACCTTAATAGAGCTTTTGGTGGTAATTGCCATTATCGGCCTTTTAGCTGGAGTTATTACACTTAGGGCAGCCAATGCTCGTAGCAAGTCTCGCGACGCTAAACGTAAGGCAGATATTAATCAGTTAAGAAAGTCTTTAGATTTATATTTTGATGATTTTTCTACCTACCCAGTACCAACCTCTGGTGTAGACACAGAGGTTGAACTTATAGATAGCTTGATAGTGAGCAGCATGACACCCTACATGGCCCAACTTCCCAGAGATCCAAGTTGTCCAGGGAGTGGTGTTTGTACCGGTACTCCGCAAGACTATAAATACATTGTTTCTACAGACCAACAAAATTATGCCGTCTTTGTGCCTTTTGGTAACGATGAAAACCTGACTACCTGTAAAGTTATGTCTTCTGGAGGAGATCCAGCTTGGTTTGGCGGAGCATCTACATGTGATTTTTAGCGTTATCTTTGACTAACACATTTCAAAGGTCACCCTTGCGTAGACCTACTATGTAAGATAGAGTAACTGTTGAATTATTTTTTTGGATAATTTAAATAGAACAACTTACTTACGCAAAGGTGACCCTTGAAATGGTAAATTGTGCAAGTCATATAATTAAGTTTTAACAACAGTATGGTAACAAAGTACGATATTATAGCAATAGGCGATCCGGTTATAGACAGTTTTTTATTTGTAGATGACATTGAAATAAAGAAAATTGGTAAAGATCTTAAGGCGATTATTAACTGGGGAGATAAGCTACCAGTACAGAAATTTTATAAGAGTGTTGCGGGTAATGCGTCCAACAACGCAATTGGTTCTTCAAGACTTGGCCTAAAGACCGCGTATTTTTGTATCGCTGGGGATGATGCTGGGGGTAGAGAGATAAAGCATCGCATGCAAGAGGAAGGAGTGTCCACAGAATATTTACATTTTGACAAAACACACGGAACTAATTATCACACGGTGCTATCACACCAGGGGGAGCGTACTATTTTTGTGTATCATGAACATAGACACTATCATTTCCCTAAACTGGCCAGAAGTAAATGGGTTTATCTAACTTCCATGCCACAGGGCTTTGAGAAAATTTATCCGCCTTTAGTTAAATACTTAGATACGAATAAGGTAAGCTTGGGTTTTAATCCTGGAACTTATCAGCTTAAGGCTGGCATAAAAGTAAATAAACCTATCTTGGAGCGAACAGATGTGCTATCGGTCAACGTAGAAGAAGCCCAAAGGTGGGTGGGTGATGATACGCGCGACCCGGAAGAA
>JAHFJI010000016.1 GCA_023245955.1 Candidatus Doudnabacteria bacterium | reverse complement strand
TATTTTAAACATATGTTCATTCCGCGTGTATCCGCGTCTTTAGATCTTAAAGTCATCTATGTCGTCTGCGCCACTTGTGGCAGAAGAGGACATATCATCACTTTGAGGACCTGCACCGTGCATAGGGCCACGATGCGAACCTTCTGGCTCATAGATTTTCAAGTTTACACGGGCTTTGTGCTTGGCACCCACAACACGTAAAAGTGTGCGGATAGCTTTAGCAGTTTGACCCTGACGGCCGATAACCTGACCCATGTCCTTCTGATTGATGTGTAGGGTTATAAGTACACCCATTTCATCAACTACCCGCTCTGTACGCACATCGTCTGGATTATCTACAAGTGCTTTTACTACGTACTCTACAAACACTGCATCCTGCTCTTCTGGTTGCATAACTGTATATATTCTGTTACTTACCCTAGCCTTCGACCTTTCTAATTAAGCCAGCTTTAAGACAATTGTATAAATAGTCCCTCCAACTGTCAAATATTTGTTTCTAGATATCTTATTTTCTAACTAAAATAAGTGTACCCGACAAACTGCATGTACGATTAGCTGGAGCATAGAAGCCAGATCCTGAGACCAAAGCCTGTCCTACCGATACACCCTTACCCACACTGCCAGTAACATCCAGGACACTGGTACGATTAGAGGTGTATGCAACACCCGCAAACCCTGCTGGAGCACTAAGGCTCACTGTATCTTTTACTTTTACTGTGCCCAAGCTAGCATTTACACTTGCATTAGGACATTGCACCACAGGTACCGGAGTTGGTGTAGGAGCTAAAGTAGAAACTGGTAATGGCTCTGCTATGCCCCAAGCCGTAATTGCATCTGAAGAATCTTCACTATTGCGAACATACCAAGTACCCGTAGCCTTTCTCCACACAGCAAGATCCGTCTTACCATCGCCATCAAAATCTGCTTGAGTTGGAAAATCTCTATAAGCCTGCGCGGAGCTTCCATAAGCCGTAACCGCACTCTTCCCGTCGGAGCTTTGTTTTATATACCAAGTACCATCACTCTGGCGCCAAACAGCCAAGTCAGCTTTACCGTCGCCATCATAGTCGCCAGGAGTTGGCAAGTCTTTATACTGAGCACCTGCACTACCCCAAGCAAGTATCACATTTTGACCATCAGAGCTTTGTTTTATATACCAATTGCCGTCACCTTTTCTCCAGACAGCCAAGTCGGTTACGCCATCCCCATCGTAATCTGCTTGTACAGGCACATCAAAGTAAGGTGAAGCTGGACTACCCCAAGCGGTTATTATGTTTTGGCCATCGGAGCTTTTATGAACATACCAAGTACCAGTAGTTTGGCGCCAAACAGCCAAGTCAGCTTTACCATCGCCATCAAAGTCACCTACAACTGGTATATCATTGTATTCTTTCGCCCCGCTACCCCAAGCAAATATGGTTTGTGAGCCGTCGGAGCTATTTTTTATATACCAAGTACCATTGCCCCAACGCCAAACAGCAAAATCGGTTATACCATCACCATCATAATCTGCAGGAACAGGCACATCATAGTAAGGAGCCGCGCTACTACCCCAAGCAAATACTAAATTTTTACCATCCGAACTCTTTTTTACATACCAAGTACCATCACTCTGGCGCCAAACAGCCAAGTCAGCTTTACCATCGCCATCGTAGTCTCCCTGGACTGGGATGTCATTTATAAAAATATTACCCGCTTTGTCATAACCCGCATGCGAACGCAGACCGGTAAAGCTAAATTTACTGAGAGGTCCTGAACCCGTAAACACGGTCATTGCTAACATGACCAAGATGAGGAAGCCACCCAACACAGCCACAAAGACCGTTCGTGGGCCAACATGCTTATCCAAAGTCTTTCTCACATCACCAATTATCTCTACGGCTATGCCCTTGGACTTTCGTCCTTTTAAACCTGCTTGCATATTTGTCCGATTTTCTGCGCTTAGAAGTCTTGCGCTAATTAATTTTTTGTTTCAAGACTAAAACTTATACAAATTTATAGTCTAGATTTTTGATATGCAAGTAGTATAGCAGAAATTTGACCAAGTGTCAAAACTCTACTCCTAATAAAAAAACACCCGAGCCACAAAACTGTGAGGGTGTTGTAATACAAAACGAATATTTTATTCTGCGGTTGCACCAGCCTCTACAGATGTTGCTGCTTCTGAGGCCACAGGAGATTCTGTTTCTTTGGCAGGTACTTCTGCAGGAGCAGTAACCTCTGGCGTAGTAGCTGGTTTCTTAGGGATAGCAAAAGCACGAGCTTTCGGCGCGTCCATTAGCTTTTGAGTAACCAACAGGTTTTGCACGCTTGGTGATATCTCTATTTTTTGAGATAACCAATAGCTAATGCGAGCCTGGTCTTTTACTACCAACACCTTTGTCCTTGGATTATAACTACCCAAAACTTCAGTAAATTTCTTTTGTGCAGCTGCTGTCTTTGGTGCCACAACCACCCGAAATTCTGCCCTATTACGCTTTCCTGTTCTTTGAAATCTGATTGTTAACATAAGTACAATTTATATGAATACTTGCTTATTTTAAAGACTTTTGTGGGTTTCGTCAAGAGTAGAGTGAGGAGTCAGGAGTTATTAGTTGTGAAGTATGAATTAGGAATAAATCCCTGCATTTATATTCATAACTCCTAATTCTTAACTCATAATTCTGGTCTCCATGCTACTTAGCAAACTCCGTGGCCTGGTCAAATTTTAGACTCAAAATCTTAGACACACTATCATCGCCCATGGTAACTCCATAAAGCATCTTGCTCTGAGCCATGGTTTCTCTATTGTGCGTGATAGTTACAAACTGTGTCTGATGAGCGAGTGTTCCAAGAATTTGGCCAAACCGAATAGTGTTTGCCTCATCTAGAGCCGCATCTACTTCATCCAGCACTACAAAAGGAGAAGGAAAACAAGCCAGCAAACTACAAAGCAAGGCGATAGAAGTTAAAGCACGCTCACCGCCAGATAGAGCCTGGATATTTGCCAGTTTCTTCCCTGGAGGAGTAGCCCGAATATCTACCCCCACAACAGAACTTGCGCCAGACTCATATTTTTTAACCAGTTTCTCTTCTGGACGAAGCGTATCGGCCACTTCTTCACCAGCCAACTCTTCTAGACCAGTAGCAGGCAAAATCTCTAACTTATCGTCATGTTTTACAAGCAGTAACTGGGCTCTACCACCATTAAATAGTATCCTAAAATAGTGTTCAAAGCGTTCGTTAATTTTATGGAAAGCTTCATTAAATTTATTTTTTATATGCTCGTCCAGCTCATCCATAACCTGTCGTAAGTCTTCCATACTACGTTTTAGATCAGAAATTTGTTCTGACAGTCTAGTAAAACGCTCTTCGGTTTCTCTAAATTCTTGCATAGTCATTTCATCCACACCGCCAATGAGTTCAAGCTTAGCTTTAAGCTTATCTATTTTTTCTTCCAGCTCCGGTGTTTCTACGAGCTTGCATGTACGCATAATCTCATTGCCCAAGTCTTCACCAAATATCTGTTGTATTTGTTCAACTATACTTGCACTTTGCGTGTCATATTTGGCTTTTTCCACCAATAACAGAGACTCCTTATCTTTAATCTTATAAATCTCTTCCTGTAATACACGATGTGCCTTCTCCATCTCGGCAAGCTCATGCCTTCTTCTCTCATCGCCTGCATTAAAACCAGCCAACTGTTCTTCTAAACTCCGAATCTTATCCTGATACTCAGCTATTTGTTTATCTAAAGCCCCTGACTCTTCTGCTAATTGTTCTGCAAAACTATCTACCCCAGCACTTGCAACCTTTTGTAACTCTAAACGCGCACTTAAGTGCTCCTGAGAGACGGCTTGCAATTGCTCCTCTAGTAACCTCACGCTAGTTTCAGCACCAGCCTTGCGTGCTGCGACCATCGAAAGTTTGTGCTCCAACTCTGACTTTAAAGCGTGCAAACTTTGTAATTCTGTCTGCCCAGCTGGCCTGTGAACCACATGTTCTCCGACTAAACTAGCAACCTCACTTCTTAACTCTTGGTAAGTCTTCCTAAAAGTGTCAGCCACCTCCCTAAGCCTATCCGTACCATTTGCTGTCTCTAATTGCTCCAAAAAATCTTCCACTGAACGCTGAAGTAAATCCACCGCCTTACGATAACTAGTTACATCTGTAGGCCCTGGCTCCGCAAGCAAGTTATATAATTCTTGTAATTTATTTTCAATATCGGTTCGTTCCGTCAAAAAGTCTCTCTCTTCTAGACTACTGGCCCGGTAGTCTTGTTTGGCCTGTTCCAATTGTGTATTTAAACTAGAAATCTTAAGTTCTAATTGCCCAACTTGTAACTGTAGCGCTACTGGATCCCCAGTACCAAGAGTTCTGCTACTAGCCAATTTGCCCTGCAATATACTACGTTGTTCTAAAAGCCTATTTTTTTGTTCCTGTAGCCCAAGCATCTCTCGCCTAATAGCGGCGAGCTTATCTATCTCCTCACTCGTATTTCTTACAGCCAACTCTAAGCTAGCCTGGCCCTCTAGCAGCTGGGACTCCAAACCAGTCCTAGTAACCTTAAAGCCATCCAATTGTCCTACAAGATTGGTGGTATGAGCAGCTAAAGTAAAATAACTCCCCCCTAAACGTTCTCTCTGCAAAAGCTTTAACTCTGTTTCCAAACCTTCTCTATCTTCCATGCGTTTAGCTTGACGCCTTAGACTCTTCAGGCGTGGTTCAATTTCTGCTACCACATCTTCGGCACGCATAAGGTTTTGAGCGGTCAGGTCCAGTCTGCGAAGAGTCTTTTCTCGCCTTCCCTGATAAGTTTTCACTCCACTTGCTTCGTCCAACAAACTTTTTATTTCTGGGGGTCCAGCCAAAATGAGCTGATCTATAGTTCCCTGCCCAATAACTGTATAACGCGAAGTACCAATATTACTTTTAAGCACTAAGTCTATAATGTCTAATAATCTAACTCTAGCTCCGTTAATCAGATACTCGCTTTCGCCAGTTCTATCTACTCTACGACCTATGCTCACTTCTGAGGCATCTAGAGGTATACGCCTATCACTATTATCAAAAGTCGCCACCACCTCCGCAAAACCCCCACGGGTACGCTTGTCACTCCCAGCAAAAACCACGTCATCGCTCTTCTTGCCACGTAACTGCTTTAGAGACTGCTCGCCCAAAACCCAACGCACACTATCTGCCACGTTGCTTTTTCCACTTCCATTTGGACCGACAATTGCAACAATCCCTGGTAGAAACTCCAAGGCAGTCTTTTGTGCAAATGATTTAAACCCGTGAATATCTAATCTTTTTAAATGCATGAGCGCGATGCGAATCTGCGAATACATGCGAATCTACAAATATATTACAAATCTACAAATTGATAATTTCGTATACTTTTCGTAGATTCACATCATTCGCATATTCGTATCTTTACACTTATATTATAACAGGTTAGATGCCCATATTCTTCAGCGCATCCTCAGCCGCAGCTATTTCTGCTTCTTGTTTAGATGGGCCACTACCACGCCCAGCTTCTGTTTGTTGAATATTAGCCGAAACCACAAAAATTTTATTATGATCCGGACCAGTTTCAGAGACCACATGATAGCTGGGCGTAACACCTTTTCGCTCCTGGACTATTTCTTGGAGCTTACTCTTTGGATCTACATATTGCCCAGACTGAATAATGCGAGGCAACTCTACCAATATCTCTCGGGTAATAAAGTCCACCGCCGACTCATAGCCTACATCCTCGTATATAGCCCCAATAATGGCCTCAATGGCATTGGCAAGGATCACCTGGCGAGCTCTACCGGTGTCTTTAGCTTCCCCGCGGGACATAAGTAAAAACTTCTCAAGCCCTATACGAGAAGAAATTTCTGCTAAAATTTTATAATTTACAAGTGCGCTTCTAAAATTAGTAAGTTCGCCCTCAGAATATGGGTAAGTGCGATACAGATATTCTGTGGCCACTAGTTCCAACACTGCATCTCCCAGAAATTCTAATCGCTCATTGTGTGGAAGAGGAAACGACCTGTGTTCATTTAAGTATGAACGGTGCGTACACGCAGATATGTAATTATCTATACTCTTTATTTTTATACCAAGTAACTTTTCTGCCTCATCTTTTGTTATCATAGTGTTTTGCAAGTTGCAAAACGTAAACATCAAAAATCAAAATTATTGAACACGATAATTTTACATTTTGATTTTTACATTTTTTATTAATTAATGGTGGGCAGTATAGGAATTGAACCTATCACCCTTCCCACGTCAAGGGAATGCTCTACCGATGAGCTAACTGCCCCGAAATGTCCATGAATGTATGGTAACACAGCTATAAAATGATGCACAAGATAAACCTAGGAATCTGTTACTGTTTATGGGGGCGAGGATTGTTTGAGTACAGTTTAACCAGGTAATAGGTAGTTAAACCAGCCAGTTCCGCAGCTTAAAAAAAGTGACATTTCCTAGGTTTAGCATAGCACGATTAGCTCCAGCCGTTTAGGTATCTGTAGCCTCTGGCGCTGCCGATACAGCTTCTCCATTTTCTACATGGACACTTTCCGCTTCTGTGCTATTTAGCGTAGGAGAGTGCTTCTTAGTCGGAGGGATGATGTCTTTAACAATCTTATAAAACTGTTCTTGTTCTAGAGTCTCCACTTTGACTAATTCATCCGCAATAGAATCTAAGTGTTTGCGATGTTCCTCCAGCACGGCTGTAGCCCTAGCTAATTGGGTTCGCATAATGCTAGATATTTCTGCGTCTACCTCTGCCGCTACCGCTTCACTGTAGTTCTTGTGCTCGCCAAGTTCTTTACCCAAGAACACAGCCTCCGTTGGCTCGGCTAGAGTAACGGGCCCAATTTTATCACTCATACCATAGGCTGTAACAAGTTTTCTGGCCATACTAGTAGCCACCTTAAGATCGTTAGAAGCTCCAGTGGTTAGTTCACCAAACACTAGCTTTTCTGCAGCATATCCGCCTAAGAGAGCGGCAATCTCATCCAAGAAGCTGTTCTTAGTCTGCATGTGTTTCTCTTCAAATGGTAGCTTCATGGTGTAGCCAGCAGCTCTACCACGAGAAAGTATGGTTACCTTGTGAACTGGGTCTGCATCTGGCAAAACCGCTCCAAGCAGAGCATGCCCACCTTCGTGATAAGCTGTTACCTTTTTCTCTTCAGTATTAAGGATATGGCTAGATCTCTTTGGCCCAAGCATTACTTTTTCTATAGCTTCCCGTAAGTCTTCTGTGGATATGTCTTTCTTACCAGTACGCGCGGCTAATATGGCACCTTCATTTAATAAGTTTGCTAAATCTGCACCAGAAAAACCAGGAGTACGCTCAGCGATATTCCTCAAATTCACACCTTCTTGCAAGGGTTTGTTTTTCGCATGGACTTTTAAAATAGCTTCTCGGTCTTTAATGTCTGGAAGATCTAGCATGACCTGCCGGTCAAACCGCCCAGGGCGAAGTAAAGCCGGGTCTAGTACGTCTGGTCTGTTAGTTGCAGCTATTACAATTACATTGGTATCAGTTTCAAACCCATCCATTTCCACCAAAATCTGGTTTAGGGTTTGTTCTCGTTCATCGTGTCCACCACCAAGGCCAGTACCACGTTGTCTACCCACAGCATCTATTTCATCTATAAATACTATGCAAGGAGCATTCTTTTTTGCTTTTCTAAATAAATCCCTTACACGACTAGCTCCCACACCCACAAACATTTCCACAAACTCACTGCCAGAAATATGGAAAAACGGTACGTTAGCCTCACCGGCAACCGCACGCGCAAGCAAGGTTTTTCCCACTCCAGGGCTACCCAAAAGTAATACACCCTTAGGGATTTTCGCGCCTAATTGCAAGAACTTTTGTGGAAACCGCAAGAAATCCACCACCTCGGTTAGCTCTTCTTTGGCTTCTTTGGCCCCTGCAACATCATCAAACCGAACTTTATTCTTGCGTTCGTCAGACAACTTCACGCTACTTTGTCCAAAAGACATGGCCCGGTTATTAGTACCTTGCACCTGGCGCATGAGCACGTAGATAAACAAAGAAATAAGTATAAATGGCAATAATATAGGTAAAATATTGGAAAGTACCGAGCTTACCCAGCTGGGTTGCTTATACTCTATCTTAAGTCCACGTATGGACTCTGCAGATACACCCGTATCTTTGAGTAAAGTAATAAATTCGGTGTTTTTACCTAGACTGGCTGAGACTAAACTACCCCCGTCTTTGAGTTTGGCGGTAACCGTGTCCTCAGTAATAGACACTTGTTCAAGTTTACTATCGTTGGCCAAATTTACAATTTCACCAATATTTACCGATTTAACGTTACTCTTATTAGTAAGCGCCGATATACCCATGGTAATAAGTAAAAACACCAAAACAGTTACAGTTATATTTCTAATCATTTTCATCATAGAATGTAGGAGGAATTAAGTAATAAAGAAGATCAGGATTACGTAAATACGAACTCAGACTTAAGCACTTATCTACTTAATTCTTATTTAAGTATCTACTTTTGATTTTCTGGTGGCCGAGGGGGGACTTGAACCCCCATGAGATTTCTCTCGTCCCGATGTAACATCGGGATGCGTTATGCACACTTGGTGCCCAGGAGAGGACTCGAACCTCCACGGGATTACTCCCACCAGTTCCTAAGACTGGCGCGTATACCATTCCGCCACCTGGGCAAGATGTAGAATCTACAGAATTGCAGTTTTTCTTACAGATGCGAATCAGGTACCCCTGCCAGAGCATATGGAAGGAAAGCTGTAATTCTGTAGGTCACTGTAAATTACAGCTAAATACAGACAATAGCCGTATTCTACCAAGTATTCCCCAAAAAAGCCAGTAAATTATAAAATCCTTTTCCGCCTTTGGCGGAAAAGGATTTTCTTTATGTTTAGATGTTAAACTCCGACGCCTTGGTCGGAGCTCCGACCAAGGCGTCGGAGTTGTTTATTTGTTTAATTGATTCTTAAAACAGGCTTCCCTGAGTAAATAAATTAGTAACTACAGTTACTAGCATATAAGCCAAGAGTATAGCCACAAGACCAATTATGGCATAAGTAATAGTCTGTCTGCCTTCCTTAGCCTGGCTTTCGCTGCCCCGAGAAGTGACGTACTGGTAACCTCCAATGACTATAAACAATATAGCTACAATCCCGCCAAGCGTAAGTAATATGTCTAAAATACTTTTGATTAAACCACCGATGGTTTTACTTCCAGCCAAGGTTCCAGTTTGCGCCCCAAATGGATTAGCTGGCAAGCACAATCCAGTATTTGGATCCTTTACAAGTCCCTGCTCAGTGCAAGTTAAATTAGAATCCGATGTCCCACCTGCCTTTGGTGTAGGTGTGGCACCGACCGTTGGAGTAGGCGTAGAGCCCACAGGAGTTGGTGTCACCCCAGGTTCTGCTTCTACTTGATACTCCCTACCTATATAAGTTCCATCTGCAAGTTTTACTTCTATTACCATCTTACCAAGCTTGGCCCCACCTGGAATATCAACTGCTATCTCTTCACTCGGATCGCTACTAGTATAGCTAGGAGAAAGCTGCTGATTGTTTATGCGAACAATAGACGTTGGTAGCAAATTCTCACCTTGAATAATTAAAGACTTATAGCCAACATATATTCTATCTAAAACAGGATCACCTCCACCAAATGTTACCTCCTTAAAAGACAAAATACCAGTTATCTGCGGTGGCCCAGCTGCTTCTACTTTTGCAGGCATCAAACCGGCCAACATGACACATGCGCCAATACCCAATAATAAATGAGAAAATATTTTTTTCATATATAAATCTTTACTAGGCACTCACATCTCCGAGAGTGCCGTACACTATACCTACAATCACTCTAGCCATAATTATAACTGCAAGACCAATAATAGCATAAAGCAAAGTTTGCCTGCCTTTTTTAGCCTGTTCTTCTTTACCAGCAGAAGTAATATACATATACCCGCCCATAATAATTGCCAAGACAGCCACTGCAAGTAAGATATTTAGAAGCACCTGAATAACGGCAATAATGAGACCACCTACAGTAGTAGATTTGGCTACTTCACTCGCTTGTGGAAATTTATCTTTTACCTGGCCAATCCCATCTTTTATGGGATTATCGGTACTAGTAACAGCATGCGTGTAATCATACACAGAAGCAAACAAAATCAAAGACGTGAAAGGTAAAAGTTTAATTTTATTTGCCAAAGTATTTAGTTGCATGAGTTTTCTCTACGTATATCCTATCGTGTCGTTTCGAACCCAGCTCCTGGGCGTGACAATCTTTCTGTGTTTAATTGTTATGTTGCTAAATTGTTTAATTGAAATTTAGACTGCCACGTTGATTGCAAAACCAATCTCCTCGCAATAACAGTCCAAACCACAATTGTTACACAGTACACCTGTTTCCGTGCGTTGCGCCGTGGAGCTCCAACTGCATAAAGCGCAACGCAAGGAAAGAAAGTGTTATATATTTCCGCCAGTAGACGTCTGGTTGGAGAAGAAGTTAGCTACAAATGTAGCAATTACGTAAGCGAGCACTATAATTATAAGACCAATAATAGCATTTATAACTGTAGTTCTGCCCTTCTTCGCGCGTTCTTCATTACCTGCAGAGGTGATGTATAAGAAGCCACCAATAATTAAGAAGAGCACGTCCACTGCCAAAGTGATAGCCAAGATAATAGTAATGATACGGTTTATCCAGTCTGTTACCTTTGAGCCACCCTCGTTTGCACAGTTAAGTCCTGTGTTACAGAGTCCTGGAGTAGTAGGTATCCCGGATACAGCTTGAGCTGTATGCAGAGAGAAAAATACAGGAGCAAGAGCAAAAGCAAATACCATAAGTACCTGCGCAAGCCCTAACCAGTTAATCTTTTTTAAAGTTTGTTTCAATTCGTTTTCACCACCCTTCTAAACATGGAAAATATTTCCACGGATAATTACTTCATCAGTATAACATATTATGCATAGCCAATACAACACAATTGCAGATTTTAAATTGCAAATTGCAGATTGAATACTAAAACTACTTTTTCATTTTCTTGTGAGCCGAATTACTACTCGCAACCATTATCGCAGTTATTTCCTGAGTCTCTTTTAGAAGAGGTAAAACCAATGTGGGTTTGAGTAGCCCAGTTTCTATAATTAGCTCAAGCCAAAAACAAGATTCATCTGCCTCTTCTACAACTATACCCATTTTTGCTATAAACTCGGCCGTAGACCTTGCTCTACAGGTCGCTCTATAATTTGCTGCCACAGAAGTGCCGGACCTTATCAGTTGACTACCAATTGTTTTACCAACAATAGTTTTAGGTAAAGCACCTATCAACTTTACAACGCGTAGGGCAAACTGCTTAGTTCGTAATTTTAAATCATCTGGAGTCATTCCTACATGAATTAACTTTGTATTTAAACTTGTAATCTCAAATCCGTAATTGGCAACTCTGCGGTCTTTCAATTTGCAATTTGCAATTTAAAATCTGCAATTAGAACAGTTGGTTTGTCGTAAGCAACCTGGTTGCGATAGTTACCAAAGCATAAGCAAACAACACCAAGACCAGTCCAATCACCGCCCATCGAATAGTGCTCTTGCCAGTGCTAGCAGCTTTTTCATCCCCACGCGACATTATGTATCTATAGCCACCAATCACTATAGCCAGTACGGCCAGTAACCCTACTAGAGTAAACCCAAGCTTTGCCGCCTTACTCACTGCTTCACCCGCACTATAGCAACCGTTAGTTAGGGGTCCCGGTACGCTTCCGCCAAAATCTTTAAAATTTTGCTCAAGCTTACCACAATCAGCCGATGCGTTAGTGTTGGCATTGGTAACAACATCTTTGCAGGTTCCAGTATTTGGCCCTGTACCATTATCCCAAGTAGTACAAGTAAAAGATGACCAGGTGTTTGGACCTACAATTCCATCTGCGGTGAGTCCATGTGCTGTTTGCCAAGCTTTTATCTTAGCAGTTAAGCTTGCATCAAAGTCGCCACTAGGGTTTGTAGCGCTTGGGTCCAAATACCACTGTACAGCCTGAACACATGTACCTGGATTGCTAAGTCCTTGTTGCATGGTGGGTTTGCCCGCGCATGCGTAAGGATTATCAGCTGCAAAGACTAAATTGTTGGATAGTAGAAAGCCCCCTACCATCCACAAACTTACCAGTCCTAAAAAATATTTTTTCATAATCATGCTATGTCATCCTCCCCGATGCGACATCGGGAGATATCCAGTGTTTAATTTATTTATGACGCTCTTCTGTCATTGTGAAACAAGTCGCTTTGGGCTTGGCGTGACAATCTCATCTTGATGTTTAGATGTTAAATTGTTTAAATGTTTATATAAATAAGATTACCAAGCACAATGCAGACTGGTACCATGATTAATTGCCTCCCTAGCACCCAGGCTCCTACAAATATCAAGTGCTGCATTTGCCTGCGGAGTTACTTGGTCAAGATCAAAACCTTTACCAGAGTAGTGATAAGACCCGGCTACATGTTGCCCACCAGCAAACTCGGTAATAGGACACACCGGATAGCCAGAATTAGCTACTCTAAGCAAGCCTTCTAACATTTTAGGATCTAGTGAAACACTACTACCAGGCGCGCCATTATAGCTGCTTCGTTTAGCTGGTAGCCCCTGTGAAGTATCGCGAACATTATCCCAAGCAGTAGCTCCGTCTCCAGCCCCTAAACCGCTAACATGATTATGCAAAAAGCAATTTTCACCAAGTTTAGTTATAAGTGCTCCGGCCAAAGCTTTAGCGTCTCCACTCGGTACCACGCCCCCCGCGGGTCCACCCGTTGGTCCTGGAGGAGTAACCTCTGTACCGTTTATAAGTTGGAACCCCTGGCCCTTATCCAGTGCGTCTGGGTTTTCTAGCGGGTTGCCATTGTAGCCAAGAATACTAAATAAGCTCTTCACCATGAGAAATGCAAGCAAAATGATTGCCAAACCAATCATGGAGTTGGTAACAGATTTCTTGCCTGTTTCCGTCTTAGAAGAACTTCCAGCTGAAGTAACCATTAAGTACCCGCCATAAACCACCCCACCCACAGCCACTACTGCAGCTCCGGAAAGCAAGTAATTAACCAGGTTAGCCGCACTAGTAAATAGATCTTTAAAAGTACAACCTTCTGCTGGCGTACCTCCGTCATTATTCCCACAGTTCACTATGGCTGCGTGTGCTGGGTTTGCCACCACAAAAAGCATAACCACTACTGGCAATAACACTCCCAGCCATCTTAGTATTTTACTCCCAGGTATTTTCATAGCTATTATTTTTATTTTCCGCCCAAGGCAGACCAGCCTTTGGCTGGCCATTTTAAATTATCAACCATTTTCCATGCTCTTTCAATTTCCAATTTAAAATTTGCAATCAACAATTACACCACATGTTCCAGCTCAATGTCCAAATGTTTTTCCAGCTTTGTAGTATTGTGTTCCACGGTGTAACTTAATACATTTAGATCTTTACGCAAATCCTTCACTTCCTTTTTTATTTCTTCCACTGGCACAGCCAAGCTACCAGCAATAATCCTTGCTAGTTCTTCTGTTTGTTCCACTGCAAAAGCTTTCAACTCTGCAGTTTGAGCCTTTAAGTCATCTTTGGTTGCAAAATTAACCAAGTCATCTTTGGTTGCAAAATTAACCAAGTCATCTTTGGTCGCAAAATTAACCAAGTCATCTTTGGTCGCAAACCCTTGCGCCTTTAGTTTCTCTGGTAACGCTTCCAAATCCTGCTTAGTAGCAAGATTTTGCACAATAGAGTCTAAATATTCTTTGGTGAGTTCAGACATAAGTTTTTGTAACTAATATTACACTCAGCATATCACTAAGCCTTGTGTAATTCAATTTCCAATTTGTAATCTGTGTTATCCCTGCCAATACATGTATCCGTGGACAAAGCAACTTATTTTATTCTTCCAATTCCCGATTATCAATTTGCAATTTGCAATTCCTTAGTTTCTTCCCAAAACGCTCTGAAGCAAACTGATGAACGAGAAAGCCAAGAGTGCCGTAGCCAAACCTATTACCGCCCAAGTAACCGTACTCTTTCCGGCTTTTACTGCACTCTCGTTACCCGCCGAGGCGACCATGCGTACCGCACCTATAATTATGAACAGCACAGCCAAAGCCCCCAGCATAGTCATGAGAAACTTAATCACTCCTACAATTAGCGCGCCCAAACTATTAAAGCTAATAGGATTCGTAATAGTCCCCACCGTCCCCCCTCCACCCACAGGCGTAGGCGTTGTACCTGGTCCACCACCAATCGGTGTCGGAGTAGCCGTAGGACCGGCAACAGTCAAACTTGGTCCAGATACCACTTTTTCTATAATTGTCCCATTAATATCCTTATACTTAATCCCAACAGTATAAGTCCCGGGCAAGGGTGGAGTAAACTCGCACAAAACAGCAGGGTCAGTTGCGCTTACAGCCAGCGCTCCACAAGCGCTGATTCCAGACCCATCCCTAAGAACAAGTACATCAGTCGTAATTTTCCCTGCACAGTCTGGATCTTGGGAAAAATCTACTCTCGCCCTATACACACCACCAACTACTGGGCTAGTTACAACAGTGCCATCAGCATCTATCCATTTTACGGTAATTCCGTCTTTGCATGTATTGTCTGGGGTGCCTTGTGCAAAAGTTGTGTGCGCGCCTATAAAGTATGGGCACACAAACAAAACAATGAAAAAACTAGCTAAAACTTTTTTAATAAATTGTGTCATTACTTTTCTTTTACTTAATATTTATTTCAAGAGACAATTGGTATTTTTAGTATAGCAAAACATACCAAAAAATACATAATTTAGCACTTAAAACTTAAGGAATAATCAGTACCCCCAAAACGTCAACCCCGAAATTAAAATTCCTTAGTATTTCTGTCATTCCGGCCAAGTCTTCGCGAGCCGGAATCCAGGCTTTTTGCTTATTAACCTGGATACCGGGTCAAAGCCCGGTATGACAAGACAGTTATTTCGGGGT
>JAHFJI010000076.1 GCA_023245955.1 Candidatus Doudnabacteria bacterium | reverse complement strand
CATAAAGGGATAGCAACTGCTGACGGAGAGTTAGAAATTTACGCCACTGTCCTTTGCCAATAACTTGCATAAAGCCTTGGTGCCAACGAGTTCTTTGTTTAATAAACACGGAGACAGTTGGCGGAGTTTCTTCTTGAGTAACATATTTCTCTTCGTAGACCACGCGGATATTTGCCCCTGCTTGAGATAGTTTCATCCCAATCTCCGCATCTTCTGTAAGACACTCTTCATCCCAACCACCAACCAAGTCCAGCCATTTACGCTTAAAGAAAACAGTATTACCACCGAGAGGGACTGCACCCTGGGACGCAAAATATGGCAAGACAGATTTAAACCAAAAGAAATATTCCAGCACGTTGTAGATGGAGTACCAATTACTCTCAAAGTTCATAAGTTGAACTCCAGATTGTACTACATCGGCCGCCTGCTCTACCATAAGAGTATTAACTATGTTGTACAACTCCGGATGTGGCCCATCTTCTGCGTCAAAGGGCACTATCACGTCACCTGTGGCCTTACGAAGACCAAAGTTCATCTGCTTAGGTTTATTGCTTGGAATATGATTATAGATGAGTACTTCTGCGTTAGCCCCTTCGGGTAAACCAGCCACGGCTGTTCTAGCAGCATCTATGGTTGCCGTGTCGTCAAACCTGCAAATAACCAATATTTGCTTTAAGTGATTTGGGTAGTTAAATGCGTAGAGCGCACGAATAGTGTCGGCTATTACTGCCTCCTCGTGAAGTGCTGGGAGTAAGGCCGTAAAAGACAGTTTTGGTGTTGTATATTCTTTTGGGGTTTCCGCCAAATTACTTGTATGTGGATTGTCCCAAGCACGAATCATCAACCATAAGTTCCATGTACCCTGAACCAGTAATAATGCGGATATGATAACCACCAAAGTAGCAGCTACATTGCCAAAAGCAAATACTGTTATGCCTAGACCAAAAGTCAGTAAAGCTATAATAAACACCATTCCATACTTTACTGTAAGGCTATGGAAACGTAATTGTAAGGATTTATAAATAAACTCAAACTGGTCAGAAAACCGCATTTTAGATTCCCCTATTTCGCGGTCCATAAAAACGATAGGCACTTCTGCGATCCGAGCACCAACCAACATAGCGCGCTGTAAAAAACTTACCTGAAAAGCATAGCCAGCAACTGGAATAGACTTTAGGTTTACCGCACGAAGAATAGAAGACCTAATAACCCTAAAACCACCAGTACAGTCTTTTACAGAATACAGGCCGATGACTAGTCTTGCCACTAAGTTAGCTCCCCAGCTATTTAGTTTACGCATCAAAGGCCACGCTACTGGTATAGATCCTCCAGGCGTATAGCGCGAACCTATTACAAAATCTGCGCCGTCCATTAAAATCTCTCTTAGCATGCTAGGGATGTAACTTGGATTATGCGATAAGTCTGCGTCCATTTCAAAGAGGCTATCCGCATTAAGCACGTCTAAGGCATAGGTCATACCACGAACATAAGCCTTACCTAACCCTTCCTTCTTACCAGAAATTAGATATAAGTCAGGAAAACGTTTTTGTAATTCTCTCACCACGTCTGCTGTGCCGTCTGGAGAGCTATCATCTACTACTAAAATGGATAATTTCGCTTCATTTTTTAGTTTATCTTGCATAGCAAAAATCATTGGTACAATGGTACCAATATTTTCTCGTTCATTATATGTGGGTAGTATAATAACTGAACTGTGCATATAAGTGCGAAATAGGCTATAATAAACACTTGGTTATTCCAAAAGAGTCGTGTAGGTCAACTGGTAATTAAATCATAAATATAACAAATTGTCAATATCATTTAAAAAACTAACCACAATATTTGTCTTATATATAACGGTTTTTTCTTTTCCGTTAAGTAGCGCTATTGGTGCTTCTTTGCCAAAAACCACTGCAGATAAGCCAAGTACCAAATTATATGGTGTAAACAGGAGCGGGGCAGAATTTGCCCCGGAGACTTTGCCAGGTAAGCCTGGGGTAGATTTTGAATACCCTACAGATAAAGCCAGATTTGAGGCATTTGTTTCCCGGGGTCTTACTCTTATGCGTGTACCTATATTATGGGAACGTGTGCAACCAAAACTCAATTCTGGCCTAAATCCAGAGGCTTTACTGTCACTTAACTATTTACTAGATACAGCTGAATCTGCTCACCTACAAGTTATTTTAGACTTGCACAACTACGGTAGATACTACGGTAGGCCTTTAGAAGTAAGTGATGCTCGCTCGCTCGCTCATTTTTGGGTTACACTTATTACAGCGTTAGGTAATAAGCAAGCACTCTACGGTGTAGAGTTGATGAACGAACCGCACGATTTACCTGGTGGCGAGGATGCGTGGGCAAAAATAGTGCAACAAACAGTAAGTGCCATAAGGCAATATAATAATAAAACGACTATCTTGGTTCCAGGTTACAGCTGGCAGAGCGCACGGTTCTGGCACGACAATAATAAAGCTTTAATTATTTCAGACCCTGCCAACAAACTACTCTACTCCGCTCATCAATACTTTGACAGCAATTTTACCGGCACCTATGGAGAATCTACAACTGGTGATGCTAGTCGTGGCTCGGAACTACTTGCGCCTTTTGTAAGTTGGCTAAAAGAAAACAATCTTAAGGGTATTATTACCGAGTACGGAGCTCCGAGTACCGACCCAGTAGCTCTTTCCATGATGAGAAATATGCTTAGTACTGTAGATAACTCAGATGTACTGGTAGGCGCAGTTTACTGGGCTAGTGGTCCCCGGTGGGGTAGCTACCAGCTTTCTGTAGAACCAGATTCTACCGGCAAGTTCCCGGGACAGATAGATATTTTGCAAGATTTCCCCACCAGGACTAATCCAGTAGCCATACCGAGGGGATTAAAAAAAGGTGACTTTGTTAAGTTCGAAAAGAATCTAATTACCTATTACGTAGACACAAATGGTCTTCATCCACTTGTGAATACAAAAGTTTATCAAGACTATAAAATAAAAAATAAAACCGCCCGAGTTTACACTAGAACGGATAGTGTTGCTAAATATACAGTTAGGTTTACTCCCATTGCAAATATTAGTGGTGAGTAGTTTAGCTACTCTTCCTTAAGTCTCACGCTTCATTGCTAACTTCTCCTAGACGCATAACTGCCTCTAAGGCAAGTTTGGCATGTTCTGCATCTAAACCTAAGACTTCGGGCACTACCTGAGGGCGAACATGTTTAAAAGCCTTATTAATGCTAATTTCTGTAAGTAATGAAGTTATTGATGCTGGTACTTCGTGAGCTCTTAGGCCTACTCGTCTAAGCTCATCACGTACTGCTTCTAAGTATCTTATCTCTCCCCTACCAACAGAAACAAAGCCCGTTATACATCCAGACTCATCTGTTACAGGTTCCATTAATTGGGGGTCGCGCTCCTCTAGCTGATTTAAGACCCAGTTAATTAAGCTTCTGTCTTGCTCATCGCATAGACTCAAAATATTTACATCACTGGTAGAAACAAAAGCTACGGCCTGCCACTCTTTATTAAATATTGCAACTTCAGTATTTGACATATTAGGTTTATCTTAGCACAAAGGTATCTAATGCGTTACCTGTATAGTCCGTGAGATAATAAATAAAATTGTTCTTCACAATAGCAAACGCTTTTATTTTACCCATATTGTAGCTCAGTAGTTCGTGTCCATTAACTATCTTATAATCCATACTGCTTATTTCTGGACTAAGTAGTAGACTTTCTTTTACATGCCCTAAAGTTTGACCAAAGGTTCCAATAATGTCAGCTCTAAAAGCCAAGCTGTTCTGTTTATCTAAATATTCTACTATGGCAGTAGAACCTTGTTCTCTAGTAATGGCATGCAATCCATCTTGAAGCCTTACCGTAAAACCATATGTGGGGTTGCTATAGTTCTTATATACTTGCGCACTTGTGCTGGTGTGCGTCATAACTGAACCTGCGCTAGCACTTGGAACGCCTGTATAAGTACTAGATATTCTAGGCGTAGGCAATGAGCCAGTAACTACCACACTCGGCAATGGCTTCTCAGTTACAATCACTGGTTCAGGAGTCTTTGGATGTTCTTGAGCAGAGACAGCCGGAGTTTTATCCATGTGGGATCGGTTATAGTGCTTTTTGACGCCATAAGCGCCAGCCATTATTATAAGTAAACAGATCACTAAAAATAACCATTTGGCCAGTTTTGCTGGCTTTTTGGGTTGAACTGGACTAACTATCTCTTCTATTTCCCAGGTTGGTTCTGGTCGTTCTGGTATAACTGACTTGTTTGGTTCATTCATATAGTGGCAACAACGTGTTTATCACTTGAAAGAGTATCATAAAATATACCAAGTAGATTGGCAAGCTCAAGTTTTCTATAAAAAATTAAACCGCCAAAGTGAACTTTGACGGCTTAATCGCTCAAGTAGCTGAAGGCATTACATGCGCTTCTTAGAGCTCTTTTTTGCAGCTTTCTTCTTACCCTTTTTGGCTGCTTTTTTCTTTGCCATTTTCTAGTCTCCCTGAAGCGTAA
>JAHFJI010000075.1 GCA_023245955.1 Candidatus Doudnabacteria bacterium | reverse complement strand
GACATGTCGCGTACCCCTGTAAGACCCAATTTCTTTTAGACGCTTTATGTTAAGCAGTACCTGCTGTCGTAACTGACCCTCTACTTTAATATTCCTGTCTATATAATCCCTAATCCGACCAAGTTCAGCTTCATCCAAATCCTTTACTCTTTTGTTTGGATCTACTTTTACCGCAGTCAAAACTACTTTGACATTGCTTGAACCCACACCATAAATATAAGGTAGCGCCGCCTCTATGCGCTTATCGTTTGGAAGATTTATACCTGAAATACGTGCCATATATTTAGAATTACGAATAAAGTAAGTAAGAATTACGTAATTAAATACTTAACTCGTAATTCTATATTCTTACCTACTATTATTAGCCTTGACGTTGCTTATGTTTAGGAACTTTACATATAACGTAAACCCTGCCAAATCGTTTAACGATTTTGCAATCTTTACATCTAGGTTTTACGCTTGCTTTCACTTTCATACCTTTGGTTACTACGAAATTACTAAAATTTACGAAAATACGAAACGAGGCCGAATACATCTACTACGGAGTTCGTAGTTTCGTACATTTCGTAATTTCGTAGAGGCTACCTGAGTCTACGAATGATGCGACCTTTGTGTAAGTCATAAGGGGTCATCGCAATAATTACTCTATCCCCAGCTAGGACTTTAATCATGTGCATACGCATCTTACCGGCCAGATGGCCTAGGACCACCTGCCCTGAGTCTAACTGAACACGAAAAATAGCATTAGGCAAGCTTTCTATAACCTTGCCTTCGAGTTCAATTACATCTTTACTTGTCTGGTGCGTCCCAAAATCGGGTTTTCTACTAGAAATAGTCTTAGATAAGCGAATTAATTTTGTTGCTTTATTCTATCATATAGGTTTTAGGACTGTCAACTATTTTCCTTCAATTAAGCTATAATCTAACCAAAAACTGAATATTGCCATCCACCGCGATTACTCATTCTGCTCTGATACCTGAATTTTTGAGGAAAAACGTGGCATAGTGCTTTGCCATGCCGGCCACAAGGTGATATCTCCTCTCTCCACCCCTTGCAAACCAGCAAGCTGTGTTATTGCACTAGCCTTAGTCTTACCTACTAGACTAGGGCCAATTGTGGATAAGTCTATACTTACATACAGTTTGGACTCAAAATGAACTATTATCTTTAGGGTTCCCGCATTTAAGTCTAAGGTACGCACCTTAAAGTTCATCGTATCTTTACCGGATGGCTGAAGTACGCTTCTAGAGGACAGAATCTGGGTTACCCTATTACGGACTAGATCTGTAAGAGATGCAACATCAAAAGCTATGCCCTTTACATGAACCTTGGCCTGCGCGGTAAAAGTGGTAGATTCCTCGCCAACAACCTTGCTTGTAGTAAAGTCTAGCACCTCGGTAGTGTAAGTTTGCTCGGCTAAAATTTGCCCTTGGCTCTTTAAGTTAGAAACCACTTCTGCTGTAGCCTCGTTTACAAGCGAATCTTTTGCTTTAGACACGTCTTCATCACTCAGCATCGAAACAAACCTAGAATTTCCGCCAATTAGCGGATCGTCTACCAAAGCATAGAGCAAGCTTGGTTTATTCCCAAACACTTTATTTGTAATTTCCAACTTCGTACCTACCGGCAAGTTGGAAGCTTCCCCTCCAACAGAGGCTACCACTCCGGCTTTTTGCCCAGCGTCCGGTGCTGTAGCAGCCTTGGCGCTAATAGGTTTTATATAGTTCTGGTCGACTTTAAACACGTACTCCTTACCAGTACTGGATAGTACAGTAGTAGAAGCTTTTAGATTAATTGGCGTTCCTGTTAAGTTGACTATCCGGACACTTCCGGTTGCCTTAGAGCTCAATTCACGCTTGCCCAGAACATCTAGCTTTTTTTCTTTAGGTATAGTTTCCTCTATAGCTACACCAGGCAAGGTGAGCGTATTCACATCTGCAAGTTTCCCAGCAGTAGAAATACCAATCTCTAAGTCTCGATTTACTACTTCTGCCTTAGGTACTACGACGACTGTCGCCCTAGGCAACACGTATACACTAGATAATATAGCCAAGACAATCGCCAACACTACCCCACCAATAATCATCGTTCTGCGTTTTTGGGTGTTTAACTCCCGAGCCTGCATAACACTACCGGCAAAATGGTTATTGTGATTAATATCCCCAAAAAAAGTATCTTTAGTAGCTACTCTGGGTATGCTTTTCTTTAAGCGCTTAGGAACTGGGGTCTGATTCCGCACCTCTGCCGACAACACTGGCTCCTCTACTGGTGCGTTAGCCACGTCCACCTGCCTAGTGGACACACGTGCCACATCAGACATATTGTGCCCCGCTTGTCTATGCGGTACGGATACCAAGTGGAAACCCGCATCCGCTGCCGCCTCCTGTCCACGCTCATCCATGGTCATAACCGAAGCATCTTTTTTTAAAATACCCAGTTGCTTTTTTAGCAACTTTAAGTTGACCGCATCAGAAAACAAATAGCATCTTCTTGGAAAAACTAAAACAAAGTCTTTCCCAGGTTCTTGGCGAAGTCTCGCTACAATGCTCTTTACATCGTCTTCTATATTAAAATAGATGGTCTTTGTAGCCATAATACTATTATTCTAGCAGGCGTAGGTTAGGAGTCAACCAACATGGATTGCAAATTGCAAATTTTAGATTGCAGATTGAAAGAGCTATGTTTTTAACAATCTACAATTTAAAATCTAAAATTTGCAATTATAAAAGTCCTTTATAAGCCAAGCGTTTATCAAAGCTAATCTGTTTACCCGCTTCTACCTCTGGCTGGTCAAATGGGTCTACACTACGAAGTAAACTGCTATACACAGCAAATAATTGCCAAAATGCCACAAATCGACCCACTTCCAAAGGATTGACGCTATTTATGCCCATGTGCATAACTGGCAAGTTTTTAAGTCTTGCACTTTCAAGTGTCCCTTGTAGTTCAAAGCTCTGCGCATCTGCTAAAGGAATCTTATTAATATCAAACAAAGCCTGCCCACGCACTACTACACTGTGTGTACTTGGAGAATAGTTTGTTGTTGAGCTATTCAAATAACCATCCAGGCCAATAAACAGCCCAGCCATGTTTTTTCTACCGCCTAAAAACCTTTGCACGGTATGATGTTGTACCTCCGAGCCTTCTGCAAACAGATAAGTCTGCCCCTTACCGTCTTTGCCAAAACTTTCATGGCATAATTGCGTAATAAGTGGAGCAAAAAAATATAAATAGTGTGAATACACAAGTCCCAAAACATCCACGAATCCTTGCTGTTCAAGAGCCAAACACACACTAGCTAACCTAAAAGCGATGTTATCTTTTTCATACAGCACGTACATTTCTAAAGCCCCTCTGTATAAACTTTGTGCATCCAACTCACACAGCAGTGCAGGCAATAAAGCTATCTCGGTAAATGCTGTGTACCTGCCACCGATGCTGGGGTGTAAGACTATCTCCGCACCCACCTTCTCTGCAATTTTATATAGAGGAGTATCTTGCTCGGAAATAACCAGTAGCGTATAAGACAAAAACTGGGATAATGCTTCTAACTGCGTAACTGTGTTACCAGATTTTGATATTGCTACAACCAAAGTATCTTCCAAACTTAAGTTATTTTTTAGCGCAGCAATGTAATCTGGATCCACACTACTCAAAAAATACGCCTTCTTAGTTTGTTTTACATTCGTAGGTTCGGACGCATTCGTCGTTTCAGATTGGTTATGCAAAGCATTATAAAAACCATAAAAGCTACTCACACTTCCGCCATGCCCAATTACCAAAATGTTTTTATATTTTTTATATTTCTCTACCACTGCTTCCATGGCACCAAAATCTGGCCGGTAACCTAAAAACTCCGGCCTATCTTTTGGTAAAATTTTTATTTCCAACTGCTCCGGTGGCGGGCAGTTGTAAAATTCTAAGTTCATACGCATTTGTCATCCTCAAAGTATCCTTCTGTCATTCACAAGTTTCTTTCTGTCATTCCCGCGCAGGCGGGAATCCATGGTCGGCCGCAAGCCGACACGTAATACTTTAGTGTCCCGTGTCTCGGGACATGGATTCCCGCCTACGCGGGAATGACAGATAGTAGGTTGGGAATGACAAATAAACCTACTCTATTACCCCTTTGATTCTCCGCACTCCAGCGCTTACAGCTTCTTCTTTTTGAATTTTAAATGAACCTATAACGCCGGTACGTTCTACGTGCGGGCCACCACAAAACTCCAAAGACACCACCTCGTCAGTATTGGGATCAAAAATGGTGTAGATAGATACTTCATCGGCATACTTCTCACCAAACAAACCAATTGCGCCACGAGTTCGAGCTTCTTCCAGCGGCACCATTTCCCGCTTTACTGTTAAGTCGCGAGATATCCAAGAGTTAACCAATTTTTCTACCTCAGCTTTTTCTTCATCAGTCATCTTTCTGGGAAAGGTAAAGTCAAATCTAGTGCGCTCGCTTGTTATGTTACTCCCCTTTTGCCATACATCTTCTCCGAGCACTTGCCGAAGTGCTTTTTGCATGAGGTGAGTAGCCGTATGGTACCGAACCACTACGTCGCTATGATCAGCCAAGCCACCTTTAAAGTCTCCTGCGCTTGCGGTACGCGATAAATCCTG
>JAHFJI010000074.1 GCA_023245955.1 Candidatus Doudnabacteria bacterium | reverse complement strand
CCCAGAGAGTCCGGTTTACAGCAAGAGTCGGGTCTTGTTTGGACTCTACCAAGCTCGTACAGCTATCCGTGTCCAGGATTATTTGGCCTTGGTAGAAGGACAAATGGACTGCATAAAGGCCTACCAAGCAGGCTTTTTAAACACCGTGGCTACTAGTGGTACGGCCGTGACGGTGGAACAGCTAAAGCTTATTTCTAGGCTAACTAAGAATATAACTTTGTGCTTTGATTCTGATGATGCAGGACAACGGGCAGCTAAAAAAGCTGGTATGTTGGCGCTTGCTCAAGGTTTTGCGGTGAAGTATCTCCAGATTACTGGCGGCAAAGACCCAGACGAGCTAATTAGTCAGAGTCCGGAACTTTGGAGAGGCGCACTAAAAGGCTCTGTGTGGTTTGTAGAGCACTATATACAAGAGGCAGAGCAAAAGTACTTGTCTCGCAGTGTGGAGCAACAGAAGTATGTGACAAGGGAAGTTTTGCCGCTCATTGCGCTGCTTACAGATCCATTAGAACAAGATAGATATGTGCAAATGGTGGTGGAGAGGTTTGGATTTAGTAAACCTGTAGTGGCTACGGCAATTGGACAAAGTCATTCTAACGGCGCTATAACTACAAGGCTTGTAGAAGTACCTAATCAAGAAAATCCAGTCGAGCAAAAGACCATTTCAACTCAAGAAAAAAGAGTTTTAGGCATATTATTGTCTAACGAATCCTTAATGCTTGAGTGGGAACAGCTAGGCGGGTCTCCTAAGGATTTTAGTAGTGTGGAAGTGGCTAGTCTTTTGACCGCCAAAAAGGCTGGAATGCAGGATGTTTTGGATACTAGTACCCTTGCCAGCGAGGCTATGTTTATGTTAGAATCTGTTCAAGATAACCAAGCTGAAGATGCTGCAGATAGCCTACAAGGCCTGCAAAATAGTATATATATATTTCGTCTTGGTGCGCTAAAAAATCAGCTCATGCAAGTAACAGCAGATATAAGAACTGCTGAGGCTAATAAAAATGCCAATCTTTTGAGTGATTTACAGCGTGAATTTGCAAAATTGAGTAGTGAAAGACTGAATTTAGAAAGAAAAATACAATCTATGTAATTTAAGGCTTCTGCACTTTAGTGTGGATGCTTTTACTGAGTTTGTTTTTGTCATTGCGAGGAGTCTGCGACGTGGCAATCTAAAAACCGGGATTGCCACGGTCGCAGGGCCTTCCTCGCAATGACAAACGTGTTTTTTATCTGGTACGTTGTTTTGTTAAATTAATATTTTTTTGATATGCCAAAAAAGGTTTTGAAGAAGAAAGTAAATAAGAAACCGGCTAAGAAAAAGTCCATAAAGCCTAAGACTCAGGCCAAGAAGCAAACACGTCCGAAGCCAGCTCGGAAATCTAAGGCTATAAAGAAGCCGGCGAGAGTAAAGAAGCCTTCTGGTTCTACTGGGGTAATTACTGACTTGGAAGAGTCGACTGCTGTAAAGGTTGCCCTGGCCGATATTCTAAACAAGGGAGCTGTACGTGGGTTTGTAACCGAGGCGGAGATTTTGCATGCCTTGCCGGAGTTTGAGAGTGATTTACTGGCTCTTGACCAGGTTTTAAACGTGCTTGAGACGCGTGGTATAGAAATAGTAGAGCAGGAAGTGGCTAGTGTCTGGGAGCAAGGCAGGATAGCTGAAGAAGCAGCTTTGGTAGTGCCACAAAAGGGGCATGGCAAAAAGAAGAAAGAAGAAATGCCTGAGGCTTTTGACTTGTCCGATATTTACGATGACTCTATCCAGATGTATTTGCGGGAAATTGGTAAGGTGTCACTCTTAAACGGTGAAGAAGAAATTGATTTGGCCAAACGTGTAACTAAGGGAGATGAAACTGCTCGGAAACGTTTAACCGAGGCTAATCTTCGCCTGGTGGTGTCTATTGCCAAGAAGTACATGGGTAGGAACTTAGGGCTCTTGGATTTAATTCAAGAAGGTAACTTGGGGTTATTCCGTGCGGTAGAAAAGTTTGACTGGCGAAAGGGCTATAAGTTTTCTACATATGCTACCTGGTGGATACGCCAGGCTATAACCAGGGCTCTGGCGGACCAGTCCAGGACCATACGTATTCCGGTGCACATGGTAGAGACGCTCAATAAGTATGCTCAGGCAGAGCGCCAGCTGGTGCAAGACTTAGGTCGTGAGCCATTGCCAGAAGAAATAGCCGCAGAGATGGGTATAGAGGTAGAAAAGGTCTACCACTTAAAAAAGATTTCTCAGGAAACAGTGTCTATAGACGCCTCAGTGGGCGATGAAGATAGTGATGATTCTACTTTGGGCGACTTTATTGTGGACGAAGACACAGTTAAACCAAACGACTCGGCGGGCAGACAGCTCCTAAAAGAGTATGTGCAAAATATTTTGCGAGACCTGGAGCCTCGCGAACAAAAGATTCTAAAGATGCGCTTTGGTTTAGAAGATGGCGTTACTCATACATTGGAAGAAGTGGGTGAAGAGTTTGGTGTGACCCGCGAACGCATTCGCCAGATTGAAGCTAAGGCTCTAGAACGGATAAAGGAGCATCCGGAAATCTACAGACTTAGAGATTACTAAGAAGCAGGTTGGTGCTGAAGTAAGTCCAACGCAGATATTTGTAATTTATAAAACTCATACTATATTAAAACTCATACTATATTCCCCAAATACTTAGCTGGAGTACCAGATGCGTATTTGTGGGAATAGTATGAGTTTTTTTATAGTCATTTATCCCTTATATTTAAGCCTTATTATAGCCTAATTTAAAATTTTCTCATAGCTACGGAGAGTTTTATTTTTTTCGCTCCAGATACAAGTAAATATAGGGTTATCCACTATTTTGCTCTGGTCAAATAAACATATGGGAGTATATTGAGGGTAGGAAAGGAAAAACCAATAGATGCAAGTAACAGGTAATAGCCCTGTAGTAGTCTCGAATTGAGTAGACACATCTATGGCCGTGTAGGCCACAAATAACCCTTGTAGGTAATAAAAAGAATCTCTCATGAGACAAAACAGGAATACCTAAACTCCCATGCGCTGACGAAGGCACGGGAGTTTATTTTTTATTAGTACACGAATACGCTAATTTCACGAATAGCACAAAGTAGGATTAGTGAGATTGGTGTGATTTGTGTATTAGTGAATAGTTTATTCAAACTGTGCGGAAAAGCCTTCAAAGTTTTTCAAGTCTTCGGTGGAGGCGTAGTCTACTTTTTCTATACGTGCGCCCTGGGGGCCTGTGTGGCACCATTTTAAAAACAATTTTAGACTTTCTACTTCGCCTTCGGCTTCTATCTGAATCTTGTTTCTATCTACATTTTTTACCGTACCAGTAAGACTTAGTTCTAAGCCTTCGTCAATGGCAGAGTATCTAAATCCCACACCTTGTACTTTGCCAGTTATGGTGATACTTAAGTGTTTAATCATAGGAAGTAGTTAGTAAGGAGTAATAAGTAATTAGAATAGTAAAGAAGTAACAATAGGTCAAGAAGAAGTGGACTTTTGGTTATATATTAACTTTGATAACATCTTCTGTATTTCGTTAATTAGACTATGTATTTCTAAATAATTAATCTCATTATAACGATCTTCGCAGATTAGTATTTGAGTTTCTAGTTCACAGCTGGATGCATAAGCAATCTCTAAGAATCTAATAAATTCTAAACGTCTATTTCTTGACCATCCTTCTGCAATATTGGACGGAATAGAAATAGCTGCTCGGAGCATTTGAGATATAAGAATGAATTGTTCAGACTTGGGTAACGTATCTCCAATCTTATAGACTAGTTTAACTAATAACATGGACTTTTGCCAAACTAGTAAATCTTGGTAGCCGTTTAACATCTTAGTTTTTGCTTATTACCAATTACTCCTTACTTATTACTAACAAGTCTTTTAGCACCTCGCTTGCATGTAGTTCCGGTTTTACATTTTCGTAAATGCGGGCAATTTTGCCGGTTGGGTCAACTAGAAAGCTAGTCCGTACAGTGCCCATATATTTTCTACCGTACATACTTTTTTCTTGCCAGACACCGTACTTTTCTACTACCTCTTTTTGCTCGTCTGCTAGGAGTGTAAATGGAAGTTCGTACTTGGCTTCAAATTTTTTGTGACTTGCCACGCCATCTACCGAGACTCCTAGCACCACAGCTTCCATTTTTTTGAATTTAGGTAAGTTATCACGCAAGGAGCAGGCCTCTGTGGTGCAGCCAGATGTGTCGTCCTTTGGGTAAAAATACACCAGCACCCACTGGCCCAAGTAGTCCTTTAACTGGTGCATTTTACCATCTTGATCTGGTAAGTGAATGGCCGGGGCTTTTTGTCCTGCTTTTAAAGTAATAATTTTATCCATATAGTTGACTATGCGTGCCAATATCTACAAGTATGGCTGTATTTTGGTTAATTGGGTCATAAATAATCCTATAGTCCCCAGTAACATTTACACTGCGTAGGCCTTGTTGTTGGCCACTAAGCGCATGGTTCCGCAGGGTTGCATCAAATGGTCGCGCTGTAAAGAGTCGCATGGTTGCCAACGCTTTTTCTTGTATGTGCTTGGGCAATCTTTTAAAGCGCTTTTCAAAATATTTATGAGGAACTAACTTCATTGCATGAATTTACTAAAATGTTTTTCAATGGCTTCAGCAGTTTCTAGAGGTTTGGAAATATTTTTATTCGCCTTAAAATCGATTCTGGCTTTCTTAACTACCTGCTCAAGGTATGGGGTCATACGGGGATTGGCAGTAAGGTGCAACTCCCTAGTTTGGACGTAGTTATGTAAAAAACTATTTACTATAGCGCTTAAAGTAAGCCCCATACTTTCTGCTACGCCAGCGGCTTGTTGCTTTGTTTCCCTATCGATTTTTAAATTGAGTACTGTTTTCATAGTAATTGAATAATATAACCATAGTATAT
>JAHFJI010000015.1 GCA_023245955.1 Candidatus Doudnabacteria bacterium | reverse complement strand
TTAATCGCTCAAGTAGCTGAAGGCATTACATGCGCTTCTTAGAGCTCTTTTTTGCAGCTTTCTTCTTACCCTTTTTGGCTGCTTTTTTCTTTGCCATTTTCTAGTCTCCCTGAAGCGTAAACTGATTTTTGTTTAGGCTTCTTAATTTTCTACTGCGCTATTAAATTTGTACGCTAGTAGTAAAAGTAAATTGCTTTCTGTTTTTCTTCTGTTACAAGTTTTTCTTTGGTGTAAGTTTTAGAATTTATTTTTCTTTGCACCAATCTTCTTTATGAAGAAAGAATTTCTATTTCAAAATATTTTCATGTACATTTAAATTATCGCGAAAAAAAATACTCATGTCAATAGATAAGTTGTTGATAACTTTTTTATAATTGCAGATTGTAAAGTGCAGATTGCAGATTAAAAAACAAAAAAATATTTTGGCTTTGTCAAAATATTTTTTAATCTACAATTTAAAATTTAAAATCTGCAATTCTCTATTCTTCCAGTACACCTTCACCAGTAATACTGCTAGTCCTTCTATGCGCTCGTTTGCGTACCACACGCAGTCTTGCATAGTTTCTCTCAAGCAATGCTGAAGTAGCAGCATACTCACGAGATGACAAGCTAGAAGACTGCATGGCTTGTTTCGCTCGTTCCAGCGCTTCTTTGGCCCTATTTGCATCTATTTCATGCTCATGTTCGGCGATATCTGCCAGAACTACCACGTCGCCAGCGGGGCTAATTTGCAAAAAGCCACCACCTACATGCATAAGCTTTTCATCTCCCTGGATACGAGAAACTAGCTCGCCTGGTACAAGCTCTGCCACGAGTGGTGCATGTCCAGGTAATACAGTTATTTGTCCAAGAGTAGTAGTACAAGTAACGCTGTCTGCTACCTGATCTAATAACGTTCGCTCTGGAGTAACGATTTGTAAATGTAAAGTATTCATTTTAACAATTTAACATTTTAACAATTTAACAATAATGCAATACCTAAGTTGCTGATATGCTAAATCGTTAAGCTGTTTAGTTGATTACTTGACTTGGTCTATACCACCTTTCATGTAAAAGGCTTGCTCTGGATATTCGTCCATCTCACCGTCTAGGATTTTCTTAAAGCCTTTTACGGTATCAGTTACCGACACATACTGACCAGAGCTTCCAGTGAATATTTCTGCCACAAAGAATGGTTGAGAGAGGAAGCGTTGAATCTTTCTAGCTCGGTTCACGGTTACTTTATCTTCCTCTGGAAGCTCTTCCATACCGAGAATAGCAATAATATCTTGCAAGTCTCTGTAGCGCTGTAAAGTTTTCTGCACGCCACGAGCTACGTCATAGTGCTCTTGACCCACAATATTTGGATCTAAAATGGTAGAAGTAGAGTCAAGTGGGTCCACAGCTGGATAAATACCAAGTTCACTGAGTGCGCGGGACAGCACTACAGTAGAGTCTAGATGAGCAAAAGTAGTTGCAGGTGCTGGATCGGTTAAGTCATCTGCTGGCACATATACCGCCTGTACAGAGGTGATAGAACCCTTGTTGGTGCTAGTGATGCGCTCTTGCAGTTCGCCCATCTCAGTAGCTAAAGTTGGCTGGTAACCCACGGCACTTGGGATACGACCCAGTAGGGCAGATACCTCAGAGCCCGCCTGGGTAAAGCGAAAGATGTTGTCTACAAACAATAGTACATCTTGGTTTTGTTCGTCACGAAAGAACTCTGCCATAGAAAGAGCGGTAAGGGCAACGCGGGCGCGTGCTCCTGGTGGCTCATTCATCTGCCCAAACACCATGGCAAGCTTATCTAATACTTTTGCGTCCTTCATCTCATGATAAAGATCGTTTCCCTCACGAGTACGCTCACCTACTCCAGCAAACATACTCACACCTCCATGGGCTTTCGCAATGTTGTTTATAAGTTCTTGGATAATCACGGTTTTCCCTACACCGGCCCCACCAAACAAACCTACCTTACCACCTTTAAGGATTGGACAGATTAGGTCTATAACTTTTATACCTGTTTCTAGTACTTCGCTCTTAGTGGACTGGTCTGTGAGTTTTGGAGATGGGCGATGAATTTCGTACTTTTCTAAGGCGACTGGAGCTTCTATGCCATCTATGGGATCCCCAAGAACATTGAACATGCGACCTAGGGTGACGCTGCCCACTGGTACAGAGATACCCTTTCCGGTATTTACCACGGACATGCCCCGCCTTAAGCCATCTGTACTAGACATGGCAATAGCGCGTACTGTTCCACCCTTGAGTTGCTGCTGTACTTCAAGCACCAATTTCTGTGTAGGGGCTGCGCTTGCGCGCCCGCTCTCACTATCCGACTGTGGCGGGCGGCTAAAGCTCGCCCCTACACCAGAATCGGACAGCTGTACTTCTAACGCATTAAATATCTCTGGGACAGCAGTCTCAAAGTGCACGTCTACTACAGGACCAATAATTTGGGTAATAGTGCCAGTACTTGTTTTAGTCACTATTGCTTGTTTTTCTGACATAGATTGATTATTCCCTTTTCAAATAAACAACTTAACAATATAGCACACTTACCGTCTCATTTTGTTAGATTGTTTAATTGTTATTTTGTTATATTGCTTATTTTTCCAATGCTATCTTCCCTGCCGTTATTTCACTAAGCTCGGTAGTAATCTTGTTCTGCCGTAACTGGTTGAAAGTTAAGGTTAGGTCTGCGATTAAGTCGCCCGCGTTATCTGTAGCGTTCTTCATCATTACCATGCGAGCGCTATGTTCGGAAGCATCGCTTTCAAGCAATGCTTGGTACATTTGGCTCTCTACTATCCTCGGTAACACATGTTCTAATACTTCCAGAGGACTTGGCTCAAAAGTGTATTCTGTTTTACTCTGTTCACCGACGGGCTCTTTTGCATTTTCCGTTAACGGAAGTATCTTGGTTACTCGGACTTGCTGCGATAACGTAGATACAAAGTGGTTATAGACTATGTTCACCTGTCTATATTTGCCTTGGCTAAATTCCTTTACCGCCCACTCTGTTAATGGGATAATCTGTCCGGCGGTTGGCAGAGAGTCTAGTTTAGTAAAGTCGGCTAATATGTTTCTACCGAGTCTCGTGGCTATGTCCATAGCCTTCCTACCCATTATGGCGTAGTCTATATTTGCTACACCGACAGTATTTTCTAATTCCCGAAGCTTTGTAAAAAGGTTTGCGTTAAAGCTTCCCACTTGTCCTCTGTTAGAGGAAATAACTACAACTAAAGTTTTAGTAGCCTTCAAAGACCCCTCTGTCATTGCGAGAAGGCTTTGCGACGAAGCAATCCCATAACGCACCAATCCCAAGTCTAGATTGCCACGTCGTTCGCTAAGCCTCTCTCCTCGCAATGACAAAGAATTTAGGAGTTCAAGTGCGAGTTGGCTGTAAGTTCTGCTAGCCAGCGTTGCATTTTGGCTCTTCCGCATTTTGCTCGCGGACACCATTTGCATAGCCCGCGTAACTTTACGCGTGCTTTTAACAGATTTTATTCGCCTGGTTAACTCTTGAGTAGAAGCCATAGCAAATATTTAAAGTGATTCAGGCATATTTTTAAGTAGACTGGAATCATAGCAGAGCTGCGTATTTTTATCGTTGTCTAATATTTCTATAAATTGTCCGGAAACGGCTCGCTGTCTTAATAAGTAATTTATCTCAACAACTTGCACCCTTTTGTAACGAGTCACTTCGCCCCTCAGTGGGCTGCGTACTCCATCACCTCTAACAGGAACAGTGTAGCTAAAATAGTAACTCTCTCCTTTTTGTATAGGGAATCCATCTCTAGTCAAGTAGGTTCCTTGCTCATGTTCTATTTGATTAAAATTTTCTTGCATACAATTTATTTGTCATATGTTTGATTAAAATTCTCAATCGCAACCTTAAGTTCAGCTTCTAGGTCTTCTGGTAATTCTTTCTTGTCTGCAATAGCTTTAAGTATTTTTTTACCTTGAGTAGCCATAAACTGCCGGAACTTTTGCTCCCACTCACCAATTTTTTCAACTGGTACGTCGTCTAGGTAGCCATTGTTAGCAGCGTAAAGCACAACAACTTGCTCTGCCATGGAAACTGGAGAGTACTGTGGCTGCTTAAGAATTTCTGTTATGCGGCGGCCAAGTTCTAGGGACTTGCGAGTTGTTTCATCTAGGTCGCTGCCAAACTGGGCAAAAGACTCAAGTTCGCGGAATTGAGCAAGTGAAAGCTTGAGTTTACCAGCTACTTTTTTCATGGCCTTGGTTTGAGCCGCAGAACCCACACGAGACACAGAAATACCTACGTTAAGAGCTGGTCTTATCCCTTTGTAGAATAAATCGCTTTCTAAGAATATCTGCCCATCCGTAATGGAAATAACGTTTGTGGGAATATAGGCAGATACATCTCCCGCTTGAGTTTCAATGATTGGTAAAGCTGTAATAGAACCACCGCCGTACTCCTTAGATAGTTTACAAGCACGTTCAAGCAGTCTTGAGTGGAGATAAAATACATCTCCAGGGTATGCCTCGCGGCCTGGTGGACGACGTAACAGCAAGGAAATTTCGCGATAAGCCACTGCTTGCTTAGATAGGTCATCGTACACAATTAGCACGTCCCGGCCTTGGTCCAAGAAATACTCGGCCATAGCGCAACCTGCGTAAGGCGCAAGGAACTGCAAGGCAGCTGGCTCACTGGCTGCAGCAGAAACCACAATTGTATAATCAAGCGCCCCACGTGCTTCTAGTTCAGCTACTATCTTTGCTACCTTGCTTTCTTTTTGGCCTATAGCTACATACACACAAATCATGTTGTGGTCGTGTTGGTTTAGAATAGCATCTATGGCCACTGCAGTTTTGCCGGTTTGCCTATCACCAATTATTAGCTCACGCTGTCCGCGACCAATAGGGATAAGTGCATCTATAGCCTTAATACCGGTCTGAACTGGTTGCTTTACAGATTCTCTGGCAATAACTCCAGGAGCAATTTTTTCTACTGGGTAGTACTTTTCTGCTTTCATACTACCTTTACCATCTTTTGGCTCACCCAAAGCTGAGACCACTCGTCCAATTAGTGCCTCCGAAACCGGTACAGACAAAATCTTTCCAGTAGCCTTTACTGTATCGCCTTGTTTTATCTTTAAATAATCGCCCAAAACTATTGCACCCACCGAGCTCTCTTCCAGGTTTAGAGCTACACCTAGTACACCTTCGCCAAAATCCAGCATCTCCATGCTAGCAACTTTACGAAGACCGCTAATTCGCGCAATACCGTCCCCTACTTCCAGCACCGTACCCACTTGGTCTATGCTTGGGTCGGTATTAAAACTCGTAAGTTGCTTCTTTAGTTGTTCTACTATTTTGTCTGATGTCATAATTGTTGTTCACTAATGCACTAATTTCACAAATAGCACGAATCTTACTTCAGTCCTAATATTAGTGGGATTTGTGTAATTCGTGTATTTGTGAATGATTACTCGCTTAAATCTTTTTTCATTCTTTGTAGTTGTCCTTTTATGCTTGCGTCTATTAATGTATCATCTACCCGCAGCACCATACCGCCAACAAGTTCATTGTCTACTTTTGCTCTCACTTCTAACTTAGGACCTATAACACTGTTTAATTCGTCTAATATTTTTTTGTTGCTACTAACTTCCCTAGCAAAAGTTACTTCAACCTGTTTTACATTTGATTGCTCGTTTGTTAATCGCTCGAACTCTGTAACTATTTCTGCAAATAGTTCTAGTTGTGCATTATTTTTGAGAACACCGACTAAATTTTCAATAACTAGTTCATGTTCCTCTGGCTTGGATTCCTGAACTGCAAGAAACAAGGCCACCGCGTATTCTTTAATTGTTGTTTGTGCCATGGCCGTATTACTAGTTAGCTAATTAATTATTGAATCGCGCTCAAAGCTTCTTTTGCCAATTCTACGTCTTTTTTGTCGGTAATTTTTTCTCGCAGTATTTTCTCAGTAGCCGACACAACAAGCTCAGCCAATTGACCACGCGCAGAAGCTAAAAGTTGCGCCTGCTCTTGCTCTAGTCTAGTGTGGCCATCTGCAAGTAGCTTTTCTTGTTCGGTTTTAGCTTTTGCTAATAACTCTTGCCTTACCACCTCTGCCTCGCCCCGAGATTTTTCTACAATTTCCGCGGCTTCTTTACGAGCCTCGGCCATGTTTGCGGTTTTCCACTTCTTAAACTCTTCTTTTTCTTTAGTAACGGTTTCCGCAGCTTGTAAAGAATCTTCTATTTTTTTAGTTCTAGCTTGTAAAGCCCTGGTTACCGGAGTAAACACCCATTTCCACAATACCAAAAAGACAATTCCAAAATTAATAAGCTGAGCTATAAAAAGTTTAAGGTTTAAACCAAACATAGTTGCAATGTCTGGCGAGTTACCACCTTCTGCTGCTGCGTGTGCAGTATGTATAAATAGTTCTTGTAGAATAATCATTGAATTCTTTGGTTAACAGGTTAACGCGTTAACAAGTTAGAGTAACCCGTTAACTCGAAAACTCATTAACTAAATAACGATTGATTACAAAATAAAAGTTACCACCAATGCGTAGATGGCGATAGCTTCGGCGAAGGCCATACCAAGAAGCATTGGTACAAACAACTTATCTGCTGCTTCAGGATTACGGCCGATAGCCTCCATGGCTTTTGCGCCAATAAGACCGATACCAAGTGCTGGCAATGCACCACCAAGACCAATAGCCAAAGCTTTAGCCAAAAGTTTTGCGGATTCTGCGTCAAATAACATATTTTTGATGTAGAATTAAGAATAAAGAATTACGAGTTAAGTATTGATACATAATTCATAATTCCCACTTCGTAATTTCTGCTTTTACACTGTGGGCGTTGGCTCTAGCAAATCTAGTTCTTCTTTATGCGTCTTAGAGTTGTGTTCATGTACTTCTGTAGTTGCTATGGTTAAGTATACCAAGGTAAGCATAGCAAATACAGTTGCCTGAACTATACCAACCAACAGTTCTAAACCCATAAATGGTAGCGGCACCAAGTACGCCATAAGACTAGCCATAACTGTTAAGAGCACCTCACCGGCAAATACATTGCCAAAAAGCCTAAGAGAGAGTGAAACCATTTTAGCTACTTCGGAGACAACTTCAAGAAGCCCGACAAAAAATTCTATTACCGCGGTCATAATACCCACCGGGCTTGGGTGAATAATAGCTTTGTACAAGTCGCCAAGCTTAATAAATTTATTGGCGTACTTAAAAAAACCAATGGCGGCAATTCCTAAAACGTGGGAAGTAACAACAACCAATACCGCCATAGCAAGTGTCAGATTCAGGTCTGTGTTGGCTGGCCTAAACAAAGGGATAAATTCACGTACACCTTCTTTAATCTCCCAAAGGCCAATAGATCCAATGCCTGGCAGAAGACCTATCCAGTTGGAAATTAGTATAAATAAAAATAAGCTACCAACTAAGGGTAAAAACCGCAGGGATTTTTTACGATCACGGGTAACTCGGTCGAAATAACCAAGCAATACTTCTAAGATGCTTTCAAAAAAGTTAAGTACTCCGCGAGGTGCTTTGTTTTTTTGACTGCCAACAGCTAATTTTATAACAAGCCCAAAAATAATAAAACCTACTGCTGTTAGAGCAGAGTTTACAAGGGTGTTAGTTACTGGAAAATTTCCAATATAGAATATTGTTTCAGCAGAGAGGGGCGGGAGGGTCATAAATTAGTTAAAAGTCAAAAGTAATATCATTCATTCTTTGAGGCCAACTCTTTGCGGATGCTGTTTATTCTGCGGGTAATTAAACTTACGCTGGAAACAAGTGCAACAAACATTCCCAAAAGCACAAAGGTGTTATGTTGATGAGTTTTGGCATCTACCCACTTCCCTAGAAACGCAAACACTACTAGTGGCACAGCAATAATGAGACCAAATTCAGTAACAAGGCTTATGGTTTTGCCAAGTGTATAGGTACTTGGCTTGCTATTGCTTGGTTTTTCTGGCACTAAACTCACAATTAAGCCTTAAATTTAAGTACTTTTGCATATAAATCTTAACAAAAATAAATCAAAATTGCAAGTTAAAACGCCACAAATGTGGCGTAAATACAGCCCACCTTCTCCGCCAGCTGGCAGATTCAGAGCTCGGACTTTTCTTATACCTGTAATTTTAACTTTAATAGACTTCGACAAACCTTCTACTTGGCGTAAGCCAGACGAAGCTTTGGCGAAGTCTGGAGCCGGCTGTCCCGACTCCGAGTCGGGACCGTCTGCGGTTTACCCCTACACCAATGGAGCCGAGGGAGGGAATCGAACCCGCGACCTTTCAGTAAAATTTATGGAGCCGACTGTCGGACTTGAACCGACCACCTGCGGTTTACGATACCGCTGCTCTACCAGATGAGCTAAGCCGGCAAGCTATATATGCTTTGATTAACGGCTAAAGTATTGATGTGCAGACTTAGCCAGACCTTTTTAAAAGCTCTTGCAAAGTCTGGAGCGGGATACGGGAATCGAACCCGTGTCTAAACCTTGGGAAGGTCTCATACTACCATTGTACTAATCCCGCATATAGCTTTGATATATTACAAGAATTCAACTAATTTTGCCATATACCCATATTTTTATGTTTATACGCTAAATTGTTTAAATACTTATATGATTTTTACTATTGTAAATACCAAGAAAATACCTGTCCACGCATTTCTTTAGACAGCCAACTATCGAAGTTTTGAGTCCTAAATAACACTTCTTGAAGTTTTGTGAGTTCCACTCCCTCGTGCTTTACTCTCTCACGTACTTCCACCATATGCACTCCGTACCTAGAATAAACAATAGACAAAGTGTTAAGCTGGAGCCTGGATACTACGTCTCTATACTCTGGAAGAGCCTGCGATAAGTCCACATAACCAGTATCGCCAGCAAACCATTTGGTAGCAGTGTCATCACTCATCTGACTTGCAACACTCGTCCAAGACTGGCCGTTACCGAGAGCAGTGTAGGCCTGTTTTACCCGAGTACTCAGCTCCGGTTCTAAACTGGCTTGGCTTGCATACCAAGTACTCAACCTAGTATTTAATAAGTATTGTCTACCGATGGTATCAAGAGCAAACTCATCTCCTCTAACTTTGGCGATTTTTTGAAATAGTTCATCTATCTCCAGCTCTTTTTTAGTAGACTCCAAAGCCTCGAGGCTAACGGTTACTCGCCCATGAGCCACAGCCTCTAATGCAAGCATATTACCTAACGCGGGCACTTTGCTACCTAATAAACTAGTAAGATCTGAATACTCGTGTACCAAGTTAGCATCCATGTAAGAGCCACCAACCTTGCCTACTGGTAAGTGGAGGCTAGCCAGTAAACTCCATTTGAGCTCTGAGGTCTTTCCGGAGTAAAGCCAAAGCACTCCGCCAGTTGCAATTAAAACAATCAAAAAGACCGCTCCAAGAAGCTTTATTAACCGATGCAAACTCATGTGCTCTAGGTGATTCATAAGTCTAGACTTTAGTTTGGAAAAAATAATCCCACCACTCTCGCCAATGAGGTTTGTTTGCATCTTCCTGCTTAACCACATTACTCTCTTGAGGTAAAAAGACTACAGTTATCTCCCCTTCCCTTTCCAAGTTCATTTGTTGCTTAGCCAGTCGTTCAGTGGCTCCGGTACTAGTTAAGTACTTTAGAGAATCTTCTAATTCCTTATTCTTTTCTTCTATATTACCAGCTTCGGCTTTAAGAGCAGTGATCTGAGCTTTTATAGTAGCACTTTCCTGATAACGCTTGTACTGATGTATACCAAAAAAAGCTAAACTGCCTAGTAATATTAAAACAACTAGTATAGTTGAATATTTGGTCCAATGATTTTGCATAGTATATTAGAACTCAGAACTTACTCTATCGGCTGGTTTGGCTTAGCGTACTCATTTGATTTAGCGTGCTCTTTGCCAGTAGACTTGATCGCTTGTTCATGTAGCCGCCAGATAAATTCTTTTACTACGGCTGGTCTGTTTACAGATCTTACCACAATTGGCTCTAGTCTTCCCACCACCTGTACGTCTATGTCTCCAAACCCAGCCACTACCGACCAAGGACCAGTAGACCTAAAGCTGATGTTTAAAATTCTGTCTAGCGATGTCTCGCTTACTACTTGCCGAAACATACTCTCGTGCACAGTCTTAACTAGTCGCTCTGTGGTGATAATATATTTCTCTCTGTACCAAAGATAGTACTTTTGGAAAAACCACAAAATAGTTAAACATATAAGTAGAAACGCCCATACACCATAAACGACAAAAAGTTGGTACTTAAGCGTATACCAAAGAACTAGTAATAAAACCACAAACGTAACCAAAGCGTACCTAAACAATACGGCCGGGCTAGACCGAAATAGCATGACCACTTTTTCTTCTGGCTTTAAAATAATGCTTCGCATATTACAGATTTGCAGATTAATACAGATTGAAAGGTGACTACAGATACTAGGATAGGTAGTCATCTGTAAATCTGTATGCATCCGTATATAACTATTTACTTTATGATAGACGGAGCCAAAACTAAAACCAACATAGCTAAAATCATAATTACCGCCAACACTCCAAACACTTTTTGTATGGTTTTTCTGTTCCGGCACATGAACAAATTATACCACGAATGGACAAAAACTTAATATTCAGCCTATACTATCCCTAGCAAAAACCAACCAAAAAATGCAGTTCTCGCGCCAGCCGGCTGCGGCTTGGCGAAGGAGGAGATATGTCGTTCATAGATATCCCTGTGGCGTGCCCATGTTGCCAAAAGCAACCAGGGCTTAGCCAGGGGTTGAAAATAACAATACCCTGCACACGCAAGTGCGAAGGGTATTGCCCGGTTCATGAGCTGTGCCTCAAGCACTGCCCATGCCAGTTATGCACCAGCGATAGGAAGGTTGAGCAGGTTCTGCTTACCAACCTCTAGCAGCGGGCTCGTTCCCACCTTGCCTAGGGCTTGAGCAAGGTGACGCAGAAAAAAGAAGGCCCTATGACCATTACAGAGCGCAAAAATGGCGATGTGGTGATTCTGGATGTAGAAGGCAAAATTTTGCTCGGCGATGGCGACGTCCAGTTGAAACGTAAGTTGGACGAGTTGGCCGAGATGAAAAAAGTGGCCGTCTTGATCAACATGGCCGGAGTCACCAAAATTGACACCGGCGGCCTAGGCGAGTTCCGGCGCTACAATCAAGCTCGGAACACTTTTCGAAATATTTGCTGACGAGGCTCAAGCCATCGCAAGCTTCGACTGAAACAAGTCCCGAAACTAGTTAGCTTCAGCAGTGCAAGAAAATGACCCCACTTCTTGCACTGCTTTTTTATTTTGTTAGTTTTGTAGGGGCGAGCTTTAGCCACCCACAGTTCAAACTATAAATGTGCTCTAAGCGGGAAGAATAGTCAAAACTATTCAAGCAAATTGGTTTTCTTTTTGGTAATACCATATGGATGTAGGGGCTGCGCTTGCGCGCCCCTACAAAACAAGTATCAGTCGTAGATTCGTCTACATTATTTTTTTAATATGGCCAAGAATGCTTCTTGTGGTATATCTACTTTACCGATCTTCTTCATGCGTTTCTTGCCTTTTTTTTGTTTATTTAGAAGTTTCATCTTACGAGTCACATCACCGCCGTAGAGGTACCCGGTCACGTCTTTACGGAGCGCGGAAATAGTTTCGCGGGCAATAACTTTCCCACCAATGGCCGCCTGAATGGCTATCTCAAATTGCTGACGTGGAATAAGTTCTTTTAGTTTAGTAACCAGTTCCCTACCTTCTGTATCTGCTACCGAGCGGTGCATCATACAAGACAAGGCCTCCACTTTTTCATTTGCGACTAAAATGTCCACCTTAACTAAATCACCTGGACGCATTTCTATAAAATCATAGTTCAAAGAAGCATATCCGCTGGAGACACTTTTTAGCTTGTCGTAAAAGTCTATAATTATATTACCCAAAGGCATTTCAAAGTGCATGTCTACACGGTCTTCTCCCAGATACTGAATATTGCCGGATATTCCGCGACGCTTGGTCACAATATCCATAATCGGACCTATATAATCGGAAGGTGTTAAGATATTCACTTTCATCCAGGGTTCTAAAATAGCTTGTACGGTAGATACATCTGGAAATTGCGCCGCAGACTGCACTATAACTTCTTCACCCGATGTTTGAACAACTTTAAACGCCACACTTGGCGCGGTCAAAATGAGGTCTAAATCATATTCACGAGTTAACCGTTCTTGCACAATATCCATATGCAGGAGACCTAAAAAACCCGTTCTAAACCCGAACCCTATACTGGGTATGTGCTCTGGCTCAAACTCAAGTGACGCGTCACTCAAGCGAAGTTTTTCCATAGCATCGCGAAGTGAGGGATAATCGTCACCGGACACCGGAAAAATAGTCGCGTAAACCATGGGTTTTACATGCTTGTAGCCCGGCAAAGCTTCTGTGCTTGCCCGCTCGGACGTTAGGGTAATGGTGTCCCCGACTCTCGCTTTTGAAACATCGCGAAGTCCTGTAACTATATAGCCCACTTCGCCGCAATTAATTGCTTCCGATTTTTCCATTTTTGGGTGAAAGTAACCTACCTCTAAACTTTCTGCCGCGGTCTTGCTTCCGAGCGTAAAAACTTTCTGCCTTGGCATAAGCTTACCGTCAAACACTCGGACAAAACAGATCACTCCGCGGTGAGTATCGTAAGCAGAGTCAAAAATAAGCGCACGCAGAGGTGCATCTACCTGCCCTTTTGGAGCCGGTACACGCTCTACGATAGCCTGCAAAATACTTTCTACACCCTCACCGGTTTTGCCTGATGCGTATAATATTTCTTCGTCCGTAAATCCAAATGCGTCTTTTAGTTCCTTGGCTGTTTTCTCCCTGTCTGAGTTTGGTAAGTCTATCTTATTCACCACTGGGATAAGCGTTAAGTTATGCTCTATGGCTAGATAAGCATTGGCAAGCGTTTGTGCCTCTATCCCCTGCGTACTATCCACAACCAAAATAGCCCCCTCGCAACAAGCCAAACTACGAGAGACTTCATAAGCAAAGTCTACGTGTCCAGGAGTGTCAATGAGATTTAAAACATAGCTTCTAGCTTCTAGCTGCGAGGTATTAGAAAAAGATGCATTACCTTCCTTGCTAGTAGCTAGTAACCTAGAACCTGACAACTTGTATTCGTACTCCATCCTTGCAGGCTGTAGCTTTATAGTAATCCCCCGCTCGCGCTCAAGATCCATGGAGTCCAAAACCTGGGCTTTCATGTCTCGCTTGTCTATAGTTTTGGTTATTTCCAAAAGCCGGTCCGCAAGAGTGGATTTACCGTGATCTATGTGCGCAATTATGCAGAAATTTCGTATATGAGCTAGGTCAGACATGGGGGTATTCTAGCAGAATATACTTTTTCCGTCATTGCGAGGTAGTCCGCGGCAATCTCATTGTAATTGTTTCATTGCTCCATTGCTTCATTGTTATAAAATACAAACTAATTTATTGGTATCCTAACAATGGAACCATGAAACTATATAACAATCTAATTCAAATTTAGATTGCCGCGTCTCCGCCAGTTGGCGGGCTCCTCGCAATGACACTATTTTTTAACTCTTAAATTTAAAATTTATCTTTTTAAGAATATCAGAAAATATTTTTACATCTGGTAAATTTAATCCATAGCAAACAAACAAGTATATAACACCTCCAACAGCTAGGCTCACAAGAGACTGCACAACTAGCCCAAGCCAAGTATGAGTATTTAGAAATGGCGCCACCAAAAACAATGTGCAGTAAGTACTTACAGCCAAAAGTAACACCCCAAAGAGTATTCTACTAGCGTGGCTAACTAATATGTGTTCTTGACCGGTAAAAAGCGCAGCATGCTCTTTGTCTGCCACCAAAACAGTACGTAGCCAAAAATAAGAAAACATGGCTCCAAACGTAACTCCAGCGACATAACCCCAGGCCACGCCCAAGATGCCAAGCCTTGGCACAAGCAAGACTGTAGTGCAAATAGTGACAAGAATAGATAATATGTTACTTATTACCGGAGTCCAAGTGTTTAGACGAGCTAGCAAAGCCCGAGAGAACAAAGGCACTAGAGACTGTCCAATGAGTGAGAAAGCAAGTACCCCAAGTACATTAAAAGTACCTCTAGTATCTTCCCAGTTGAACTGTCCTGCTCCATAAATAATCCTCACAATGTGTGACCTAAGAAGCAGGAGCACCACGGAGATGGGTAGCATATAAAAAAGTATGCGCACTACCGAGGCCCTAAGTAACTCAGTAAAAGCCCGAACATCCTTAGCTACAAAGTATTCGGCAAAGTGAGTAAAGCTAGCAGTCGCTACAGCAAAGGCAATTACCCCTACTGGCACAGCCTGCAAATCAAAGCCTAAAGAATATACCGAGATACTTCCAGGAGCCAAGTACGAACCAAAAATCGATGCAAAAATAAGTGATAAAAGTGATAAATCAAATGTGAGGAGTCTTGGCCAATAAAGTTTGAGTATGGCTAGCGCTCCGCTATCCACTTTTATAACTGGCATCAGCCTAAAACCCACATAGTAAAAGTCTGCAAGGAGTACGAGAGTATGTAAAACTGCACCAAAGACCACACCGTAACCAAGACCAATCATATTGTATCTGGGGTAAAAATAAACCGCCCCAAGAATGAGACCTATGTTATAAGATATGGGCGCAAATCCCACCCAAAAGAAATGTCTTATGGCATTTAACGCGGACGATACAACATTGGCAATAGATAATATGACTTGAGCTAGCAGAATAATACGTGTAAGCATAACCACGTTTCTAGCAGCTTCTGCGGAAAAACCCGGCACAACTAAGTGGACAATAGCTGGTGCAAATAATGCCGTCACACCACACAATGCCGCCATACCTACAAATGTTAAGTTCAAAAGTTTGGCCACCAGCTTCTTACCTTCCTCTTTGTTCTTAACTGTATACTGAGTAATAATTGGCAAAGCTGCTAGAGACAAAGTACCCACAATAAAAATTCCCATTAAAAAATCTGGTATCCGGAAAGAAGCATAATAAGTATCTAGAATGGGTCCAGCACCAAAGCGACTGGCAAAAATCCGGATACGCAATAACCCTACTATTCTAGAACCTAGAGTCAATACCGCTATTAACAACGAGGACCAACCGATGGTGTTATAAAATCCACTTAAATTTGTTTTGCGCATCAGATAAAAATATTCTTTAGTCTTCTAGATAGCTAATATAAAATGTAAAATTTAACTGAAGCAGGACTAGCAAGTACTAATATGCTTGTAATACCGTACCATAAAACCTATCCCTGCTTATCTCCATCTCTTTTTCTATACTATCACCGGTCAATACACTATCTGTACTCCAAAGTATCCTGTGGTCTGAGATTTTTAAATTATACTTAAGTGCATAAATATTTGCACCTGGTTGCTTCTGTACTACTATGCCATACCTATCAATAGTACCAAGCTTAAAAGGCAACTCGTACACAAGCTCCACAGTCTGGCTCTGACCACCTTCTAGTACTACCCAGTTCCCAAAAAAGGTTTTGCCTGACTCTACGCCTACCAACATACCACTCCCCACTTCTTTGATAGCGTTATTTTCCCACTCTTGTACTTGAGGATGCATATCTCCCTTACTTCCATACTTGGCATCTACATTTACATAAGAAAAACCTTTAGCTGAGAGTAATTTACTACCAAGAGGTACATAGACTCTCATAAAGTCTTTATTCTCTAGACCTTCTGTATGTGGCAGTGGATTTTCTCTCCTTATTTTTAAGGTATTAACTATGCGCCCATCAGTTCCAAAAGTTGTATCTAAGCTAGCAGCTTGCTTTATAGCCAGATCTGTCTTGGTACCACCTAAGTTACTAGATACTATACTTAGATAGTCACGACCGGTATCTGCCAATCTACCGTCAAAACCAAGCTTCGCTAGGACTTGTGAAGCGTGTTTATCACTTGAGTAGATGAGGATATCTTTAGACGCCAAAGACTGCTCCAACACTGCAAGAAGCTTCGGTAGCTCTACATGAGATAGGCTAATTACCTTACTTAGTAATACAGGAAATAGATCTGCCAACATTTGCTTTGGTTTGTTCTCTGTCTTGTCGTAGTTAATTGACGTTTCAACTTGTGTTACTTCTATAAAGTTATCAACGTCTAATGTTATATCTTGATTCGGTAAGTAAACAGGTCCAGTGAGTTCGAGCAAATCTTTAGCTAACTTTGGCGTAATGGCAAGAATAAAATCTGGATTTATGCCCGATTCTTCTTTATAAAAAGATTTTATAGCCTCTGCAGATTCAGGAAACGATGCAAACCAATTTGAATCACGCAAGAACCATCTATTATTCACAGCAAACATAGGTAGTGGAGGTATGAATTTAGACTGTAATTGCCCATCCAGATCATAGATACTACTAATATTCCGCTTCTCTACTACTCCATTTTCTAGTTCAAAGGCGCCGAAAGTACCAATAAATCCGCCAGTCGGCCTAAGCTCGTTACTGTTCTGCAAAAGGACCAGTAAATGTTTACGCTCATGTGTGAGTACCGACAGCACATCAAAGGTATCAGAGAGCGTTTCCAAGCTAGTACTAAGCCCTTTCTCAAGACTTATAATTTGGTTAAACTTATCTTGATATTGTTCAGGTATATTTGAGATATCTACACCCGAAGAGGCATTCATGGCGCCAGCCAAATCTACTCGTGCCATATCCAATTCAGATCTGGCGCTCTTCAGTGCATCGGTACTTCCGGTTTTAAAACCATCTTCTCCTATCCTTAGCACGGTAAGCTGTTTAGCAAAATTTGTAATATGTAAGATTGCCTCAGTACCTGCCTCACCCGCCTCCAAAAGCTTTTTTGCATCTCTACCGGTTGGTAATAATTTAAGCAAACCAGAGAATAAAGCATTCCCATTTTGTATAGTTTCACCACTTTGTCTAAATTGTTCTATAGCTTGCCCAAACTTGTTTTGAGCGGATTCCAGATCCTCACCTAGTATATCTTGCCTACCATCTTCAAGCTTAGAAATTGCATTACTCACCTGACCAAGTACTCTACCCTTTAAGTCTACCCCATGTGCGAGTAGGCTACCTACCTCAAGCGTGCCAAACACAGACAAAACTACTCCTAAAAATATTACCAGTCCAAAAGCAAACTGACGTTGCTTCAAAAATCTTACATGAGTTGGAGCCAATAAAACAGTGTTT
>JAHFJI010000014.1 GCA_023245955.1 Candidatus Doudnabacteria bacterium | reverse complement strand
ACAACAGCCACTACAATCAAAATACTAGTACCACCAAGAGTTAGAGCCTGGGTGCCAGTAGCTTTCTGCAGCAAGAACGGCAAGATAGCAATAAGCCCTAAGAATACCGCTCCTGGAAGAGTGATGCGCGTAAGTACGCGATAGAGATAATCTGCGGTTTGCTTACCAGGCCTGAGTCCGGAGACAAACCCACCATTTTTCTGGACATTTTCTGCCACTTCATCTGGATTAAACACCACAGCAGTATAGAAATAGGTAAACAAAACTACCAGTGAGAAGTAAGCAATACCATAGTACATGTTCTGAGACTGGAACAGGTTCACAATTTTACCAGCGTAATTAGCAATTATCGCAGTTTTTGCATTTGTAAAGAACTGAGCAATTAGGGCTGGGAAAAGCAACATAGAAATAGCGAAGATAATAGGTATTACTCCAGCTTGATTAAGTCTAAGCGGCAAATGTGTGCTTACCCCACCAAACATCTTATCTCCACGCACTCTACGTGCATAAGCAATAGGAATGTTCCTCTGAGCTTCTGTGACTATAATAATACCAGTCACCACAATTAAGCCCACAGCAAAATATGCTAGAAAAGTTGGTAACTGGCTTGAAGTATAAAAACCTAGCAATGATTTAATTGAAAAAGGCAGCCTGGCCACTATGCCAGCAAAAATCACTAAACTAATGCCATTGCCTATACCGAACTCCCCAATAATTTCTCCAATCCACATAACCAGCATAGTTCCAGCAGTAACAGACAGGAGAGTTAGGAACCACTGGTAACTAGTAAAGCTAGATAAAAGTTGTCCGCCAGCTTGGCTTTGCAACAGCCGAATAGTACTAAATCCTTGTAAGAGGGCCAAGGGGATAGTCAAGTAACGCATATACAAATTCATTTTTAGACGGCCCTGTTCCCCACCCTCTTTTTGAAGTTCGCCTATGGACGGGACTATCACTGCAAGTAGCTGGACGATAATTGAAGCAGTAATATAAGGCCCAACACCCAGCATGGCGATAGAAAAGTTAGTTAACCCGCCACCAGAAAACAAATCCAAAAGACCCAAAAATTGATTTTGAGCCAGAGCATTCTTAAGTGCAGATGCGTCCACACCTGGAATTGGAATATGCGCTAAGACACGAGTAACAATGAGTAAACCAAGAATCCAAAGTATTCGGTTACGTAAGTCTTTTGTTTTCCAGATTAAACTAAGTTTGTTCATATAACACGATGCTAATATACTAATTCATGCTAATGATACAAATGCGATCCCATTCGTAGTTATTCGTAGATTCGAATGCATTCGTAGATTCGTATCGCGCTACTTCTTGACTGTTCCGCCCGCAGCGACTATAAGCGCACGCACAGATTCTGTTACTGGCACCTTTACATCTAGTTTAGCACTAATTTTTCCCCCACCAACAATCTTTACTTTCTTTACATGCGTGGCAATTATACCTCTCTTGTGCAAAATCTCCATATTAACCAACCCACCCTCTGGGAAAGCCTTGGCTATACGATCTAGTCGGAGTGCCAATGCTTCATTTGCTAGACTCTTGAACCCACGATTCTTTGGCAGTTGTCTGACTAAAGGCTGACGGCCACCTTCAAATCCAGCTGGCATTTTGGAGTGACCAGTTCTTGCAGTTTGACCTTTACCACCACGAGTAGAATATGTACCCTTGCCACTACCAAGTCCGCGTCCCACCACTTTGCGACGATGAGTAGATTTTGGATGCTTACTAATTGTGTGTAATTTAAACATATAAATTAAGAATTTCCTCTACGAACTTACTAACTCTTACGAAACTACGAAAATAGCTAATGTGTAGTTGTACGGTTTTCGTAGTTTCGTATATTTCGTACTTTCGTAGAAAAATATTATTTACGCTTTTGTGCAAGCTGTTCTTTACTGCGCATGGCTCGGAATCCAGAAAACACGGCCTTTATATTATTCACCTTGTTAGAACTACCAAACATTTTGCTCATCATATTTTTTATGCCAGCCATTTCCGCAACTTGGCGAACAGCTCCACCAGCAATCACACCGGTACCAGGCTTTGCTGGACGCATAACTAATATACTTGCTTTATACTTAACTTTAGTTTCATGAGGAATAGTGCCGTCCACGAGCGGAATGACGAGAATATTTTTCTTGGCGTGGTTTACTGCTTTAGTAACACTTTCAGCCACATCCCGGCCTTTTCGGAGACCCATACCCACGCGCCCTTTACGATCGCCAATGACTACAAGCGCACGAAAACGCATGCGCTTACCACCCCCAGTAACACGAGTCACACGACTAACCTCAACCACTTTCTGGTCGAACTCAGATTGTTGGCGCTCACCTCCAGGTCCATTTCTTTTAGGTCTTCGTTCCATAAAAATTTAGTAATTAGTAAGAAGTAAATAGTAATAAGTAATGAGTAATGAGTAATGAGTAATTAGAAATAGTATTGATAGTATGGTTATTGCTTATTACTAATTACTATTTACTTCTTACTGCTAAAATTCTAACCCTGCTTCTCTAGCAGCCTCAGCCAGTGCCTTAATTCTGCCATGATATCTAAAGCCGGCTCTATCAAAAACTACTTCCTTCACTCCCACCTGCAAAGCAAGTTCCGCACATTTCTTACCAACAACAGCAGACATATCCGACTTTGTGCCAGTCTTCTCTAGTTGTTCACTAGAAACAGAAACCAAAGTCTTGCTATTTACATCATCTATTACCTGAGCATAGATATGTTTGCTACTTCTGTATACAGAAAGACGGGGTCGCACCTCTGTACCCGAAACCTGGCCTCGCGCCTTACGTCTAGCACGTCTTGCATGAATTGTTGGAGTTCGTTTATCTGACATATAATTATTTTCCTACGGCCTTTACAACCTTGCCAGCCTTTCGCAAGATTACTTCGCCTTCGTATTTAATGCCCTTGCCTTTATAGGGTTCTGGCTTCTTCAAGGATCTAACATTAGCTGCAAACTGGCCAACCAACTGTTTGTCAGCTCCCTTCACTGTAATAACATTCTTCTCCACAGTTACTTCCAATGCATCGGGGATGGGCACTATAACTGGATGAGAAAAGCCCAACTGCATAGATAAATCTTTACCTACCACAGCCACCTTAAAACCTACACCGTTTACTTCCAGTTTCTTTTCAAAGCCAGTTGTTACGCCAGTAACCAAATTCTGTACGAGTGAACGAAATAGACCCCACAGAGCTTTTTGCTGTTTGTTGTCTGGCTTGCCCACAGATACCACTATTTCTTCCGGGCTAACAGCTATATAAACGTCAGAGTGGACATCCAAGGCCAATACGCCCTTCGGTCCTTTAACCGAAAGAGTGTGGTCTTTCTGCTCAGCTGATGTGCCGGCTGGCAATACTACAGGTTTTTTACCAATTCTAGACATATATAATAAGTAATAAAGTAATAAAGAATTAAGTGAGCTATCTTGGTACGTAATTCTTAATTCTTATTTACGTACGTACCGGTTAATTACCATACCTGACACAATATTTCCCCGCCCACTTTAGCTTTCCTAGCTTGTTTATCAGTCATAAGTCCAGCAGAAGTAGAAATAATTGTTATACCATAACCACTGGAAGTTCTGGGAATACGTGTGGCCGGCAAGTAAATGCGTTGTCCTGGAGTGCTAACTCTCTTAATGCCGCTTATAACCGACTCACCATGATTGTACTTAAGAGTAATGTGAATAAACTTCTTGGTAGTACCGACAACGCTCACGCCACTTATGTAGCCTTCGGCCAATAGCAAATTAGCTAAACTTTCTTTAAGTTTAGAATGTGGCACCACGGTCTCAGGCTTCTGTACCCAAGTCGCGTTACGTATGCGAGTTAACATGTCTGCTATTGAATCGGTGTTCATATGAATTAGGAAGTGAGGTTTATTACCAACTTGCTTTTACTACTCCAGGTATTTCTCCACGGCTTGCAAGCTCGCGAAAACATATACGACACATATTAAAGTCGCGCATATGCGCACCCTTACGACCGCATCTCCAACAACGCCTTATTACGCGTGTAGGAAACTTGGCCCGGGTCAAACTTCGTTTTGCTTTTGCAATGTGAGCTTTAGTTGCCATAAGATTAATTAGACTTGAGTAATGAGACTTGAGAACTGAGCAAGGAGATAGAAGTATTCGTATACTCATGTCTCACTGCTCATTTCTCTAGCCTTCATCAGCTATTCTTTAGTAAACGGAAAACCAAATAAATTTAATAATGTTCTTGCTACATCATCTCTCCCAGCTGTGGTCACTATAGATATTTCCAGTCCAAACACATGCTCTAACGATTCAGAAGATACCTCGGGAAAGACCAAATGCTCTTTCAAACCTAAGTGATAATTACCCCGGCCATCAAAACCAGTTGACTTAACTCCTCTAAAATCCCTTACTCTAGGCAAGGCTATACTAATCAACTTGTCTATAAAACTAAACATCCTATCACCGCGCAAAGTAACCATTACACCCACCACTTGACCTTCACGCACCTTAAAACCTGCAATAGACTTACGAGCAGCAACTTTAACCGGTTGTTGACCAGTAATGGCTCTAAGATCTGCCACAACAGTGTCCAAGACTTTTTGATCACGCCCAATTTTCCCAACTCCAACATTAATAACCACCTTTTCAATCTTTGGCACACTCATGATATTGGTATAACCAAATTCTTTAGAAAGTTTTGGGGCTACTTCTTTATTAAATTTTTCTCGTAATCGTTCCATAAATAGTTTAGTAAGTAAGAATTAAGTATCCTGACATTTACGTAATTCTTAACTCGTACTTACGTATATACTGCTCTACACTGCTTTACCGCTCTTCTTAGCTATCCTCTGCTTAGTACCATTATCCAGAATCTTATAAGCCACTCTAGTTGGAAGCCCAGTCGTCCCGTCAATTAGTTGCACCTTAGAAACAGAAAAGGGACTCGGCAAAGTAATTCTCGTGCCTGGCTGTCCAGCCTTCTTGCTTTTCTGGAAGCGAGTATGGATATTCACACCTTCGACAACCACCAAACCACGATCCACCACAACAGATAAGATCTTACCTGTGCGACCTTTGTCTTTACCAGACAAAACCTTGACCGTATCGCCTTTCTTAATTTTCATCTTATTCATCATATAGGTCTTATAAGTCCTATAGGTCGTATAGGACCTATAATACTTCCGGGGCTAATGATACGATTTTTGCAAAGCCTTTTTCCCTCAGTTCCCTAGCCACCGGCCCGAAAATGCGACTTCCGCGAGGCTCTACACTATCCTTGTTTACCAGTACTATAGCATTTTCGTCAAAACGAATATACGAACCATCCTCACGTCTTACCTCTTTGCGAGTCCGAACAATTACCCCGTATACCTTATCACCCTTTTTTACCTGCCCCCCAGGAGAAACCTGTCTTACGGACCCAGCAATGATATCACCAAGACGAGCAAATCTGCGAGCGTTTTTACCGCTGACGGAAAAAACATTCACTATCTTTGCACCGCTGTTATCTGCAACTTTTACTAATGATCGTACTTGTAACATACCTAATGGTTTCTACTAAATTACGAATTTATACGAAAGTACGAAGTTGATATGAGTTACCTAATTGTTTCGTAGTTTCGTAATAGTTCGTAATTTCGTATAAGTTATGTCTTACTAATAACCTTAAATCTTTTATCTTTACTAATAGGCTTTACCGACACCATACTCACCTTGTCGCCCACTACATACTCACCGCTTTCCACATGAGCCTTAAGCCGTTTAGATACTGTGTAAGACTTATGATACTTAGGGTGACGCTTCCTTGTACGCACCTCCACAACAACGGTTTTAGCCATTTTTGCAGAAACCACATTGCCTACTAATATTTGATTGGAGCTTGTCGTAGTCATAAACTTAAATAATTGATGGCCGTGTTAAGACTGTGTTGATAATAAAGTTAGCACTCGTGCGATATCTTTTCTAAGAGCCCTGGCCGTATGCACAGTCTTAACCTGCCCAAGCTTAATCTTGGTAGACAATTCCTGCGACTCACGCTTAAGCTTTACAAGCTCAGCCCGGAGTTCAGTTTCACTCTTAGTTTTTAAATCGCGCATTTTCATAAATAGTTGTAAATTCCAATTTATACCGTATGTTGTTTAACAATAAATCTAGTCTTGACTGGTAATTTGTGGCAGGCCAGTCTCATAGCTTCTCTGGCTTGGACTTCTGTAATACCATCCATCTCAAACAATATTTTCCCAGCCTTCACTACCGCCACAAAGTGATCCACCGCACCTTTACCGCCACCCATCACAGATTCATTACCATGATTGGTAATAGGCTTGTCTGGAAACATGCGAATCCAAATCTTGCCACCTCGCTGTACACTTCTAGTCATAGCCCGACGAGCCGCCTCTATTTGCCTAGCAGTCACCCAACCGGATTCACTAGACTTAAGAGCAAACTGCCCAAAGGCAATATCATTACCAGCAGTGCTACGGCCACGAATTGGCCCCCTGTGGTGTTTACGATGTTTTAACTTCTTAGGTAATAACATAAATAATTGATAATTGCAGATTGTAGATTGCAGATTTGCAATGCAGTGTGGTTTTACCAATCTGCAATTTGCAATCTACAATCTGCAATAAATATTCTCTATTTATACAGTTTCCAAGTCCGATACCTTCTTCTCAGTAGATGCGCCCTTCTTCACGAATACATCTCCTTTATATATCCAGACTTTTACACCTATAGTTCCGTATGTCGTAAAAGCTGTACTTCTAGCAAAATCTATATCGCTTCTGAGCGTGTGCAGTGGAATTTTACCTGCAGACAAGTGTTCAGTTCTAGCAATTTCTGCACCATTCAGTCGTCCCCCAATGGCCACCTTAATCCCCTTAGCCCCAGCATTCATCACTTGCTCTAGCGCTTGCTTCATCAGTTTTCTAAAAGCGGCTCTGCGTTCTAACTGCTCTACGATGCCATTAGCCACCACTTGAGCGTGCAAGCTTATATCGCGTACTTCTTCTATACTTATGCGTACATCGGTTTTAATCTTGAGCTCACGTACCAACTTTTTCTTTAGCTCTTCAATCCCAGCTCCGCCCTTGCCAATAATAAGTCCTGGCTTAGTGGTTTTGATAATCACGTTTAGGCTACCAGCATTACTACGTTCTATATCTACACGTACAAGTCCAGAACGTTTAAGCGCTTTGTCTAAGAAGGTTCGGATAGACACGTCCTCTTGCAAAAACTCTGCAAACTTAGAAGCTGAAAACCACTTGGATTTCCACGTGTCTGTGATTTGCAATCTAAATGAAGTTGGATTTACTTTATGACCCATATAAGTTAGCTGCTAGGTTTCTAGGTGCTAGCTACTAGGTTCCAGAGAAATTACTGTATTTCCCTAAAAGCTAGAAGCTAGTACCTAGAAGCTTTTTTTATACTCCGCTCTTTCTATTAAACAATCTACGTTTCTGCTGCACCTTATTCTGCTTAATCTGCTCGCCGGTCTTAGGTGTATCTTTCCGTCTTGCCTCAGCATCTTTTGCTACTGGCACACTAGGCTCTTCTGGCTTATCAAATTCAGCTGGCTTGTTCTTTGCTACAAGTTTAGCAAACCTACCCGTTTTACTTACTGCCGACTCTTTAAACTCCAGAGCAATATTCAGATGTGACATTCGCCTGTTAAGTGGACTGCTGCTTCCTCTAGCTCTTGGCATATAGCGCTTCATCACCTGTGCGCCATCGCATGTAATGCTCTCTATAAACAAACCATCTGGACTATAAGAAAAGTTGTGCTCTGCGTTAGCAATCGCGGACTTAAGTAGCTTAGTAACAATATCAGCTCCCTTTTTATTAGTAAACTGTAATTGTACCAAAGCGTCCTGGACTCTCATGCGCTTTACCATGTTAGCCACCAAGCGCAATTTTCTGGGTGCAATATGAAGACTACGAGCATGAGCCCTTACAAGAGTAGGAGTATTCTGTTTTATAGTCTTAGTTGCCATAACCATTGGTTTCTACTAAATTACGAATTTATACGAAAGTACGAAATGGATAATATAAGATGTATGATTGTTTCGTAGTTTCGTAATTTCGTAGAAAAGTTTACTTACTTCTTATTTACTTCTTCACTGGAGCCTTAACTGCCGCCATCTTCGCTTTATCACCAGCTGCAACTGCTGCCTCCTGCTCTTTAGCCATCTTACCACCATGTCTAGTAAACCTGCGAGTTGGAGAAAATTCGCCTAACTTGTGACCAACCATGTTTTCCGTAACATACACGTCTATAAAGATTTTACCATTGTGCACGGCGAAAGTAATGCCTACCATTTCAGGTGAAATAGAACTGTCGCGAGACCAAGTTTTTACCTTGTCACCACGCTTAGAAACAGCTACCTTTTTGGCAAGCTTTGGGTCTATAAATGGTCCTTTTTTTAAACTTCTAGACATAAATTAAAGTTCTAGGTGGACGACTGACGGATTTCACAGCTACTCGCGTGTACTCGCTTCCGAGTCAGCTGAGAGATTCGGCAGTCGTCAACCTTGGAATAAGGTTACTTCTTACCTCTACGCTTCATAATAACATTCTTGCTACCCTTTTTCTTGTCCCGAGTCTTCACACCTAGTGCGTGCTTACCCCAAGGAGTCTTTGGATACTTTAGACCGATAGGGTTTTGACCTTCACCACCACCATGAGGGTGATCAACTGGGTTCATAACCTTACCACGCACACTCGGCCGAATCCCCATGTGGCGACTACGTCCGGCTTTTCCAAGTCTTACATTCATCCAGTCACCATTTGAAAGAGTGCCGATAGTAGCTGCACACTGCACTCTGACCTTGCGGATTTCTCCACTTGGAAGCTTAAGCATGGCAAACCCAGCTTCAATGTTTTGTAGTAGAGCGGAATTACCAGCACTTCTAGCAATCTTTCCACCTTGTCCTCTGACTAGTTCTATATCATGTATAAATGTACCTACCGGAATATTGCTAATTGACAAACGATTACCCGGCTTAATCTCCGCAGTATCGGAATACAGCACCATCTGACCAACCACTAATCCATGTGGGGCTAAGATATAGCGCTTTACCCCATCCCGGTAAGACACAAGGGCCAAGAAAGCTGTACGAGTTGGGTCATAGCTTATTGCAGTTACCTTACCAGGTATATCTTTTCTATCTGTACGAATGAAATCTACTACCCGAGTCTGCAGACGACTACCGCCACCACGGTGCCTTACTGTGATCTTACCAGTATTATTCCTACCTGCTTGGACGTGCTTTGCGCGCAACAGACTTTTTGGGGCCTTAACCTTTTTAGTCAACGCCGAATAATCCGTTACGCTTGCGAAGCGCCTGCCTGGAGTAGTTGGTTTGTAAAGCTTTACTGCCATAATTGTTCACTAATTCACTAATCTTACGAATGGCACGAATTTCAAATTCAGTATTAGTGGAAGTTGTGTAATTCGTGTATTGGTGGATAATTTATACTACTTCTAAACTTTCTGGTTTCTTAGAATCTTTGGTTAAAGTTACGATGGCTTTCTTAAAACTCTTTGTTCTGCCTACGCTTCTGCCATAACGCTTTTCCTTACCTTCCATGCTTATCATGTTTACCCTGTCTACAGTAATGCCATATAAGGCTTCCAAGTGTCGCCTTACTTGTAATTTAGTTGCGCTAGGTTCAACAGTAAACACGTACTGATTGAACTTGTTCAGGGCTACAGCCTTCTCAGACAATCGGGGTTGGCGAACAAGCATCCTTTCGCCCGGATGAATTTTCGCTTCAGTAGGTTTTCTGTCTTTAGTTGCCATAACCATTGGTTTCTACTAAATTACGAATTTATACGAAAGTACGAAATGGATATATAAGATGTATGATTGTTTCGTAGTTTCGTAATAGTTCGTAATTTCGTAGAAAAGTTTACTTACTTCTTATTGACTTCCTTCACAAAAGTTTTTTCCAATACCGGTAGAGAATCTTTTAACACAACTACCGTATCTGCCTTCATCACTTCCAGTACATTGAGAGTACTAGCAGAAGCAGTCTGGCAGAAAGGTAAGTTTCTGCTCGCCCTTACTATCCCTGCGCGCCCAGAAGGAACAATCAGCAAACGCTTCTTTCCAAAATCAGCAATATTACGAGCCAAATCATTCAACACACCCACAACTAGCTTAGTCTTATTTTCTGCCAATGAAATATCATCTACCACCACAAGCTGTTTAGACTGCAGTTTATCTGTTAAGGCCATAGCTAAAGCTTTGATGCGAGACTTCTTGTTTAACTTTAGCTCCCAGTTACGGTCGGATGTTGGACCAAAAGTTACACCACCGTGTCGCCAGATTGGAGACCTTGTAGAACCCGCACGAGCGCGTCCAGTACCTTTTTGCTTCCATGGTTTCTTACCACCACCACGAACATCTCCGCGAGTCTTAGTATGGGCAAGTCCAAGCCGGCTATTGGATTGAAGGATACGAACTGCTTCTGCAAGCAAGTGGCTATCAGGAGCCACCGCAAAAAGCTTATCGGATAGATCGATATCGCCACTTACTTGTCCTTGTTGGTTGTAAACTGAAACCTTCATAGTAAATTGCAAATTTATGATTTCAGATTTCAGATTTGTAATGCATTTTAATTTGCAATTTACAATCTGCAATCTGCAATACCTTTACTTCTTTTTCTTCTCTTCCTTAGCTTCTACTACCTTACCAACTGGTTTAACTTTACCCGTAGACATAAGTTTAATAGTTCCATTCCGGAAACCTGGTACTGCACCTTTTAGCATCAGAAGACCTGCTTTAGCATCCAAACTCACTACCTGTAAGTTCTTAACTGTTACCTGGACTGTACCCATATGGCCAGCCATACGTAAACCCTTACGGACGTGTTGTGGAAAACGCTGTCCGATACTTCCTACACTACGAGGCTTGTTATGACCGTGACTAGCAGGGAAACCCGCAAAGTCATGTCGTTTCATGGCTCCGGCAAATCCACGACCTTTCATAGTACCTACACAGTTTACCATCTCACCAACCTGAAAACCTGCAATGTCAATTACTTGTCCAACTGTATATTCACTCGTATCTTTTACTGGAAACTCTACCAACTTACCAGCCTTTACGCCTTTTAAGTGCCCCAATACGCTCTTTTTATGGTTCTTTGTCCCTGCGATGCTTGTCTTTACACCAATTTGGATAGCATTGTACTTGTCCTTACCAATAGCAGTTTTAACCTGAACTACAGTAGCCGGCAACGCTTTTACCACTGTAACCGGAACAACTTCCCCACTAGCAAGGAAGTGTTGAGTCATGTTTAGTTTTTTGCCTACTATAAAGTTCATGAATATAAGATACTAATATACAAATTGGTACTAATGATACTAATGCTAAAGTTTTGCTCCAATGCTGATAGTACGAATTAGTAGCCATTGGTATCATTCGTACAGATTAGTATATTGGTATCTTTAATTAAAAAAGATGGGCACGCACCCATCAAAATAACAAGGAAAATTCCAAAGTATTTTGATAGATGGTTATCACCGCTACTCGCGGGAAGGCATCTACACTGTAACAACTATCCGAACCAACGAATGTTCCGAATCAACAAATTTATGATATCCCATTCGTAATTATTCGTAGATTCGCATGCATTCGTAGATTCGGATCGCGTTAGGACATTTTAATCTCTACATCTACCCCAGCTGGTAAATTAAGATTGGTTAGAGAATCCACAGTCTTGGAGTTTGCGTCCACTATATCTATTAGGCGTTTGTGGGTGCGCATCTCAAACTGTTCACGGCTGTTCTTGTATTTAAAAGTTGCCTTTAGGACTGTATACCTACGACGGTCTGTAGGTAATGGAATAGGTCCATGTACTTGTGCTCCGCTTCGCTTGGCTGTGTCTACAATCTGGCGAGCTGATTGGTCTATCAGCTTGCTATCGTATGCACGTATTTTAATGCGAATTCGGGGTTTAGCCGGTAGTTCCTTATCCATGTGTCTTAGAAGTAACTAACAAATAAAAGTGCTGTTTTTAGGATTTTTAGCTAGAACAAGCCTAAAATATAATAGATAAATAGCCCTAAAAAATAAAGGTTAATGTAAACTTAACCATTTGGCTAATTCTAGCCTAATCTAAAAAAACTGTCAACAACTATAGGCTATTTTTTGTGCATATTTATCAAATATTGACAATAGCGCCATAATATGCTAAAATGGTATTGTTTTTTCGTACCTTAAAAATAGAAAATTTGAGAGTAGCCAGCTGTGCTGTGCCCATCCAGGTGCACAAAACTTTAACAGTCACGCGACTAATTTAAGGTTTAACACAAATTTCCTCCACACCCAAGCAATATTAGTAAAAGTTGCTGAATTCAGCAACTTTTACTAAATATACATAAAGTCAAAGGAAATTTATAAACCTGCAGGACAAAGCCCAGCTGTCCTGCTCTCAACGAGGAGATCAAATGTCCGACAAAAGCGAGGGTCTGCTATACATATTGGTCGGGATACTACTTTTGGCATTTACAGTTGTTCGGTGCAACCGAGCAGCGCACGGCCAAGAAGCGAACCCGAGTACCAAGGTCACCTGCGGAGGTGGCCCCGAGCACACCATCAACTTCGTGCCAGTTTCTCGGTCAGGCCAGCGGGTCGCCACCTGCCGCCAAGACCAAAAAGAAACCCGGTACGACAACGCCACCACCGAGCGGTGGCGTTATTTTACGGACAGCAAAGGGCTTTTCGTCATCCGTATCGCATGGCTGAACCAGGACTACCCAGACCAATTCTACGGCCCAATCCGTCCGGGGGTTGCGCTCGAAAGGCTTGAATTTCATCCCGGCGGCGCAGCCGTGCCGCCGCAGATGATTTACAAACCGACCGGTGGTAAGCTAACCATCCTCAACGCCCGCCCGCTGGTCGAGGTCAACCGCGACCTCGATGCCGGAAAGGAGGTCGGCAAAAAATGAAAAAAGATAGATTGATTGCAACCATCCTGCTCGTCATCGGAGCCGCCGTTGGTCTGGCCGCCATCTACCAGGCGGTAGCCAACGGTGGCTTGGTGTGGCCGCAGTAGTCACACGAAGCTTGCGTACGGCGTAGCTCTGGAGCCTTGCAACCCCCAGCGCTACGCAAACCCACAACCCGGCGTAGGCCTAAACCACCCGCGCCACTCTAGGAGGTACACAAAAATGAAAACAGCAATCGCGTTCGCGCTTATCCTGATCATCAGCGCATGCGGGTCACAGGATCCGCTCATGAAACCGAACGTCACGCCCACCCGACCAAGCGGGAGGCAAAACATTGTTCCACCTTTCACGGCCGATACCCCATCCGGCCAATGGGGCAACTTTGACCTGGACTGCACCCACCAGGTAAACAAGTGCCAAAGTAGGGTGCAGCTGCGCGGAGAGGACTTCGTCCTGTCCATGCGAGTCAATGCCGACGGTTCCTTCGGGGGCCACGTCAGCGACTACAAACTCAACGTGGACATCCATGGTCCTAGTGACCTGGCTGTCCAAAAGTATTCGGCCGAATTCCGCACGCTCGGCCAACAAGACTACCGCTATTCGGCCTTCGGGCCGAAGTAGCGGTCGCCCCCAAAGGAGGAGCCAAAAAAGATTTTTAAAGCCGCGTAGTTGCGAGTGTAGACTGCAAAGTCAACATTCAAAACTTTGCGGCTTTTTGTTTTGTAAAACAGGTGTTACTTTGCAAAACTTTGATGTACCCAGATGCACGTCCTAGCACTTTTTTCACATATGTGAAAAAAGTGCTAATAGTCTTTCATAAAAAAATCAGGGTTAGTCCAAAAGCTCCTAGCTGCTTTAAAACTAACCCAAAACTATGCCCGTTTGTCTGCCGCCTCATTGTGGGAACCCTCGGCTAAGTTCCTCTTCTACTTCCCCAGCCGCGTGGGCAACGGTTTTACTTTTATTGTAGTAATAGTGAAACCGTTGACCCTGCAGGTTAAGTATGAGAGATGAAGAAATCCCACACATTGCCTCTGGGCAGACGAGAAACAATTTGCTTTCTGGACTAAAACACATCCCTATGTCCAGACAGAAATGGCTTAACTCCGCCTGTACGACCGGTAAACTTTTTGCCGTGGTTACGAATACAAAACCCACTACCTGGTAGTTGAGCTTCCAACCCAACTCGGCAAAGTCTATCCGGGCTCTGAACCCGGGTCTATTACCCCAGCGAGCGTCTGCCCAAGCCTCAAACGCCCTGCCGCCACCCAACTCAACTAACAACGTCGGCTCGTAAGACACATTGCTGGTAATGAGCAGCCGCATTAGATCTTCCCAGTTGGCACCTGGCCCGGCACCAATAAACACAGGACGAGTAGCCATAATCACCTCCTAGTGATTTTCAGACGTTAATTTTTACCGAGACGTATCTCGGTGCTTTTGTAACGATATAAAAAAAGTAAACCGTAATTAGCATATTTTGCATCCACTTCATACTTTAGTCAAGCCATTGATTTTGCCAACAAAAAACCGTTCCGATTTACATCGGAACGGTTTTTTTCTGCGTGTATCCGCTTCTATGCTATTTGATAATCTTAGTAACTACTCCGGCTCCAACTGTTCGGCCACCTCCCAACTACGCCAAGGCTTCGTCGGGCAAGTCGCGGATGGAGTCGTTAGATTACTTAAGAATCTTTGTAGCAACACCAGCACCTACAGTCCTACCACCTTCACGGATGGCGAACTTACCCTTTTCTTCAAGAGCCACTGGAGTAATAAGTTTTACGGTTACGGTAATAGTGTCACCTGGCATAACCATTTCAGTACCTTCTGGAAGAGTTACCTCACCAGTTACGTCAGTTGTACGTACGTAGAACTGAGGCTTGTAACCTTTAAAGAATGGAGTGTGTCTACCACCTTCTTCTTTGGTTAAGATATACACTTCAGCAGTAAATTCTGTGTGTGGAGTGATTGAGCCTGGCTTAGCCAACACCTGTCCGCGCTCTACTTCTTCTTTCTTTATACCACGGAGTAGCACACCAGCGTTGTCCCCTGCCATACCTTTGTCTAGCTGCTTATTGAACATTTCAATACCAGTAGCCACGGTCTTAACAGTAGGCTTTAGACCCACTACTTCTAGTTCGTCGTTTATGTTTAAAGTTCCGCGTTCAATCCTACCAGTCACCACAGTACCACGACCTTCAATAGTGAAGATATCTTCGATTGGCATGAGGAATGGCAAGTCAGTAGCACGCTCTGGTTGTGGGATGTAAGAGTCTAGAGCTTCTACAAGCTTTAGAATGGCAGGTTCACCAAACTCGGACTGGTCGCCTTCAAGAGCCTTCAAAGCACTACCACGGATAATTGGAGTAGTATCGCCAGGGAACTCGTACTTCTTTAAGAGATCACGAATTTCTTCTTCTACAAGATCCAAGAGTTCTGCATCTTGTACCATGTCTACCTTGTTCATAAACACTACTATGTAAGGCACGCCTACTTGGCGAGCGAGCAAGATGTGTTCACGAGTCTGAGGCATGGGACCATCTGCTGCACTAACCACCAAGATAGCGCCATCCATTTGAGCGGCACCGGTGATCATGTTCTTAATGTAGTCAGCGTGGCCTGGACAATCCACGTGCGCATAGTGGCGCTTATCGCTCTCGTATTCTACGTGAGCAGTATTGATGGTAATACCACGGGCTTTTTCTTCCGGAGCATTATCAATCTGGTCATAGGCGCGAGCCTTAGACTTTCCGGTCTTCGCAAGCACAGTAGTGATTGCAGCGGTAAGAGTAGTCTTACCGTGGTCTACGTGACCAATGGTTCCCACATTTATGTGAGGCTTTGAGCGATCAAATGCTTCTGCCATTTATGTTTCCTTTATCGCCCGAGAAATCCTCGCCCCTAGATCTGTACACACAGATTCAGAGCCGAGGGACTCTCTTTTTTATCCCACTAAATGGGATGATCCAGAGCGAAATTAATTACTAAACTAACAAACCAAGCAATTATAGTTGCCTGTAAGCTACAGGCATTATAGGTAATTTACTACCCTCATGTCAACTCAAATAAAGATAAGTAAAAAAACTTGGAACCTTGCTGGTTTTCACAGATGCGAATCACGTACACGTGCCTGAGCCAGATGGGGAAACCAGCAAGGTTCCCGTAGCACCTAAATTCAAGTCCTAACGATTTCCAATTATCAATTACCCATTTCCAATTCTTAAAGGTCGTCCGGCCCATCAAAATTAAAGCTTGGGTCTATTACCTCTTCGCGCAAGTCGTTCTCGTTACTAGGTATGGTAGAAATACTTGGACCCGGCTGTGGCCTCATGACTTTGTCTGCTGTCTGGGCTTTCTCAATTTCTCTATTTACTACTTCTGGATCTGGAGCACTAACCCGAGACTCTATTTGGAGCCCTTTTAGCTCAGCGTAGTCCCGAGCCGGCATAATTACCAATTCCAAGTCCCCCGCCTCGCTCAAGATAAATACCCTACCCGACTCATTTTTACAAAGTCTAATTACATCTTTTAAGTTCGCCATATGTACAGATATGCTAATTAATACAGATTTACAGATGACTACAGATATTATAGTTTCCGCAAGATCCTTTTTGGTTGCAAATATTTAGTTCTAAAGTTTACTAATATACCCAGTCTTAAGTTTAGAGAATCTAGATATCTTTGTGTCTGAAAATAATCTTCTCTGAGTAAAAATGGTTTAGATTTCAACTCAATAATTATTAAGTCATCTATCAAAAAATCTAATATATTTCCAGAATCTCCAATCCTTAGCTCTCTCCTATAAGCAATTCCCGATTCTTTTAACTTTGTCTCGAACGAGTCGGCATATTGTTTTTCACGAGCAAACATACCCAACTCATTATGTACAGAAAATAAAAGACCATTTATCTTATAAGTAGTCTCTGCATATAGGAATTCCTTTTTATCCGAAAGCATGTATAAAGTTTAGCTTTAGAATTATCTATATAATACACACCCAACTAAACTTCTACAAATTACACCAAAAAGCCTGTACCAAAAGGTACAGGCTTGTATCTGTAGTCATCTGTAAATCTGCATTAATCTGTATATCTGCAACTCTATTGTCCTTTACGAGCATTCACCCCGGCACGGCTCTCTATAATCTTCTGAGCAATGTTGTTTGGCACTTCAGCATAGTGATCAAACTCCATTGAGTAGCTAGCCTGTCCCTGGGTCATACTTCTTAGGGCTGTAGCGTAACCAAACATTTCAGATAGTGGAACCATGGCGTCAATAATCTTCAAGTGCAGTCTATCGTTCATTTCGTTTATCTGAGCACGCTTGCTATTTAAGTCCCCAATCACATCACCCATATTACTTTCCGGAGTAGTAACTTCCACTTTCA
>JAHFJI010000073.1 GCA_023245955.1 Candidatus Doudnabacteria bacterium | reverse complement strand
TAACTCATAATTCCTAATTCGGTTTAAACATATGTCACTTTTTTCAACTAAAACTCCAGACGCGATTAAGGCAGAAAAAGCCAAGTTGCAGTCCTCCAAGTCTTCCGGCGAGGTAAATAAACAGGTTGCAGAACTGGAGAAGATATATCAGGAGGGCGTAACCTCCTTAAAAGACTTGCTTGCGCCAGCAGCCTTAAAGTACGAGAGCTCCTATTTTCTTTTGAATGGCAAATACGGGCGTAGCTTTTTTGTGCTCGCTTATCCCAGATTCCTTTCCACTAATTGGCTGTCGTTTGTAATAAATTCTGAGGGCGAGTTAGACGTGTCCATGTTCGTGTACCCTATAGATTCTGCGACTATTCTAAAAAAGCTGCGTTCAAAGGTGGGTGAGATAGGCTCGCAATTATCTATTAATCAAGAGAAGGGTGTTGTTCGGGATCCTATGCTAGAGACTGCGTACCAGGACGTAGAAGGTCTTAGAGACGCGCTACTGCAAGGTACGGAAAAATATTTTAGATTTGCTTTGTATTTTACTATTTATGCTAGCACCGAGAAAGAGTTAGAGGAAGAGTCTACCGTGCTGGAGAGTACACTTGGTGCCAAGCTGATTATAACCAAGCGAGCACTCATGCAAACTGAACAAGGCTTGGCTTCTACTTTGCCATATGGCTTAGATGAAATTAATGTTGGTAATAACTTAAACACTAGTCCACTATCTACCACATTCCCATTTGTCTCTCCGGACCTCACTAGTAATGATGGAATACTCTATGGGATAAATCGTCATAACAACAGTCTAATTTTGTTTGACAGGTTCAAGATGGAAAACGCCAACATGGTGGTGTTTGCCAAGTCTGGTGCCGGTAAATCCTATGCCATAAAACTAGAGATCTTGCGAAGTCTTATGATAGGTACAGAAGTTATGGTTATAGATCCGGAAAATGAGTACCAGCACTTAGCCGAGAGCGTTGGGGGTAGTTTTGTAAACATTTCCCTTAACTCTCAGTCGCGCATTAACCCTTTTGACTTACCCCGTGGTCTTGAGGGAGAGAGCCCAGAAGACGTAATGCGTAGTGCGGTTATTTTCTTACTTGGATTAATGAACTTAATGCTAGGTAAATTAGACCCAACTGAAGAAGCTCTAATGGATAAAGCTATCTGGCAGACTTATGCTAAAAAAGATATTACTGCAAGTAGTGATTTTACGAGTGTAGAGTTTCCTACTATGGGAGACTTGGTAGAAGTGCTGGGGGGTATGGTGGGATCGGAAAATTTGGCCCAGAGGCTGTCTAAATATACTCAAGGGACATTTGCGGGAATTTTTGACCAGCAAAGCAATGTAGGACTAGTTAACTCACTGGTGGTATTTTCTATTCGTGACTTAGAAGACACACTTCGGCCTATAGCTATGTTTGTGCTGGTTAACCATATTTGGAACTTGGTCCGCGCGGAACTTAAACGGAGAATCTTGGTGCTGGATGAAGCTTGGGTTATGATGCAACACGAAGATAGTGCTAGGTTCATTTTTGGTATTGCTAAGCGTTGCAGAAAATACTATCTAGGTCTTTCTACTATTACTCAAGATGTAGCAGACTTTATGGCCTCGCCTTATGGCAAACCTATTGTAACTAACTCCTCCATACAGTTACTCTTAAAGCAAAGTCCGGCTAGCATAAACATAGTAGCCGAGACATTCTTCTTAACCGAAGGAGAAAAATATTTGTTACTAGAGAGTGAAGTTGGACAAGGTATATTCTTTGCTGGTACTAAACACGCGGCCATAGAGATACACGCCTCTTACATAGAAGACCAGATTATTACCACAGACCCTAAACAGCTCTTGGAGATAAAAGAACAGCAGAAGAACCAAGCGAGTTAGGGCAGAATCATGAGTCAGGAGTTATGAGTCATGAAGTAATACGAATAAGAACTTTGACTTTATTCCTAATTCATAACTCCTGACTCATAACTCATCTTCCAAATGGCAGAAGACCAAAACAATAACCAGGCAGGCTTAGAAGACCTAGACACGGCGGATACTAACGCTCCCGTGTCTTTTCAGGATGGAGATAATCAAAATAAACCAGCTGGTCAGATTCGAAGTAGTGATAAAAAGTCTGTCATTGGTCGTGTTACTGATTATGGCTCTGATTATGTATCAGGTAAGGCTTTTGATAAAGCTACTAGTAAGTTACTAGATAGTTCAGGATATGCTAAAGGTGGTACTGGTGCTGTAAATGGTAGTGGTGGTACTAATCCTCCTGGAGGTGGAGGTTTGAACGGTGCTTCTGGCGGAGGCGGTCCAGGCAAACGACCAGCATGGGAGACGGATAAGGTTAATTTAAGAGCTGATGATATTAATAAATCCGATACTATAAGAGATAGGTTGCGCCGTGGAGCTGAAGATAGAAAAGCGGGGGCCAAGTTTAAAGAAGCGTACCAAACTGAGCGTAGAGGCAGAAGAGTAGCTGAGACGGCTAAGGGTGCTAGTAGTCTTGTAGAGTCTGGTACAAAATCTTTGGGTAGAGAGTTAGCTAAGGATACAGCTAAAGCAGGTGTAAAGGAAGTTGTAAAAGATACGAGCAAATTTGCTGGCAGGGAAGCTTTGGACGCCGCCATTCCAGGGGCTGGTCTTGTCACCGCTATAGATGTAAAAGGCTTAAAACACACAGCACAAGACACAGTGCGAGATATTAAAGATTTTCACTTGTTACGTGCGGCGCGAAGGGCCGTGACCGGAGTGGGTACTAGTGCAGCTGTAACATTGTTTCGTGCCTCATATGACTGGTATGTCTTAGGCTGGACATTATGTTTGTCATTGATTGTAACTTGGATACTAGGGTCTATATTGTTATTTGTACCCAAGGCCGAATTGCAATACATGGAAAAACTGGGCGTGGTGGCGCTTAATATCTTAATATTTTTTGTGTTAGTGGTGAGTATATTGGGAGTAGTGGTTATGATGTGTAGTGGGTTAAATGTGCCGGGGGTAGCCTTAAAGCTCGCTTCTTATGTTTCTGATACGGCCAATTCTGCTAACGAAGTGTGCAAGACATTTTCTATATTCAATGTCTTAAGTGGTGGGTTTGGGAAGTAGCACAGGATGAGTCATGAGTTAGGAATTATGAGTCATGAAGCAATACGAATAAAAATTTTGACTTGATTCATAATTCATGACTCTTGACTCATAATTCCGCTCTAGCTCGGTCTGGCTCATTTATCACTTTACTTCAAATATGTTACAATGTAGACACATTGGATTGGGTTTGAAATAAACTATGAACAAAAAGGCAATTACAATACTTGGGGCAATTTTCTTACTCATTGTGGGTACGCTTGGTTTTTTAATATTTAAACGAAAGTCCGCAGATACTACCACGCCGCCGGTCTCTGTAACTCCCGCTCCAACACCCTTTGTCACTCCAGAGCCTACTATAAGCACTTTGCCTACTCCAGAGCCGGTACTTACCCCTACACCGGGTGGAAGCAACTTAGTGACTGCTACTCAATTGGCAGATGATAAAGTAGTAAGTCCAGTTTTATTCTATCAAGGGAATGGTATTGCTTATTTTAATGAGAGCGCACAGTTGTATCAGGCGGACTTGGACTCGTCTAGTAATACTGTAACGCTTACGAACAAGCGTGAGCTAGGCGTGCCTAGTAAACCAGGGATTACCAAGGTTTATTGGCCCAGTGCTGGAAATAACTATGTGGCGGAGGTTGGCACGGGAAGCAATAAGTTGTGGAGCGTGTACGTGAGTGACAAGGGTGCGTATGTGGATTTGCCACCACAAATTACCAGTTTTAACTGGATGCCGGACGGGGATTTGTTACTGTATTTGTGGACAGAAAATGGTAAAAGCACTCTCTACGTTTCTCCAGCCGACTTGAGTTCCTGGCAAAAAGTAGTGGATTTTTGGGAAGCGGATGACGAAATTTCTATCGCACCAAATGGCAGTACCATTTTGTTTTGGCGCAAGGATAATACGGATTCTACAAATGCCATCCATCTTATCTCTCCAGATGGGAAGCTTTTCAGGACGGTTGTGAAAGATGGGTATAACACCGGAGTGTTGTGGAGCCCAGATAGCCAGAAATTTGCGTTTAATAGAAAAACCTCTAGTGGTTTGGAACTTTGGGTGGCCAACATTGCTACAGGGGAGTTGCAAAATATGAGCGTAGTAGCTGGGCTAGACTCCGTTGTCTGGGCCCCAAACAGCAATGCACTTTATGCGTCTACAGAACATCCTGCGGGTACTATTATAAGGGTAGATGCAAGTACTGCGAGCCAAGTATCTATTACTTTGGCTAATAATGCTGTAGCTAAGAATTTATTTACCAGTGTGGATGGAACTAATTTATTCTTCAAAAATACTGTTGACGGTGGCCTGTATGTAGTAAATGTTTCTCAGATGACAGTGGGAAGATAGGGGAAGAATTAAGAATCAAGAATTATGAATTAAGCGTAAGAAACTTTCATGAGTTTTGCTCATGATTCTTAATTCATAATTCTTGATTCTGTATTTATTTTATGTCCAAAACGACTACACAATTTATATGTTCTAATTGCGGGTTTACTACCAGCAGGTGGCAAGGTAAGTGTCCGGAGTGCGAGAATTGGAACACTTTTGCTGAAACTGTTGTTAGGGCGGTAAAGTCGGGAACCTCTAGCCTTGCAAGCAAGCCTCAGCTCTTAAGTGAGAACATAGGAAGAAATATTCTACGCATTTCTACAGGCATAGGCGAAATGGATACAGTGCTCGGTGGAGGATTGGTAGCAGGTAGTTTGGTGCTTATTGGCGGAGACCCAGGGATTGGCAAGTCTACGCTAGCTTTACAGGTTGCACTCAACTTAAGCCGGGCAGGGGAGTCAGTGTTGTATATATCTGGCGAAGAATCTGGGCACCAAATTGCGCTAAGGAGTGGCAGGATTGATAGGTCTACCGATCTAAGTGTTTTATCCGAGACTAATTTAGAGAGCATTTTGGCTACTCTTGAGGCAGATAAACCTAGCTTGGCGATTATAGATTCTATACAGACTATTACTA
>JAHFJI010000072.1 GCA_023245955.1 Candidatus Doudnabacteria bacterium | reverse complement strand
TAGATACTGGATCCCCGGGTCTTCGCGGACTCGCCCGAGGATGACAAGAGAAGTAGTCTCGATATTCACGTAATAATTAATATAAACGCTTACCTACCTTGCTCCACTCGGTTATGTTCCCTGCTTGAACTTCTATAGCTTCTGCCTTCCTCAATAGCCGCTCTTGTACTTTAGTAATAATATTATAATGGCGAGCCTCGTCTACAGCTTCTACAATCTCCCACAAATCTTTATCTGTAGTCTCCCACTGTACATTATCAAACCTAGATAAGTCCACGCCTATAGAGTACTCTCGCAAATTCTTCTTGCGAGTTTGGTTATCAAAATATTCGTGAAAATATGATACAGCCAGCTCACGTAAGTTTTCGTAAATAGGCTCTCGGTACCTAAGCACAGGGTGATTCGTCTTACTTATAGCGCCAAAGCAAGAACCCACTTTAAACAGTGCAACTATGTGGTCATCGTCTGGTCTCTTGGCCCGCAAGTCCATAATAAGTGGAGATCTCCCATGATAGCGTAAAATGCTAGCGGCAAGCATAGCACCCTCCATACAGTGGGCAGTATTCTTCTCCAACACTTTTAAAGGCGCCATATTTGTCTCACCTTGCAACTCAAAATTTGCGGGAATAGAGTTTATAAAATCTTGAATTTTACTTGGTGTAGTTAGTTTTTTATACACCCGTTGCATTATGTTTGGTAGTTTAGCCATGCCTTAATACTAACATAATAAAAAATAATCGTACCTCTCCTAACCTCCCCTACCCGAGGGGAGGAACAGGAAGGAACATGGTACAATTTAGCTATGAAAATAACAGAAAAAAGATGGTACTGGTTGCTAGTTGGCACCATATCCGGGTTAGTTAGCTTGTCCCTAGAAATATGTGCTTCCAGACTCTTGGCTCCTCATTTTGGGAGCTCCACTATAGTCTGGAGTAGCATTATTGGCGTGGTATTACTGGCCCTTAGCGCCGGCTACTTTGTAGGAGGTAGACTAGCAGAAAAGATCCTAGACGAACAAGTTCTCCTACAAGTAATTACCACAGCTGGGATAGTTGTGCTACTTGTACCAAGTATAGCCAAGTACTTGCTAGTAGTAATCTCAACTGGACTCGGAGTAAATATCTACTGGTTTGTAACAGCTGGCTCCGTACTAGCCAGTGCATTAATCTTTGGATTACCAATATTCCTCTTGGGTGTGGTGTCCCCTTACTTAATTACCCTCTTAGCCTCCAAATATGGCCACCTGGGTAATACCGCAGGACAACTCTTTGCGCTGTCTACGCTTGGTAGCCTCGCTGGAACATTTTTACCTACGCTCATATTTATTCCTTGGATTGGCGCCAACTACACCATTTTAGGCTCGGGGCTACTACTGCTACTAGTGACTGTTCCTGGACTCAGCAAACATAGAACAGGCGTAATAGCTTTTTGCATTATCCTGGTATTTGGCTTTAGGCATATAATGATAATCCATAGTTCTGCCAATATTGCCGAAGCGGAATCGCTTTACCAGCAAATAAGAGTTACAGCACCAAACCAAGAACAAATCATCATGCAATTTGACGCCGGCTTTGGCGTGCAGTCTATATATAATAAAAATAAGTTACTTACCAATCTTTACTACGACTACGCTACTCTTCTTCCAGCACTTATTACATCCCCCAATAAAACCTCCACGAAAATACTCTGCATAGGTCTAGCTGGGGGTACCATCCCAAGACTTCTCCATCATTATTATCAAAACAGTGTCACTCTAGAAGCCGTAGAGATAGATGCGCTCGCTAGCAAGCTAGCTAGACAATATATGGGACTTGGAGATGTGCCCGTAGAAGTCCACACACAAGATGGTAGACCATTTCTCAACTCCACGCAAAACACCTATGACATTATTTATGTAGACGCTTATCAAAATGAACTCCAGATCCCCTGGACTCTAACCACCAAAGAATTTTGGGATCTTGCAAAAAAGCATACAAGCCCAGATGGCTTAGTAGCCATGAACATCGCAGCCATCGGCCAAATAGATAGCCACCTGGTAAGTGCTATTACAAATACTGCAAGTAAAGTCTTTCCATTTGTTTATGATGCGCCCTTAACCCAACAAAAAAACTCCAACCACCTTATTATCCTCAGCAATAATTCAATCAATATAAATAACACCCAAACATTCGTTACTTCGCACCCAGAACTAGAGTCACTGAAACTTAGTCTGGAAAAGTCAATTACCCAAAAAACATACAACCCATCCCTACCAGTCTTAACCGATGACCGAGCACCAATTGAATGGCTTATGGCAAGGGACAACTTAGAGTAAATATCCCACAGTTACATATCCTATATGTTTAATTGTTAATTTGTTTAAATGTTTATATGATTGGATGGTTATCTAAACCTAACCGGCATACGAACACTCGCATCGTGCTCGGGGAGTCCAGAAGGGTTGTCTTTTACAAATTCTAAGAATCCGGTATCGGTAGTGGCACCACTAAACGTTATAGTTGCTGTAAATGGGACATAACCTGTAGTCATCCAATCGGACTTAGCCTCGGCCACCCCTGTACCTAAAACATTACCTTCCGCGTCTAAAACCCGCACAGGAAAACTGGCCTCAAAGAACCAAGTACCCAGCGCCTTACCCAAAAGCGTTACCGGACTGGTAATTTTACCATTGGCCACCAGACTCTCTAAAACCACCGAATCCGGTACTGTCTCTGCCGGCACTGTTTCCACAAAGGTAATCTTTCCAACCACCCAACGTCTAGGATGACTTTCCATAACAGGATTTCCTAGTGCCACACAATCCTTAAAACTGCGTGGTGGCTCAAGATCTACAATTACCTCCGCATCGCTACCCAAGAACCCACACCACTTTTCCGAACATCCAAGAAACACAAAAACTGCCAGTCCAGCTACCAGAACCAACCCTCCAACAAAAATTCCTACAACAGCTTTATTCATAACGTGCATTTTATGTTATTTGATACTTATATACTTACTTACGTAATTCTTGTCTACTATATTCTATTTATCCAAGAAAGCCTGGAAGTCTTTCCTATACATCTCCACCATAGCCACAAACACGGCCATTAAGATGGGTCCGAGCAAGAACCCTAAGAAACCAAAAGCAGTTACACCACCAAGTACCGCAATAAGCATGAGCAGTGGATGCACATTGGTAGTGTTGCCTATCACTCTTGGGCCAATTAAGTTGTCAACCAAACCTACAGCTACAGCTCCCCATATGGCCAGCCCCACTGCTTGCCCCGTATGCCCGGTAATTAGCAAGTATAAAACCGCTGGTATAAGCGCAAGAGAAGTGCCCACAGTCGGCACCAAAGCCGCAAGCGTAGTAAACAAACCCCACAAAAAAGCATTGGGCATACCAAAAACCACATAGCCTATAGTGGACACCACTCCTTGCACTACAGCTGTTAAGAATTGTCCCTTAACTACCCCGTTTACGGCTTTAGAAATTTTGGTGAACAGCAAACGCTCTTGCGTATCATCTATAGGAGAAATATCCATCAAAACTTCTTGAAAATACTTACCATCTTTTAAGAAATAATAAGTAGTGAAAAGAGTTAAGAAAAAGGACAGTACAAACGTAGCCAAGTTAGAAACAATGCTAGAAAAAGTCTGAAATGCATTTGTAGTAAAGCGAGTTATGTACACGCTAAGGTCTTGGGTTGTGCTAGTAATAAACTCCTGCACGCTACTAGGTAAAGTGCTAATTATCTGGCCCCGATCAATCACAAAGCTGCCATCGCGGATATTATTATACAAGTGCACCGACTCGCTAAATATTACCTGGCCCAAAAGCAAGAGTGGTACCAAGATAATAAGCAATATAACTCCAAGCGTAGCAAAAGAGGCCAACACTTTAGACTTTAACTTTTGTAGGAACCAGTCTCGTACCGGATAAAACAAAACCGCCAAGATAAAACTCAGTACTAAGATGTCTATAAATGGTCTCACCACAGCGAACACCAACCCAGCCGCCACCAGTAATAAAACTAGAAAACTTATCAGTTGCAATCGTTTTTGTACGGGCATAAAAAGATGAATCATGAATCATGAATTAAGAATCATGAATCAAGACAATTAATGCTAATCCAATCATGAATACAGGAGCTAGGTTAAGTATAGCAAATTGGCAAAAGTCTGAACAAGATTTGCCAAAAAGGCGGTTGAGTGCTATAGTTTACATGCTTTTGGAGTAAGCCCTTTAGGGCATTTTTTATTAATAGTAGATACTAATATACGAATTGGTACGAATGATACCAATAGCTACGAATCTTTGCTAGCAACATTCGTATTCATTTGTTTTATTCGTATACATTAGTATATTTGTATCTTAAATTCTACTATGAAGAGAGAAAACATACGCAACATTGCCATTATCGCTCACGTAGACCATGGCAAAACTACTTTAGTAGACGCCATGCTCAAGCAAACCCACACCGTAAAAGACGATGGCGGGAGCCTTATTATGGACTCTGGAGACCTAGAGCGTGAACGTGGTATTACCATTAGAGCAAAAAATGCTTCACTCGTTTATAAAGACGTAAAGATAAATATAGTAGATACCCCAGGTCACGCCGACTTTGGTGGCGAGGTAGAGCGTACTCTCCGTATGGCCGATGGTGTACTTTTACTGGTAGACGCCAAAGAAGGCCCTATGCCCCAAACTAAGTTTGTGCTCAAGAAAGCCCTAGAACTAGGTCTGCGGGCTATTGTAGTTGTAAATAAAATAGACAAACAAGACGCCCAAATAGACCACACTATAAACAAAACTTTTGACCTGTTTGTACACTTAGGCGCAAATGACGAGCAACTTGAATTCCCTATCATCTACGCCTCTGGCATTCGTGGACTCACCAGCACCGACCCAGAGAAACTAAAAAGTTTAATTGCTGACCCGTCTGCAGAGCCGGATATTACCGATCTATTTGAGGCAGTAATTAAGTACATCCCAGCACCAGAAGTGCAAGCAGAAAAGCCCTTTGGCATGTTAGTCTTGGCCATTGCTTACGATAACTACATAGGCAAAATTGGTATTGGCAAAATTACTTCTG
>JAHFJI010000071.1:1889-5167 GCA_023245955.1 Candidatus Doudnabacteria bacterium | reverse complement strand
CTAGCATTAAGTTCATTAATCCAAGTAAGAAAATAACCGCACTACGCATTACGTCTTCTGGGCTCTCTCCCTCAAGACCACGGGGTAAGTCAAAAGGGTTAATGCGCGACTGAGAGTTAAGAGAAATGTTTACAAAACTACCCCCAACGCTCTCGGCTAAGTGCTGGTACTCATTTTCCGGATCTATAACCATAACTTCTGTACCTATCATAAGACTTCGCAAGATCTCTAGTTTTATGGCATAGGATTTACCGGCACCGGACTTAGCAAACACCACCATGTTGGCGTTTTCCATTTTAAACCTGTCAAACAAAATTAAGCTATTATTATGACGGTTAATACCATAAAGTATCCCGTCATTACTAGTGAGGTCCGGAGAGACAAATGGGAATGTGGTAGATAGTGGACTAGTGTTTAAGTTATTGCCAACATTAATTTCATCTAAGCCATATGGCAACGTAGAAGCCAGGCCCTGCTCAGTTTGCATGAGTGCTCGCTTGGTGATAATCAGCTTGGCACCAAGTGTACTCTCCAGCACGGTAGACTCTTCCTCTAGCTCTTTCTCAGTACTAGCATAAATAGTAAAATACAAAGCAAACCTAAAATATTTTTCCGTACCTTGTAAGAGCGCATCTCTAAGGCCTTCCACGTCTTGGTACGCAGTTTCCAGCATAGGATCACGAACAATACCTTTTTCTTGATTAATAGACAATTGCGAACCTATTTCTCCAACCTTGGAACGCAGCTTTTTCAGTATAGTCGCAGAATCTATGGGGTACACGAACATGGACACATCTAGCTCACCTTCAGAGTTTATTACAAACGAAAGCCAATTAGTAGAAAGGAATCTGGGATAAGCTAAGACAAAAAAACTACGTCCATATTTGCCGTTTAATAGAAAATAAGAACTTTCATATTTTAAAGCCGCTGGTGCGAGTAAATCTTTTAAGGAGGTCACACCTTCTTGGTAGATCTTCTCCAGTTCAGCCACCTGCTTATTTACCTCGGTGGAAGATTTAGACGACTGTAACTTAGCCTTCTCAGCCTTTATTGCATCTGGTGTTTGGGTTGAAAAAAGTGACATAGGAGGTTTCTCAATTTAGCAACTTAGCAATTAAACATCTAATTGCGAAGATACCGGAAAAGATTTATGCATTTTTGTTTAATTGTTTATATGTTAAATTGTTAAATTGATTTACAGGTCTATGCTTAATTGTTTAGTTGCTACTTTGTTTAATTGACTGCTACTTCGTAGCAGTTTCGCTGCCATTAATTATTTTAATATCTCCTAATGTGCTACTGTCAAGTGCCGGCGCAGATTCAAAGTTATAAGAGTTGTAATATAGCTCTACCAGTGCGCCCGTATCTAAACGTGCAACTTTAAGACCCAAACCAGACAAATTGCTAGTTATAGAATCCACTCTTTGCGCCAGTAATTCACTGTAATGTTTAATATTCTCTATTTTCTGGTTTGCTTTTTTTGCAACTCCACCTCCAAAAAGCTTGCCCATAATTCCACCACTCGCAGGGTTTACGTTTTCTGATAAGGGAATGATTATATAAAAGCTCTTACTCATTACGTTAGCCTCGGTTACCAGCTGGTTTATGTATTCTACGTAGTAATTTGCCTGCATACGCAAAAGCTCGTTGGTAAGTCTACTGGTAGCTACTTTAAGCTTGCCTACATAGTCAGCTATATCTAAGCGCCTGCTTTGCATGAGGATTTGTACTGGAAAATCAAGTGAGTTCAGAAAGCGCTGATAACCATAGACAATACCATTCTGCTCTTCTTCGCTTTTTAGATCAAAATTAGTTGAGGATACCGCCACCACCGCACGCAAAGTGCCGTCTTGCATAATTACAATATCGTCACGAACTTCCGAAATCCGCAATGCTGTATGGGTAGGATTGCCCTTAGTCTGGTTTTTCTTTTGCATCTCAAGGCTCATATCAATTTAACAAGTTAACAACCAAACAACTTAACATAATACTGACTTTACTTTGCCAAGGTGGTAAGTGCTTTCCACAACATAGCACCAATCTCATCTGCGATTTTAATAGCTCCACTGTATTCGGAGTATTCAATATACTTTTCTACATAACTAAAGTGTATTAGGTACTTAGACTCTTTTAGCGAACCATAAGAAGTTTCCCAAAAATTTAGCTTAACTGCTGGACGCTTACGAGCATATCCTTCAATATAATTTAAGATGATAGATAGAGTGGCTCGCCTTAGCTGAGAAGTAGCACCGTATAATTCATCTTTGGGAAATGTTTTAGAAATCTTATAAACTAGATGTACATAAACATCCATCTTCTTCTTTAAAACTTCAAAATAGTTACCAGCCAAATCTTGCTCCACATGTTTAGTTGTTTACTTGTTAATTTGTTTACTTGATAATAATTCTTCTTCTTGACGCTCCCTCTGCTCTAACTGGAACTGAATCTTCTTTAATCGGGAACGAGTATCTGTAGTCTCTGCTGTTTTCTCCTCTGCAGTCTGTTTGTGCTCCAGGTCTTTTACTGCCAGCACCTGATGGCTCGTGGCTTGTTTTTGAAAAGTAAAAAACTTAGGTTTGGTGTAATGGTTCAAAAACACAAATAAAGACGCATACATTGGCCTACCATTAAACTGTCCAAAAGCTATAGCCAGTCCAGGAGCTCCCACCAAAAGCCCCGCAGCCCCAGTAACATAATAGTCCTTAGAGAGTGACCAGCATAGTAAAACCACTCCCGTGCTAACCAGCAGAATTACAAACTGCCTTATAGTTAAAGGACCTATAATTCTGTCTTCTACGTCTGTAAATTGTGGAACTGGAAACTGCATAATGTAAGATACTAATATACAAATTGGTACGCATGATACTAATGAATACTAATCCTAAATTATAAACTATATCTAAAAAATGGTATTAGTATCTATTAGACCTCTTTCAAAAGTACTTAGTACTTGTCTTGTCGTACCGGCCCCCGAGCCGGTATCCAGGTTCTAAAAGACTGGATTCCGGATAGCCCTCAGCCTGTCCTCAACTTGATTGGGGATGGCTTCCGGAATGACATAAGGAGTATGGGTAGGCTTTTGAAAGAGATTTATTGATTATATTGGTATCTTTTATACCTATATATAATACCACAATAGATGCTAAATTAATTTACGCATGCTTAAGCCTCTGCAGTAAATCATTCACCTCTTCAAACTCAGGCTTAGTTAAGTAAGGCAGTCCAGCACTAGAAAGTTTAGTTTCTGCCTGCTCATAACTCTCGTGATTCTGGAGTGC
>JAHFJI010000071.1:0-1789 GCA_023245955.1 Candidatus Doudnabacteria bacterium | reverse complement strand
CATGCTTAAGCCTCTGCAGTAAATCATTCACCTCTTCAAACTCAGGCTTAGTTAAGTAAGGCAGTCCAGCACTAGAAAGTTTAGTTTCTGCCTGCTCATAACTCTCGTGATTCTGGAGTGCGCTATTGCCGCTATTTAAGTACGTTTTATAAAGTGGGGAGCTTTCAAGCGCAAACAAGACAGAAAAATAGCCAAACTTTTTACAGAGCGCTACAAGTTCCGCTTCCACCGTCACCGTACCACGGCCACGTAAAGTTGCCACATTCAGCCTTCCTGCATCTTCCAAGCTTTTTGTTTCTGGCATAACTTCTTCCAATATAATCTTTTCTTTCACCACGCTGTTGACCTCACCCTTTTCCTGCCTAGCCATAGGGGTGGCTACTGCCTGATTTGATCCCGTATCTGGCTTTGGCACTACTGGCAAAACTGGAGTAGGCTTTATAGCTACTGCTGACTTAGGCGAATCTGGCGATACAAGCATAGGTGATACTCTGGCTTGGCTTGTGGACAATGCGTTAGACTTAGACGCTGGCACAAGTGGCATATTGCGTTTAAGCACCTCAGATATAGAATTAGAAGTGTCTGGTGTAGGCATAGCTGATGCTGGTATAGCTGGTGGAGCAATCGGAGCAGGACTAGATGCATTTACCGGCGACTCTAGAATTTTAACTAGCTCCATCAGCTGCTTATCGTTCATAAACGGCAACAACGAAAGCCACTCCTCTCGTTCAGAAGATGTAACTTGCGGAGAAGTTTCTAGCAACTTTTTCACATTTTCTAATTGTGCTTGATTTCCCATGGAGGTATGAAGTATAAAGAATTAAGTAGATAAGAATTAAGTATTCAGAAGCAAGTCCTTAAGCTTGATTCTTGATTCGCCTGTCCGCCATAGCCTTGGCGACGGTGGATGATTCTTGATTCTTTAATTTGGTCAGCTTCCTATCTATATCTGCCTGTACTTTCTGCTTTCTCTCTTCTGCTTCTGCCTTTATGTCTGCCAGTGTAGGCGCGCTCAGCAGTTTTTCTTCTGGTTCAGCAGGCAAAGCCTTGCGAGTAGAAGTGAGGGATGAGGAATGCCTGTCCGACGTAGCCTTGCCTGTCCGCCATAGCTTGAGCGAAGGAGGAGCGAAGTTGGAAGGAGTGAGTTTGGATTTCTGAACTTGTTTTTTGGGTGCTGTCATTCCGGTTTCCACGAAGCCTTGTGAGGGAAGACCGGAATCCATCTTATTGGATGTTGAAGAAACAACGTTAATACCACTCTCTTTCATCTTAAACAAATCATTTGAGCGAAGAGTCTCATCTATCTTGATTCTTGATTCCCTTCGAGGGTCTCCGAACCCCTCAGGGTCTCGAACGACTTGATTCTTGATTCCATTTTCTTCATTCCTAAGTCCTTCCCTCTGCGTTGCTGGAGCCATATCCTCAAACTCCGAGACTTCTGCTTCTGTAACGTAAGGATCGGAAAACCAATCATAAAGCTCACAAAGTTTTAGCAACACCCCTGCGTTTTCTTTACTCAAAAGTTTGGCATTTTGATTGTTCTGTACAAAATGCAACCTGTCAAAAGCCTCCCTCTGTGGACCTGGCTTACCGGTAAACGCATCGTACTCAAGTAACCAATTCTCCACAGTGGGCGCCAGCTCCTTGTCCCCTACCACAATCTTTTCTCCCAGAATCTCCTGGTTCTTCTTCAACAATGGCAAAAACTGCCTCCCCCACGCCCCATTATCGTAAACAGGGCTTGCCACATAATACATCCACATGAAATCTTTAACTATATCTTCCCTAA
>JAHFJI010000013.1 GCA_023245955.1 Candidatus Doudnabacteria bacterium | reverse complement strand
AAGAAAGCATCAGGTTCCTTTTAATCAATTAACCACCGAGTGAGCCACCCCCGCTTGGCGGGGTCATGCTCATTAAGCCACCAGCTTGCTGGTGGTGTCTAACTACATGACGCACAGAAACTTTAGACTTTTATCTCGCTTGGGTTTAATTGTTGTAGTATTTATAATTCTAGGAGTACTGCAATTTAGAAGTGTGGGTGGGTACATAGCTAGAACAGCGTTGGTTGCTCCTCGTTTTGTTACGGAGCCAATTGTGTCCATCTCTGTTAGTATTCGCCGTTTTGGTGTTGGCCTGATTTCTATCCGAAGACTATATGTAGAAAATGCCGAGCTTAAGAGCCGTGTGCAGGCGTTAGAACAGGACTTGGCTAAAAATGCCGGAGTATTGTCTGAAAATGAGACACTTAAGTCTACACTTGGTTTTGTGGCTAGACCACCCGCGGGTCTTGTAGCATGCACTGTTCTTGGGCGTGATCCAGAAGGTATAACTCAAGCCTTGGTTATAGGCTGTGGAACCGATAAGGGCTTGGTGGTTGGGCAAGGTGTGGTAACGGGCGGTTACTTGGTGGGTAAGGTAGTTTTAACTAGGCAAAGTACTGCCATAGTAGTGCTACTAACTGCTTCTACTACCTATGTAGATGCTAGAGTAGCCAATAAGAAAGTTAGTGGGGTTATTAAGGGTTCATATGGAAGTGGCTTGTTGCTAGACTATATTTCTCCGACTGCTCATGTGGAGGTAGGCGACTTGGTAACTACTGCGGGCATAAATGGTGCTGTGCCACCAGATGTTTTAATAGGTAGTGTTTCTGAAGTTTTCCACGAGACTGGTGCCTTGTTTGATAAGATTTCTGTGAGTAGCCCTATAGATTTTAGGGACATTAGGTTTGTCCATGTGCTTAAACCATAATAAAGAGAGTGTGAGACTAGCAGAGACACGTGGAGATTAGTGGTTTAGGATAATTATGAATATTTAGTCTCAAATAGTTTTTATTAGTCTCTGAAAGTCTCATAATTTCCATGCTATGCGTACTATTTTTTGGCCGTTGTTATTTTTATCAGTGTTGTGGCTTATTATGGTGGTGGGATTGCCAACTTTTGTGCAGACACACTTTGTGCCTAATTTGATTTTGGCGGGAGTGATTGTTTTAGCCACTACAGATGCGGAAGCACGCTGGATTTTGCTAGTGGCGGTCTTTGGCTTGTTACTGGATTTAGAGAGTAGTTTACTTTTTGGTTCCTTTGGTTTGGGGCTAGTGGGGATGTACTTATTGGTTAGATATATATTTATGCACATAGTCCCTTCTTCTAGGGTTTACACAGCTATTCCTCTTGTATATGTGGGTGCAAATATAATACTACAGGTCTGGTTATGGTTATTTGGTATGTTTGCGAGTAAACTTGGTTGGCCTATTTGGCCTGGATTGTCATTATTGAGCCATATAAGCTGGTGGATATTGTCTTGTATTGGCGGTTTTTGCACTCTACTGTTATATGTTTTGTGGTTGGAGATATTGCACCGTATAGACAAGCCAATTCGTATGTAGTAGGAGGCTCGGGCGTAACATATATAGCATAGGTTACTTGATCATTACATTATTTGCTGAAGTTTTGCATATGAAGCCTAGAGATATACCTATTACCTATGACGACGAGAGCGGAACGAGTGGTTCCGGAGAGTTGGCTTTCGAGGAAACATTATTTACCGACGTAAGTCCAGTAGATACACAAACTCGAATTACTTCTAAGCAGACCAAGTTTTCTTGGTTGGTCCTTTTAGTTTTGATTATGGTGACAGTGCTTTTTTCTAGGCTTGGATATCTACAAATAAACAGTGGGACAAGATTTAGGGCTCTAGCCGAAGGCAATAGGTTACGTGAAAGGGTGAGTCTAGCTCCGAGAGGACAAATTTTAGATAGGTATGGGTCTATACTAGCAGATAACATGGCTAGCTTTAGACTAGTCGTAACTCCTTCGGATTTGCCATTGGGCACGCTTATGTCAGTCTTGGATTTAATAAATCACTTATTAGCTATTACAGAAGAACAGACTGTTAAGAACGTACAAGCTATTGACCCTAAGTCAACTAAGCCAGTGGAGATTGCTACGAAGCTCCGCCCAGAGCAAGCTATCTTATTTGAAACGCATAGATTGGAATTTCCAGCGATGTCTATAGAAACAGTGCCAGTCAGAAATTATGTTGGCAGTGAAACTTTTTCACACGTACTGGGTACCACTGGGGCTATATCAGATAAAGACCTGGCCGAAGCTTGGGATGGTAGCTATGTCGCTGAAGACGTTGTTGGCAAAACCGGTTTGGAGCTTCAGTATGAAGGCGCACTTAAAGGTAAGAATGGTAAAGACATAGTAGAGGTAGATGCGGTTGGAAGCGTGGTGAAGAATTTAGGAGAAGTTGTGTCTAGTCCGGGACAAACTCTAAAGACTACCTTAGATAAGGGTTTGCAAGAGGAACTATATAAACAATTTAGTATTAGGCCGGGTGCTAAGGGAGCGGCTATTGCTATGAACCCTAAGACGGGAGAAGTATTAGCCTTACTTTCGTATCCTGGTTACAACACCAATTTGTTTGCGATAGGTATAAACAGTAAAGACTATCAGGGCTTATTAGAAGATAAAACTTTACCTTTATTTAATAGGGCTATCGCTGGTCAGCTCCCGCCAGGCTCAACAGTTAAACCAATGGTGGCTTTGGCTGGGCTGGAGAGTGGGGTTATTACAGACAAGACTGTGATTGTAGATAGTGGGAAGATAAGTATCCCAAATCAGTTTAACCCGAGTGTGGTCTACGACTACGTAGGCTGGAAGCGAACTGGGCTTGGGTCCATGACTGTGCGCAGTGCTATTGCTATGAGTAGCGATATATTTTTCTACGTCGTGGGTGGTGGTCTCCAAAGCAATCATATAGATGGCTTGGGAATAGAAAAGCTGGCTAGCTTTTATAGAAAATTTAATTTGGGATCTCCAACGGGCATAGATCTACCAGGGGAAAAGTCAGGCCTAGTTCCAGATCCTACTTGGAAGATGGGTTTTTATAATAATAACGCCCTACTTGGAAAATGGTACTTGGGTGACACTTATCACGTATCTATAGGTCAGGGAGACGTGTTGGTAACTCCTTTACAGATGGCTTTGTGGACCGCGACTATCGCTAATGGCGGTATTGGCATGAAACCTCATTTGGTTTCCGCAGTACTAAATAAACAGGGGGGGATGATAAGCAGTCTAGAGCCGAGTGTGCTGGTGAATAGGCTGGGCAGTGAAAAAAATATTAAGATAGTACAGGAGGGTATGCGACAAACCGTACTTGCTGGTACGGCTAAGCGGCTGCAAAGTTTGACCATATCCTCTGCTGGCAAAACTGGAACAGCGCAGTTTGATAATAACGAGCATGAACACTCTTGGTTTACGTCTTTCGCGCCGTATGAAAATCCGGAGATTGTGGTAACGGTTTTAGTAGAAGGGGGAGGAGAAGGCGGCGCCGCAGCTTTGCCCATTACAGAGTCGGCACTAAAGTGGTGGACAGAAAATAGATACCAGAAGTGAGAAATAAGTCTTGAATCGTTACGCAATTAGGAATTGTCACCTTTTACGCTCTCAGCTATACTTATTCCACGTCTCACGTCTCACGTCTCATTACTCATTACTCATTTCTCACTTTTCTATGTTAATTGACGGGAAAGCTATAGCACAAACCATATATACAGACCTGACCTCAAGGGTAAGCAAGTTGCCATTTAGGCCAGTTTTTTGTGATGTGCTGGTTGGTAACCATCCGGCGTCCGTGCAGTATGTAGCACTTAAGGCCAGGATTGCAGAACGGATTGGTATTCAGTTTTTGCAGGCAGACGTGAGCGATACAGCAGACGAGCAAGAACTTATTGATAAGATTTTAGATATTAGTAAACACCCAGGCTTGTGCGGGCTAATCGTGCAGCTACCTTTACCAAAGAAGTTTAATGTACAAAATATCTTACGCCACATTCCATTTGATATAGATGTGGACTGTCTAAATCCAGATAATGTACAAAAGTTTTATTCTGGCAAATTTGAACAAGTACCACCTACGGCTGGTGCAGTTTTAACAATCCTAGGCTCGGTCGTATCTGACTTACGGGATAAGACTGTGGCTGTGGTTGGCAAGGGTGAGCTGGTGGGTCGGCCAGTAGCGTATTTGCTAGCAAGAGCGGGATCAGAAGTAGTCGTAGTAGATAGTGGCACAGTTAAACCTATGGAAATAACAAGTCAAGCAGACATAGTGGTGGCTGGTGCGGGTAAGCCAAAGCTGATTACGAAGAGCTGGGTAAAGTCTGGAGCTATTGTGATTGATGCTGGTACTTCTGAGGATTCTGGTAGTATTGTGGGGGATGTGGACACCGAGTCGGTTATAGGAGTGGCATCTTACATAACTGCAACCCCAGGCGGGGTAGGTCCGGTCACAGTAGCTAAACTCTTAGAAAATGTAGTGTTGGTTGCAGAGTCTAGAGTAAGTGGTGGATAACTAGAGTATTGACTGTTAGTCCAATTTCATGTAGCATTATTCAAAGCTAATGATAGTAGTGACGGAGCAAGAATTAAGAATTACGTAAAGCCAGTTAGTATTTTGTTCATCCTGGGCTTTTTACTTAATTCTTAATTCCATATTCTTAATTCTGCGTTTCGCATATGGCAAAAAAATATCTATTAACCCCCGAGGGTTTAGTAAAATTAAATGAAGAACTAAAAAACCTTATTGAAGTAAAACGCAAAGAGGTTATTGAGCGCATCCGTGAGGCTGCGGCACATGGCGACTTATCCGAGAATGCGGATTATGCGCAGGCGCGTGAAGAACAGTCTTTTATTGAGGGTCGTATTCAGGAAATAGAAGAAATGGTGAAGAACGCGGAGATTATAAACACCTCTTCTAATCATGCTACAGTGTCTATTGGTGCAACTGTTACAGTGAGTGTTGCGGGCCTTGAACGTAGATACACCATTGTCGGTAGCAATGAAGCAAACCCAACCGAAGGTAAAATCTCTAATGAGTCGGTGGTTGGTAAGAACTTGCTTGGTAAACGCGTAGGCGACAAAGTGCAGATTTCTACTCCAGCTGGCGATACTACCTATGAAGTATTGTCGATTTCTTAATAAATTTGTGTAGAATTTTCCAATGTCCGCCCGTGGTAAGCCTGGGTGGATTTTGTTATAATTATTAGGTTAGACGTGAGAAGTGAGCCTTGAGCCGTGAGGGGGAATCCGTAACTCTCAAGGTAAGGAAGCTTGTCCTCACTCCTCACGTTTCATTACTCACTACTATTTACATATGAGCGAACGACTAGAAGATATACGAAACAGAAGAATAGAGAAAGTAAAAGCCTTGGAACAGGCTGGTCTTGAGCCTTATCCGTCATCTACGAGCCGTACTCATACCAATGTAGAAGCGTTGGAGCAGTTTGGTGCACTTTTGGAGCAGACAGTGACATTGGTTGGGCGTGTGAGGAGCATGCGTGGTATGGGCAAGATTGTGTTTGCGCATATAGAAGATGGTACTGCTCGAGTGCAAATTTTAGTGAAGCAGGAAGTTGTTGGCGACCAACAGTTCAGTTTTTTCCTTGATACTCTTGATGTTGGAGACTTCATAGAAGCACAGGGGAAACTATTTGAAACTAAAACTGGAGAGAAAACTTTGCAAGCTTCAGGCTTTAGACTTTTAGCTAAAAGCTTATTGCCACTTCCAGCAGAACACTTTGGCATAGCTGACGAGGAGACTAAGCTCCGAAAAAGATATTTAGATATATTGTTTGACCCAGAAGTAAAAGAGTTATTTATAAAAAAGGCAAAGTTCTGGCAGGCATTTAGAGATTTTTTACTTGGTGAAGGCTTTTTGGAGATGTACATGCCAGTGCTAGAGCCTACTACTGGCGGGGCAGAAGCTGAACCATTTGTAACACATCACAATGCTTTAGATAGAGACTTCTACCTGCGTATTTCACTAGAGTTGCCTCTAAAGAAAATGCTTGTAGCAGGCTACGAAAAGGTTTTCGAAATTGGCAGGATATTTCGTAATGAAGGCATTTCTGCTACTCATCTTCAAGACTATACGCAGATGGAGTTTTACTGGGCTTATGCGGACTTTGATATGCTGTTGCAGTTTTGGCAACGCATGTATCAATATGTAATTCAGGAAACTTTTGGCAGTTTGCGAATAGAAGTAGGCGGGCATATGTGTGATTGGAGCGGTGATTTTGAACGGGTGAACTATCTGGATTTATTTTCTAAACATACTGGTATAGATTTGGATAGTTGTTCGGACGAAGAACTAAAAGACTACTGTGATACTCATAAAATTGTTTACGAGGACTTTATTGGGCGTGGTCGGCTCATAGATTTAATCTTTAAGAAGATTAGGGCAAGCTTGCCTAAAGATAGACCCATATTCTTAGTTAATCAGCCTATAGAGTTGGAGCCGCTTGCAAAAAAAGTTCTAGGCAATGAAAAGCTTGTACAAAGAGCACAGCTAATTGCCTATGGCAGTGAACTTGGTAAAGGCTTTGGCGAGCTAAACGATCCGCTAGACCAGCGGGCGAGGTTTGAAGCTCAGGAGAAACTACGTCAGGCTGGAGACACGGAAGCACAGATGATAGATGAGAGTTACGTGGAGGCTATGGAATACGGCATGCCTCCTGCGGCTGGCTTCGGCGTATCTGAGCGCCTGTTTTCCATGCTTGCAGGTCGGCCCATCCGCGAAACTGTTGTGTTTCCACCTATGAAGGAAGGGCACATCATAGGTAGTAAGACAGAGTAAAGTTAATATAGGATTAAATGAAGAAAGAACAGTTACTTATAGTATTGGGGTTAGTCAGGGACGCGGAAGGTAAAGTTTTGCTTGCGCAGAGGGTGGATGATTCTATACCGGAGGCAAGCGATAAATGGGAGTTTGTGGGTGGAAATATTAACTTTGGGGAAAGTCCGGGGACAGCAGTAGTAAGAGAGGTAAGGGAAGAGTCTGGATTAGAAGTGAAAGTAGTTAAGTTTGTTCCCAGCGTGCAAAGTATCGTGTGGAATAAGGCAGATGGAAATAGAGTTCAAGTGTTTTTGCTTACCTATGAGTGCATGGTAGTGGGTGGCAAGCTAAACAACCTGGGTGTAAAAGACGAGATAGGAAACTTACAATTTTTTTCACTGGACGATGCACTTACTCTACAACTCTTACCAAATGTCCGCGAGACTTTGTCTTCACTCTCGTAGTTCTTTTCTAATTACTATTTACTAACTACTAATTACTATTTATGTTAGACATCAAATTTATCCGAGAAAATGCAGATGCTGTTAAAAAAGCTATAACCGATAAGCGAGTAGACATTAATCTGGATGACTTGCTAGATATAGATGAAAAAAGACGAGATTTACTCACCGAGGTAGAAAGTCTACAAGCTACCAAGAACCAAGTGTCTAAAGAACTCCCAAGTCTTGAGGGCGCAGAACGAGAGGCGAAGATCTTGGAAATGAAAGAGGTAGATAATAAGCAAACGGCACTAACTTTGGAGCTACGGGAGGTTCAAGTTAAGTACGATGACCTCATGCTACGAGTGCCAAATATTCCTTCTCCTGAAACGCCCGTTGGTGCGGATGATAGCGCAAACATTCCTTGGAGGTACTGGAGCCCTGCTCTTGGGGATGTGGATCCAAAAGAAACTGACAAAGTAGCCGAAGTACCAACTAAGTTTGTTTTCCCGGTTAAAAGTCATATGGACCTAGCCACTGCCCTAGATTTGGTAGACACAGAGGCGGGAGTGAAGACGGCCGGCTTTCGTGGTTATTACCTTAAAAATGAGCTAGTCCAAATTCAGTATGCTTTGTTTTGGTATGCTATGGAGAAGCTTCGGGCCAAAGGTTTCACGGTTATGCAAACCCCAACTCTTGTGCGTGAGTTTGCACTGACTGGGAGTGGGCATTTTCCGGCCGGTCGTGATGAGCTTTATCAGATTGTAGATAGTGGTAGGCTTGCTTCCGGTTCTGCTGAGAGTAAAGAACCTATATTTTTAGCTGGAACCAGTGAGCCTAGTCTCTTGGCCTATTTTGCAGATAAGGTTTTGGAAGAAAAAGATTTACCAATTAAAGTTGCCGGCATTTCTCCTTGCTACAGAAGTGAAGTCGGAAGCTATAGTAAAGACCTGAAAGGCTTGTACCGTGTGCATGAATTTATGAAGGTGGAGCAAGTGGTGCTATGCCGAGCGGACATGTCTGAAGGAGATCAGTGGTTGGAGACTTTGCGTGGTATTGCTGAAGAGCTGCTACAGGACTTAAAGCTACCCTATAGAGTCCTAAACATTTGTACAGGTGATATGGGTGCTGGGAAGTACAAGATGTACGACATAGAAACGTGGATGCCTAGCTTAAATAAGTATGGTGAGACCCACAGCGACTCCAATCTAACGGACTGGCAGGCTCGTAGACTAAATATTCGCTATAAAGACTCCACTGGAAAAGTAAAACACGTGTTTACTTTAAACAACACCGCCGTAGCTAGCCCTCGCATTCTCATTGCTATATTGGAAAACTATCAGCAGGCAGACGGCAGTGTAATAGTTCCAGAGATTTTACAAAAGTTTTTGGGCGTAGAAGTTATTAAACCAAAGTAATTATAGTATTGTCATTCTTGCATTAATTATGCTATGGTCATTCCCATTTTTATTTTCTGTCATTCCCGGGTTCCCTTTCTGTCATTCCCGCGCAGGCGGGAATCTAGGTCCCGTAACACGGGACACTAATTTATGAAAAGTTGCTTTGTCTATATCTTAGCCAGCAAGAAAAATGGTACATTATATATTGGTGTAACGAGCGACTTAACCAAGAGGGTATGGCAACATAAAAACAAAGCATCTGATGGTTTTACTGCAAATTATGATGTAGGTAAACTTGTCTACTTTGAAGAGACTTCTGATATATTAAGTGCGATTACCAGAGAAAAACAACTTAAGAAATGGAACAGGGCCTGGAAGATAAGGCTTATAGAAGAAAACAATCCGAGATGGGAAGATCTGTATAGTAGTATTGTAGGGTAATATTTATTGTCGGCTGGTAGGCCGACGTGGATTCCCGCCTGCGCGGGAATGACAGAAAGGGAACCCGGGAATGACAGAAAATAAACTTAGGAATGATAGACATGGAACTTGGGGATGACATACAAGAAACTCGGAAACTACAGAGAGGAAATTTGATGATAGTAGAAGAAACTATTATTGCTAAAAGACTATGAGATTTATTTTAGAAAAATTGTTAGCATTTTTTGCTCTGCGGATACTGGTAAAATACAAACCAATTATTATTGGCATTACGGGTAGCGTGGGTAAAACTTCTACTCGGGCGGCAGTTTTTGCTGTGGTCTCAGCTAAATATAAAGCCTATACACCGCCTAAAAATCTAAATGATAAAATAGGCCTACCAGTGGGTGTTATTGGCATGGATAGCCCAGGTAAAAGGCTGTTTGGTTGGCTCAAAGTATTTACTCATGCCTTATATCTTTTATTATTTAAAAGTAAATATCCGGAAGTTTTGGTATTGGAATATGGGATTGACCGAGTGGGGGAGATGGATGAGCTACTGGCTATCGCTAGGCCCAACATAGGCGTACTCACCTCCATAGGCTTGTCGCACTATCAGTTCTTTGAGTCTACTGAAGTAATTGAAGAGGAAAAAGGTAAGCTGGTAGAAAGTGTAGGTGCTAGTGGTAAAGTTATTTTAAACGCAGATAATGAAATTGCTTTAAGACAACGCTCAAAGACTCGTGCTGCAGTACTTAGTTATGGACATACTGGAGATGTGCGTGTGGACAGAAGAGAAGAAGTGCTCTCGGAGATGAGTATTACGATTATGCATATAGTCACACCCACTCGTAGCTTTGAGGCAAGAGTACCTGCTGTGGGGGCCACACATGTGAGCAGTTGCCTTGCTGCTATTGCTGTTGCGGAAACCCTAAAAATAGAAACAGATTTAGTTGTAAAAGGGCTTGGTCAGTATAGGCCAGTGCCAGGCAGGTTGAATGTGCTGGCGGGTCTTAAGCGGTCTATTTTAATAGACGATACTTATAACTCAGCACCAGACTCTATGCACGAGGCACTTCAGCTGTTTGCTCGTTTTCCGGGCACACACAAGATAGCCGTGCTCGGAGATATGTTAGAGCTTGGAGGTCTGTCGGATGAGGCACACGCATTGGTAGGAACTGAAGTCGCACATATTGCTCCTAGCCATTTAGTAACTGTGGGAGCTGGTGGCAAGATAATGGCAGAGGCTGCAGTTGCCAATGGATATCCAGATGAGCAGGTGGTAAGCTTTGATAGTTCAGATGAAGCAAGACTGACTGTTCAAGACTTGATTCGCGAGGGGAGTGTAGTCCTAGTAAAGGGCAGTCAGGGCATGCGTATGGAAATTATTTCTAAAGAGATAATGGCGGAGCCTATGCGGGCTACTGAGCTTTTGTGTCGGCAGTATGGTAAATGGCTAGAAACTTGATAACAGATACCAATATACTAATGAGTACCAATAATACTAATGGATACGAATATGCAACACGTACCAGAACTATTATTTCCAGAATTATCATATAAAATAACCGGTGCGTTATTTAGTGTTCACAATGCCCTAGGGCCGTACGCAAGGGAGAAACAATATGGGGATTCATTAGAAACTGAGCTAAAGCAATCTAACTTAGCCTATAGACGTGAGTGTCGTATTGGGGAGAGTGGTAACATAGTCGATTTGGTTGTTGAGGACAGTATTGTTGTTGAATTAAAAGCAAAACGTATTCTTCAGCGTGAAGATTATGAGCAGGTGCAGCGTTATTTGCAGGAGAGCACTTTACGGCTTGGACTTCTCGTAAATTTTAGGAATAAATATATTAAGCCCATTCGAATAGTGCGTATAGATAATTTGCGTAGGAAGTATTAGTATCTATTTGTATTATTTGTACCATTTGTATATTGGTATCTGTCATATTGGTGTCGCATTCATATGTTTAAAACCAAAAACCAAAAACCAAAAACAACCAGATATGAGCACATACAGTTTAGAGCCAAGCTCAAGCAGGCAAGAACGCATAAACGAGTTGTACATTCTCTAGCCCGCCAAAGACTTGTGGGCGCCTTTAGACTTGTTATCCGCTTTTGGAAAGTTTTACTCTTAGTGCTGTTGATATTGGGTCTAGGCTTTTTGGTGGTGTTTTACAAGCCGTTGTTGTTTGTTACGCAAGTTGATGTTGTGGGTATGGACAGCAGTCTAAATTCAGAGGTGAAGCAAGACATAGCCAACTATTTGACCACTAAACACTGGTTGTTGCCACAGGCAAATATTTTACTACTGTCAGAAACGGGTCTAAGCGAGTATATACTGGACCATAATAAATTAGTGTGGAAAGTAGAAAAAGTGGAAAGGAAGTATCCACACAGGCTAGTCGTTACTGTAGCCGCACGTGCAGAGACTTTTGTTTTTGGCGGACAGAATAATCAGGTAGTCTATATAGCCAATGACGGTACAGTTATGGACACGGCTCAAGCCGAGCCTGGTGTTTTATCTATTATGTGGCCGGGTGAACATTTGGTAGCGCCGGGAAGCCAATTTTTAGCTGGTGCATTGTTAGACACCTTGCTAAGTATTCGTAATAATTTTGTATCTGCTACTGGGCTAGAAACTCTGGGCTCTGTAGAGATAGTTCCTTTACGAGTACACACAACAGAGATAACTAATAAAACTGTCCCAACTGGTGAAGATGCTTTGGCTGCCGAGCTACTATCAAAAACTATGGAGCTAGTAGATGTACCTCCACAAGAAGTTCGCGTACATGTAGAGGCTAATGCTAAAACTACTACACCTGCCTTTTATATAATGCTGGATGTGGGTAAGAATACAAGCGAAACCCTTGGAAATCTAAAGCTACTACTCGGGGCTCAGGCACCAGAACGGCTATCTAATTTATTCTATATAGACATGCGTTTTGGCAACAAAGCATTTATCTGCCTTAGGGCTGCTCCTTGCGCTACCCAATCTAATATTACAACAACACCTCTACAATAATTTTTTTTATACCATATGTTTTTATGGTGGAGGTAATTTCACAATTATAAATTGGCATTTTAAGTATTTTTGTACTATATTATAGTTAGAAGCTAGATAAAATTATGCAAGACTTTAAGGACAAGCTCATAGTTAGGGGATGGAGGACTAGTTTTTCTTGTGTCTTGTCTTGTGTAATTAGTAAAATATGATGAATTTGCGACCGAGCAACTGTGCTCGGTTTTATTTTTAGTTTGACTGTAAGATCACATAGGTAAATTATATTCAAGTTATGTTATGAGTATATAAAAAGCTAGCAAAGAGGTTAACCTTTGGCTAGCTTTTACTTATCAAATTTACTTAGGTTGGAAAAGTGATGTTACACTACTTAGTCTCATTTATAGGTCGGATTGACTCCACAATTGCTTTAACTATGTCTATGACTTCTGGATAAATTTCCGGATGGTCTTTCTTTAGCTCTATGTCTTCTGGGTTAGGGAATATTTGGACACAGGGGTAGGTAGTTAGGTTAGGAATATTCCACATATTCTGGCTACTAGTCGTTGGTTGGTCAATTTTGAACACTAGGCCTTGATTTACATAACTCACTTTACTATTCTTCCTATATTCTTGGGTAGTATCTAATATAGCACTATAAATAATGCTCTTGTCTTTATTTGGGTATATGTTGGTTGTTATGTTTTTATAAGGTGAGCCACTTATCGAGCAGATATTATCAGTAGGAAAAACTGAAATGTCAATATGAAACTTGTAATTACTTTTCAAAGGATAAATATAATTTTCTCCATACGCTGTCTCGGTTATGTCTGCAAAGCCAGATGGTAAAGAAAACGAAATTTGTCTCTGAGCTCTATTTAGGATAATCATTCCTTTTCTAAGTTTGTCAGCTTGGAAGTCATCCATTTCAGTTGGAATTCTGGAGACTATGCTGGTGTGGCTGTTACTAAAGTAAAATAATTCCGAATCATTATAAATACTTTCCTTGTAATAGTCTGAGTCTTCCTCTAGGGGTACTGTTGGATAATGTTCTACTGGATTGTATACTTTGTTGTTTGGGTTAACCTTATCCACTAGAGCTTTGTCTTGGTTTTTCTGCCAAGTAAAAAACACGCTTAACACCACCACCAAGGCTCCTAGGCAAACAACCCATAAAACTTTACTTCTACTCATAACTAAAAGATAAATTATACTGAAATGCTTGACCCAAGTATACATATGTCTATACACTAAGGTCAAGCATGCGAGATAAGCTGTTTGTCTCGCCTACATGGTTGGTTCTTTCACATTTTGAGCCCAACGCCGTTGGTCTTTTTAGAGTTTTTGTACTATATTATAATTAGGTCAGATGAATCAGATTTATTTTTAGAATAATATGAGCCATACCTCCATACTTTGCCATGTAGTTGCTACTACAAATGTAGATTGTGAGTCCACTTTTGGGTGTAAGTGCCACAAACAAGAATAATTATCTACCGTACTGGACAGGTACCCAATCTTGGGTGTTTGCCCTCTCGGTAGATAAATGCTAGTGATAAACTACTATGAGGTAGTTATGCAACTGTTAGATACGCTGAGGCAAACGTTGCCAAAGTCGCACATGGAGCGTCTGGCCATGATTGATGCGCACGACTTTTCGTTGGTTAGAACGAAACTCGCTCGCGACATGGCTGAGAAAGGTCAACCGCTATCAAAATCCAAACTGGATGCCACCATCCTGGCACTCAAGCAGTACTACATGCTGCCCATTGTGGACTCTGAAAACGCACACGCCATTTCCAAAGACGTGGATGGGGCATGGCACAGTCACATCCTGTTCACACGGGATTACGTTGCTTTCTGCGAGAAGGTTACTGGTGGCATCATGCACCACGAACCTCTCTTGGAAAGTGCTGGTGGTGAATTTGACCACGTAAAGAACCTCTACAACTACACGCTGGACATCCTGCACCAACTCTGCAACACAGATGAAGCACTCTGGCCAAGCCTTGAACAAGCTAGTCCAGAATCAGTTATCATCTGCGTACACTTCGGCACCAGCGTGAATCATGGCTATCAAGTGCCATCACCGTTGTTCAGGAAAGACGCACGTTTCCAAAATTACAACTAAATGCTCACCACAACTGTGGGGGAGTTCTAACCGACTTCCCCCTTTCCTCTATATGAATACAAGATTATTCAAAGTAACTAATACAGCAAAGTGGTTTAAGTGGTGCGAACAATTAAATACCACACTTAAATCAGAAGCCCTAGACACCCTAAAAGAAGAGGGTGGTACTTTTGAATGTTTTATAAACTTTGAAATAGATAATCAATTTTACAGCTTGGCGTTAGGCGATGGACATTTGCCAGCCGATATGAGCAAAGAAATAAACCAGCGGCACAAAGAGATAAAGAAAGAATGTCTGGAGAAAGCGAATCAGCCTGACATCGGGTATTTATTGAGATAATTTTTATATTTAAGGTAACATTAGGGGATGGAGGACTAGTTTTTCTTGTGTCTTGTCTTGTGTAATTAGTAAAATATGATGAATTTGCGACCGAGCAACTGTGCTCGGTTTTATTTTTAGTTTGACTGTAAGATCACATAGGTAAATTATATTCAAGTTATGTTATGAGTATATAAAAAGCTAGCAAAGAGGTTAACCTTTGGCTAGCTTTTACTTATCAAATTTACTTAGGTTGGAAAAGTGATGTTACACTACTTAGTCTCATTTATAGGTCGGATTGACTCCACAATTGCTTTAACTATGTCTATGACTTCTGGATAAATTTCCGGATGGTCTTTCTTTAGCTCTATGTCTTCTGGGTTAGGGAATATTTGCACGCATGGGTAGGCAGTTATTGTTCTTGGGCTGCCGTCTTGGTATACATCTGTATATTTTTTTTTCAAATTGAGCATTAGCAACAATCCTTGTCTTTCAAAGTACTGCGTTTGGCCGTATATTTCAGAATTCTTGAACTGGATGATCGCTTTGTAAACTATACTTTTGTCCAAAGTACTAGAAAATAATTTGGCCAACTCAAATATATTGTTGTTTTTATAATCATCCTCATAACATTTTAGCCCATTGCCGGGATAAATTGTTATTCTTACAAATACGTTATGGTCGCTTTTAAGCTGGATAATATATCCATCAGAGTTAGGACCAATCCAATATTTACTAAAGCCATTTGGTAATGAAAGGGTAAAGCCACCGTACCCAGGGAATACTTTTATATTATTATCATTTTGCGTGTCTATTTGGGCGATCTCGTCACCTCTCGGTATCTTTAAATTCGACTCATTATACTTTTCGTAGTAGTAATACAGGTTAGAATTTTGGAGATAAATCTTATGATATTCGTTGTCTTTCTCTAAAGGCACATATGGAAAGTGTTCCGCTAGATTGTAATTTTGTTCAGTTGGTTTCGTTTCCCGGGCTTTCTCCTTTTTTTGATTGTACTTAAACACAAATATGCCGGACAATAAAACCAAGACTCCTAGGCAAACAACCCACAAAACTTTACTTCTACTCATAACTAAAAGATAAATTATACTGAAATGCTTGACCCAAGTATACATATGTCTATACACTAAGGTCAAGCATGCGAGATAAGCTGTTTGTCTCGCCTACATGGTTGGTTCTTTCACATTTTCCTGGAGGAAGATAGTATGTTAAAACTGAAAAACAACTTCGTTGCTTTGGTTTTTGTGCTTGGGTTCGTTTTTACAACCCTGGCTCAACAGCCTTCACGAATCGAGCTGAATCCTAATGGCATCAGCAAGATTTATTCACCGTTTGACGCTTCTGGTGGCAACTGGTCGGTGACCCAGTGGCATGCGCAGGTTGCCAATAACGAATGGACTCACTACTACGATGACTGGTATGCCGTGGACCAAGTGTTCGTCAACTGCTCGTCAGAGTGGCGGAACGTTCGTGCTCCTATTTCGGGCAGGGTGATGATGCAAGACGGTAACAATTGTACTAAGTGCTACGGCAACACTATCATCATCGTAGATGAATCGCGGGGCATGGGTGTCAGACTTGGGCACTTTGTTGCCTTTGCTCAAAGCCTAACCTATGGTGACTATGTTACTGCTGGTCAGGTTGTAGGATTTGTAGGTAATACAGGTTTCAACATCTCTGGCGGTTGCGGTGGCTATCACTTGCACACGGCTTTATATAGCAACATTCGGTTCGTAGCGCAATCAGAATTAATAAATGGTAAAACTTTCAGTGGTATTTTGGGATTAAACCCAAATTATTCTGATAATCCAGCACACATGCAACCAGGGCCTCACGCAGCCGAATACCGCTTCACCGCACCAGTTGATGTGGTGAACTATAACGGTACTTGGTATGTACTGGCAGGTGGCTACAAGGTGGGTGTAACCGAAGCGGTTGCACAGTCTTGGGGTTGGAACATGAATGAGGGCTTTGGCTTTACGATTGAGTTTGCCAGAAACATTTCCTACCAAGAGTTAAACTCTCCAGAGAACAGGGCAACACCGCTACTCTGGCCACCGCAGAATGGCACTTTGTTTCGGAATGCTTCCAGTACAACGGTGTACTTGATGGAGAATGGAGCAAAGAAAGCCGTATCTGCTGACCAATTTAGTACTTGCGGTACCATTAGATCCGGTTCGCCTGATCTGTATCGCGAAATTAAGACTGTTTCAGATTGTGAGTTTGCTAGTTACTTTCAAACTCAATCTCCTTCTAACATGAGCTACTGTCCCATTCGGGTGGGTGGCTTTGAGAACATTTGGTTTTACAGTTACACACCGGCTAGTTGTGGCAACATAACAACAGGTTCTGTAACAGTAGACGCCACACTCAACGGTAGTCCGTGGAGTGGCAACTTAAACTACTTTGTAGTTGGGCCAAATGGCACACTAATTGGCAACGCGGTGCCGGGGACCACATCTAATCTTATAGCCGGCAACTACTACCTGTCGTTTAATGGCGGTGGTCCAGGGACATTGTCTGCATACTACCCATCTAACTACCAAACTTTGAACAGTGGCGGGAATATTACTTTCACGCTTCGGTTCACAGGGGTAACACCTACACCAACTCCAGTACCCACGCCGTCACCTCCACCTACATCCAGTCCAATTACCTGGGAGTTTAACTCCAATGGTTATGCCGAAGGATGGAACTTTTCCAACTTAGCCGGTTGGTCGGTTAATAGCGGTAACTTGTTTTTAGACCCTAATGCTGGGGACTACTACATGTACCACGACACAAACTTTACTGCATTTAGTTACCGGACAATCCATATTCGTATGGCTTCTAACGGTACAGACGGAACGGGTGCCGTCTACTTCAAAACGTCTTGGGAAAACTGGTACTCAGAAGACAAAAAGCTTTTGTTTACGGTGTACCAATGTGGCCTGTGTGGTAATGCTCCATTCTACGAATACTGGGTGCCAACAAATCACCCTAAGTGGACTGGTAGTATTACAGGCATAAGACTTGACCCATCTGGTACAGGTATTGCTAATACCAACACGGATTCAATTGGGGTGGATTTTATCCGAGTATTGCCATAGGCCAAACTAACTACTTTCAGTAGGTGAACATATTTTTATAGGGCAAGAGAGATCTTGCCTTTTTCTATCTATTTTATACACCTAACCTATTTGAGCCCAACGCCGTTGGTCTTTTTAGAGTTTTTGTACTATATTATAGCTAGATAGAAAACATATTATGCAAGACTTTAAAGACAAATGGCTTCGGGGGGAACGGAGAGATAGTTTTTCTTGTGCGTTACCTTGTGTAATTAGTAATATAGTGTGAGTGTGTGCGACCGAGCCTGTGTGCTCGGTTTTATTTTAAGCATATTTTAGACCAATAAATAAGGCAAAAATCTAATATTGACTAAATGTGCTAAATATACTATAATACGCTGTAATACCAAAACCCAATAAACTCTTGCTAGATAAGCGTTTGTTCCTCCATTCCAACAAACTTTTATCCAGCAAGGGCTGTGGCATCCTTACTGTACCTTGGTGTATTTCAGTGCCGAGATGGTGCCCATCTAGGCAGGGTCACATATGGAATAAAAAAGGCGCCAGCAGGCTTTTGCCTTCTGTGCTCCTTGGGAAAGGTATTTTTTAAAGTTTTCATATGTGCTTAGACTCACAACATATATTCTAGCCAGCCAGTCATGTAGAATCAAGTCTTTGAGCCATACGGTGCTTCTTTAGGTTTTCTTTAAGCTAGGTTTAATTCTTTTGCTCGTATTTAAGGCATGATTTGCAAAAACCATATGCTTT
>JAHFJI010000070.1 GCA_023245955.1 Candidatus Doudnabacteria bacterium | reverse complement strand
TCGCGCAAGAACTTGGCGTGGAACGCTTTCATCATGTATCCACAGATGAAGTACTCGGACAACTTCCCATAGAAACAGATGAACGGTGGAATGAGCACTCACCCTATAACCCCCGCAGCCCCTACTCCGCCAGCAAAGCTGCCAGTGACCACTTAGTACGTGCATACCACACCACCTACGGCCTGCCCGTCACCATAAGCAATTGCGCCAACAACTATGGTGCATATTTGTATCCAGAAAAGTTGCTCTCTCTGGCCATAACTAACGTATTGGAAAACAAAAAAGTCCCGGTATACGGCAAGGGCGACCAAGTTCGCGAATGGCTACATGTGGAAGACCACTGTAGAGGCATAGAAACAATACTGCTCAAGGGCAAAGTAGGAGAAACGTACTTTATAGGCCCAGGCGAACAACACATTACGAACCTGGAATTAATTCGGAAAGTACTAAGCCTAATGGACAAAGACGAGTCTGCAATTGAATTTGTCCCCGACCGTCCTGGCCACGACCAACGTTATGCTTTATCCATAGATAAAATAACACGTGAACTCAATTGGCACCCGCAAGTAAGCCTAGACGACGGCCTACAACACATGGTTGAATGGTACACACAACACAAAGACTGGTGGCAACCCATAAAGTCAGGCGACTATAAAAAGTATTATGTGCAGCAATATGGTATAGATAAATTAGCCAAGTAACAAAAAAGTATACCGTATGACCAAGCCTGCGTGCTGGCTAGTAAAGAATTAATTAATGTGAGTAAACATGAAAATACTTATTTTCGGTAACGGCCAATTCGCTGCCCTTTACTCGGAGTACCTACCCACCAAAGGTCACGCAGTTGTTACCGCAACAGGGGTGGATATTCGCAACTTAGCGGCGGTAAAGTCTGCCGTTTCTGAACACGCTCCAAACGCTATCATAAATACAGCCGCTAAAACCAACTTAGACTGGTGCGAGCAAAATCGCTTAGAGGCTTTTGACACGAACGTGCTAGGCGCGGACACCATTGGCCAAGCGGTACAAGAAGCCGGTCTGTACCTACTCCACATTTCAACCGGGTGCATACAGACAAGCAAGGCAGAAACGGAAGCCCACTCAGAGCAAGACCCGCCAACTCCTACTTCTTTTTACTCTTGGACTAAATACTGGGCAGACCAAATGCTTCAAAGCAGAACCAGTCGGTTTGGGCTAAAAGTGCTTATTCTCCGACCCAGACAACCTGTCAGCGGCAAAGCCTCAAACCGTAACGCCCTGGTTAAAATGCTCACCTTTAATAAGTTTATAGACACGCCAAACTCTATTACAGTGCTGGAAGATTTTATAGAGGTATCTGAACAACTACTTGCTCGTGGTGTAACCGGTCTGTTCAATGTGGCTAACCCCGGAGTCACAAGCCCATATAAGATTGCACACTTACTCAAGGAATACGTAAAACCGGACTTAGAGGTGAACAAAATTAGCAAGGAAGAGCTTAACCGCATGACACTGGCTGAACGCATAGATTCCGTGCTGGACTGCAGCAAACTGACATCTATAGGTATTACGCTCAAGCCTGCCGAAGAGAGGCTTCGTGAACTGTTGCCAAAACTAAAAAGTGACTTGGAAGCTCACCCGGATATATTTTCAAACACAAAAGCGGAGACAGCTGCCAAGTTGTCACTGCGAACTAACTAAGAACTTATTTTATGAAAGGTATTATTCTTTCCGGCGGTAGCGCGACGCGTCTGCGCCCATTGTCTTATGTAACCAGCAAGCAGCTTATGCCGGTTTACGACAAGCCAATGATTTTCTATCCTTTGCAAAAGCTACTGGACGCAGGCATTACAGAGATTATGATTATTGTCGCGCCGGACCACTGTGGGGACTACATGAAAGTATTAGGCAGCGGCAGAGACTTTGGCACAAATGTTCGCTTTACGTATGAAATACAAGACAAGCCGGAAGGCCTTGCTCAAGCGCTACTCATTGCGGAAAACTTTTTGGATGACGGTGACAACGTAACGCTTTTACTGGGCGATAATATTTTTGAAGACGACCTGTCCACCGAAATAAAATCTTTTAAAACAGGGGCAAAGATTTTCATCAAGGAAGTGCCGGAGCAAGACCGCACCCGCTTTGGCATTGTAGAACTGGATAGCAACAACAAAGTTTTGAGCATAGAAGAAAAGCCGCAACAGCCTAAGTCTTCTTACGCACAAACCGGTGCGTACGTCTACGACAGCCAAGCAGTGGGTGCAGCAAAAGCACAAAAACCTTCCCCGCGAGGCGAGCTTGAAATAACCGACCTCAACCTCTGGTATTTACAAAAGCAACAGCTAGAGGCCGCCATTATTAGCGGTGAATGGATAGATGCAGGTACCTTTGAATCCCTCTACCGAGCAAATACATGGGCTAGAGAACAAGCCCTCAAGAAATAAAAAATACTCCGACCTCAGGTCGGGGTATTTTTTATACAATTTAGAAGCCGGCAAACCGAGTGACAAGAAATATAAACGCAGACCCCAGGAGTGTAAGCCCTAACATTTTATAAGAGCTGTGTTTGCTATGCGCCTCTGGCAGTAAATCACTCGCTCCAATGTATAAAAGAAAACCAGCAAAGAAACCTAAGTAATCTATAAGCCAGGCTTGCGGAATATGAAATACATAAGCCACACCCACACCTAATATAGGAACCACAGCATCTAGAACCAAAAACCAGATGGACTTGCGTATGTTGTGTTTATTGATGAGCATGATGCTTACAGTATTGAGCCCATCAGAAAAGTCATGAGCAATCACAGCAAATGCCACCAAGAATCCTATATGCGCATTCACCTGAAAAGCTAATCCAATACCTAAGCCATCCAGAAAACTATGAAAAGCTAACCCTAAAGCGCCAATGTACCCGACAGTCGGGTGACGATGATCAGCATATTCCTCCTCGTGTGATGAGTGGATAACTGCAATCTTTTCAAGCAAATGAATAACAAAAAAACCGGCCACTAGCGCAACCATAACGTAGGTGATATCCGCTCCACTCTCCTGCACCATTTCAAAAATTTCTGGCAAAATGTCAAAGAAGGCCACACCAATAAGCACACCGGCAGTGAAGCTAATAACCAAATGCAACCGGTCACGGTTTTTTATGCCAAACAAACCGCCTAGCAATGTAGAAACAAACGTGCCAATAGAAAAAATAATCGCTTCCATAATATTAGTATATATCAACCCTTAATAGTATTTCAATAACTTCTATCTAAACAATACCCAATTTAGTTTTAAGTCTCTCACCCTGAATAATACGCATGGGCATACTGTATTCACTTTTGAGCTCTTCTGCCTCCTTCATGGCTTTCTCAAAATATTGGTTAAAAGTTACCACATCACCACGCTTGCCATATATTGCAGCAAGCCTAAAAAGAATGCCCGAGGTAATAATTAATTTGTGAAATGCCCTGAGCTCCATGTCTTGATTTGCTAAGGCGAGTGCTTGTTCTACATCCTTTAGCCCTTGCTCTTGGCCAGCCATAACCCGTGCGAGACCTAGGTGACTCAAGTACTCTGCCAGTTCACCAAATTTTCCTTTTGAAGCTTCAGAAATTTCCATAAAGGCAGCTTCGTAATGAGGTACGGATTCCATATACTGCTCTTTATGGACATAGTAATCTCCCAGGCGAGTCAGCATCACTGCAAGAGGTTGGCCAAAAAGATTATACTGTTTGCAAATAGCCATACCAGTTTGTATATCCCCATACATAAGCTCATTATATAACAAATCTTCCCTTTGTTGGAACAAGTGCTTATAAACAATTAGTTTATGACCAAGTGCGTTTACGCATTTGTCAGGTAAATTTTGTTCCACTGAAGCAATGATGGCTTGCTCCGCAAGCGAGAGTGCTTCCACATAGCTCCCTGTTTCCAGAGCTTCTTCCACCCGCTTAAATAGATCATCAATATTTTCCATAAAGTTGTATAAATTATACAAAAGCATACAGTAACCAAAAGACTAAAGCAAGGTCGTTTTTAAAGTATGGTATATCCACTAAACCGTGGACTACCAGAGCCACACAAGCAAGAGTTAGCCCAAGTGCAAGCGAAGTTTTTCGCTTTTGCCAGCTGCGTTTAAGCGCCAGTGCAATTAGTCCAAAGAAAGATATCAAACCCAAAAGACCAGTATCTACCCAGAAGTTAAGAAAGATGTTGTGCGGTCCCGGATAGTGCTGGAGGCCTGGGTCTGTATTGTACTTATCCCAGTTATTGCTAAACCCAAGCAAACCTTTTCCTAACACTGGGTTGTCTTTGACCATCTTCCAACCGGTATTCCAAAGTGAAAACCGCGCCACAATAGATTTTTCTCCTCGAAAAGGCAAGAGCACACGATAGCGGAAATTAGGTACCGCCACAACTATTAGGATAACCAACGCACCCGCCACCAGTGCTGACTTAATTATTTTACGATTGCCTGCAACCAGTATATACAGACCAACAGCTACAGCAAGACCCAGCCAGCCACCGCGCGACAAAGATAGCAAGAGACCAATCGCACCCAAAAGCCAAGCAACAGTAGTGAGTAGTGAGTAGTGAGTAGTGAGTAGCTCAGATCTTAATTCTTTTCTTATTGCTAACCACTGGTCATTAACCACGGGCAACACAAACGCCAACAACGGCGTAATGAATAAGGCATAAAAATTCGGATGCAAGAAAAATGCAACCGCACGCTTCGGCTCTTGCGCGTTCCCCCACCAAGCTACCGGCACCCCTAAGAGAGTAAAATATTGAATTATCGCATACAAACCACTTACAGCAATAAATATCAAGACGGCCCGTATAAGTAGACCACGCAACATAAGTCCCTGGTTTGAAGATGACCATACATACCACGTAATAAAAAATGTACCGATGGGTTGTATAAATAATACAATAAATTGACCTAGTTTTTCTTCTGAAATCCCACCTACGAATAAAGATATTACCCCGGCTAGTAAGAATGCCAAAGCCAGTATAGCCTGAGGTAACTTTAGTTCAGTACGTAGCCAATGGAATAAACTAGGTAGCCTTTTGCCAAAAACAATCCATAGAATAAATATTACCCAAAGCAAAAATATCCAGACCATGAGCAGGTTCGTAGGCCTTCCAAAAAGGCTGAACCTAACTACGTAAGTTGGAGCGAGCAACAAAGTTAAAGCAAGTAAATACTGCATCATACTTATATAATATGCCAAACTTACCCCACATAAGCAATAGAATAATTACGTGAATATCGAAACTAAAATTCCTCAGTATTTCCTGTCATTCCGGCCAAGGCTATGCGCGAGCCGGAATCCAGAAATTGGCTTAGATACTGGATCCCCGGGTCTTCGCGGACTCGCCCGAGGATGACAAG
>JAHFJI010000069.1 GCA_023245955.1 Candidatus Doudnabacteria bacterium | reverse complement strand
GCGCGACTTCTGGCTTTGATACCGGTAGACTACAGCTTTTGGTGGCAATTATGGAAAAACGCTTGGGTGTAAAGCTTGGGGGCCAAGATGTTTACATTAACGTGGCAGGTGGCTTTGAGTTGCAAGAGCGAGCGGCAGACCTGCCTGTACTGCTGGCGATATTATCTAGTTTACAAAATATAGTACTACCAGAGAACTTGATTGCTTTTGGCGAAGTTGGTTTGGCTGGTGAAGTACGTGGGGTGGTGCAGGTAGAAAAAAGAGTAAAAGAAGCAAAGAAGCTGGGCTTTGAAAATATTTACACCGCTCAGAATAAAGTTACTAAAGACCCTAGCGTCCATAGTGTGAGGTTTATTACAGAACTCGCAAAGCTGCTCAATTTAACAAATTAACAATTAAACAATTTAACAAAAGTCTAGTATGTTTAGTTGTTAAATTGTTAACGTGTTAAGCTGATTTTACTCCATATGCAACTCTTCACTTAGAGGAGTTGCTAGTTTGTTAAGTAGTGGATACTTATCTAAATTATGGCTTGTGGCGATTATTTCTTTTGCAGCGGATTTGGCATGTTCTAAAACTTTTAGGCTTAGGTACTGTCCATATTTAAAGTTAAAGCCAGTTTGTGCGTTACCAAAAAGTGAGCCAAAACCACGAGTTCGCATATCGTACTCTGCAAGCCTAAATCCATTATTGGTGTGAGTAAAGAAATCTAAACGTTCACTGCTGGTGGTTACATTGGAAAACAATAGACAGTAGGATTGATAAGCGCCTCGGCCAACCCGCCCACGAAGCTGGTGTAGCTGAGCTAGGCCAAACCTATCAGCATCTTCAATAACTATAACGCTAGCATTGGGGATATCAATTCCTATCTCTATGACCGAAGTGGCAACTAAAATATCTACTTCTGCATTTTTAAAAGCCAGCATGACTTTGTCTTTTTCAATGCCTTTCATGGATCCGTATACGAGTCCCAGTTTCAGATGGGGGAATACCTCTTTTTGTAATCGTTCAAATTCTGCCTTTGCCGATTTGGCTTGCAGTTTTTCCGATTCTTCTACAAGAGGAGTAATAATAAATGCTTGCCGACCAGATGCAATTTCTTTTTTGATAAATTCATATGCGCCTCTGCGTTTGTCTTCTGGTACTACCCAAGTTTTTATAGGGAGTCTATTTTTTGGCAGTTCTTCTATGGTAGAAATCTCTAAGTTGCCATAAAGTGCTAGGGCTGCGGTTCTGGGAATGGGTGTTGCAGTCATAGATAGCAAATGCGGCACAAACGCGGATTCGTGCGGACTGGGCAATGTAGGTTTATTATGGGCGCCTTTTTCACGGCCGTGAGAATTGAGCCCGAGGTTCAATAGGGTTTTTCGTTGCCCAACACCAAAGCGGTGTTGCTCGTCAACAATTACAAATGCAAGGTTTTTAAATTTGATGGATTCTTGTAGGATTGCATGGGTTCCTATTAGTAAGTGTATCTTTCCATTAGCAATGTGCTCTAATATTTCTTTTTTCTTTAGATTTTGACCATCACCAAACTGCCTAAAGTTGCTAGTAAGTAGCCCTACTTTTGAAATTTGAAATTTGTCAGCCCGAGGCTGATCCGCCTTTGGCGGAAAATTTGAAATTTGCTTGCAGATACTCTCAAAGTGTTGTTTGGCTAATACTTCGGTAGGAACCAAAAGCGCAACCTGGTAGCCTTTTTGCATGGTCTGTAGCCCAGCAAGCAACGCTACAATTGTTTTACCACTACCCACATCACCTTGGAGTAATCTGTTCATGGGGTGTTTGTACTCTAAGTCTTGTAATATTTGCCAAAGGGCCTTTTTTTGTCCAACTGTAAGAGTAAACGGAAGTTTTTCAATTAGAGACTTTATGTAAGAAATATTTGTAGCGATACTTGGCGCGGATAATGCCTGTAATTCTAGCCTGTGAAGTTCTGTGGCTAGTTGTTGAACAAAACTTTCCTCAAAGGCTAGTCGTTCTCGGGCTTGTGTGATTTTATCTATACTTGTGGGAAAGTGTAATTCTTGCGTGGCCTCTGCGATATCCAATATATGATACTTAGACTTGATGGGCGCCGGGATAATATCTATTAAGCCTTGCGAGAGCGGTAAAAGCTCGTGGATTAGTTTTCTAAAAGTTTTTGGGAAAATAGTACTGGGTAGTTTATAGACCGGAACCAGTCTGCCCGTATGTATATTTTCTGTAGTGACTTTTTCGTAAATTGGGTTGGTCAATTGCAGACCCTTGTAGTTATCTACTTTGCCAGACAGTAGCACTTGGTCTCCTTTTTTAAGGGTTTCTGCTATGTAGCCTTGGTTAAACCAAGTAACTTTTATGCTTCCAGTCTCGTCTGACACGATGGCCTCGCTTAAGTTCTTTTTAGTGGCAAAAGAAAACCTAGAAGCAATAGACTTAATGGTGCCTCTGACTGTCACAACCTCACCTACGTGCAAATTTTCTATGAGTGTAAATTTAGAAAAATCTAAGTAGCGACTAGGGAAGTAGTTAAGTAAATCAGCAATGGTATGTATGCCCATTGAACTCAGACTTTTAGCTAACTTCGGACTAATTTGAGAAATATTGGACACCGAGTCATTTACGCTCATATAAGTATCCTAAAACTAATCACCATCTTCCGCAATCAGCAGAAGATGGTTGGTAAATTAAAATCAATAGGACGTATAAGGTATATAAGACCAATGCTCAGGTGTAACTGAAATTTATCCCTAGTCTTTGGCTGGGTTATGGTGTCCTCAGCGGGAGTTGAACCCACAACCTCAGCCTTCGGAGGGCTGCACTCTATCCAGTTGAGCTATGAGGACTTATTAAAAATGGAACATGTGGGAGATGCGCTGTGAGAAGGACGGATCTAGTATTTCGGATTCTTCAAGGTGTTTTGCCACGAGTTTGCGCACCTCGTCTGGGTCTTGGTCCATAAGCTCTACTATAACTGTCTGCTTTAAGTAGGTGCTAGCTTCTAGGTTTAGGGTTTTGTGGTCTGGGGTATCTACAACCCAAAAATGTTTAAAATGTTTGTAGGGGATGAATAGCTCACCTAGCGTAATTCCTTTACTGGTCAGTTCAACAGTAACTGTTTTTGGCTTTCTAGTAGAAACTAGGGTAATGAACACTCCCAAGATTATCATGGTGGTGGCACCAAAATAATCCGAGGTTAAAATTTGGTAGCCCACCAATAAAATAAGTAATATAAAAAATAGGCTATACCATGATACAGATTTTTCATAATGCTTAAACTCGGGCGCTTCCCAAGTAAGCGTGTGCGCACTTGTTTCTGTCATATTTGTTTTTTGTTAAATGGCTTTACCTAGTCCTAGCCTTGGCGGAGTCTGGCGGAGAGGGAGGGATTCGAACCCTCGGTACCGATTAAGGTACACCGGTTTAGCAAACCAGCGCACTAGGCCTCTATGCGACCTCTCCTATTATTATGCCTCCGGAGCCCTACCCGTCAGCGAACTTCACAAGTGGCAAAGCCACATTGTTAAGTTCCTAGTCTTAGCATGTCTTGCGATTGCTCAAGCAAAGATTGACTTAACCGCTTCTGGATTACTTCTCTCCCTCACTGCTTAACTAATTTTTACAAAGCTTGAGAATCAGCCCAAGCAGTTTCGGGTGGCAAACTATTATTGTATGCTATGGAATATTTTAGCCAAATTGGCTATTATATTCTAACGGATATGGTCTCAGTCGTCAAAGAAGTAAAGATGGTTGTTTGTAACAAAATGACACAAGAATTCGTCTATAATAGCAGTAAAGAACAAAAGCAATTGGGAGATACCTTAAAATCCGAAGTTTTTGAAGCTGCCAAAAATGGCGATAGCGAAGCATTTGGGACTATATATAAACTATATTTTAATGCCATTTTTCGCTTTATCTATTACAGAACTAGTCACCAGGAGACAGCCGAAGACTTAACAGAGCAGGTTTTTAGCAAGGCTTGGGTGTCACTACCTAGGTTACAAGGCGATAGGACCAAGCTTCAGGGATGGCTTTACCAGATTGCTAGAAATGCGGTGATAGATAATTTTAGGAAGAATAAGGAAGTCATCGGCTTAGAAGCTATTGAGTCTTTACCGTCCTACGAGGCTACTGCTCTGGAGACGTTAGAAGTACTAGGTGATAAAAAAGTTTTGCTAGAAGCTATATCTGAGCTTAGTGTGGAGCAACAGGCAGTTATTAAGTTAAGGTTTTTAGAAGATTTTGATATAGAAGAAATCGCAAACCTGCTTGGTAAGTCTGCTGGTAATGTGAGAATTATTCAGTACAGAGCTTTAAAGGTTCTGCGAAGTATATTAGGTAACAAGAGCAAATGATATTTGATTATTTTAAAGCGAAGAGGTTAGAAAATGAACTTACAAATCATGTAAGCGGCTTTTCTGGTTTATCAAAGGTTCAAGCTTTAGTAGATATTGCCAAAGACATTAGAGCCTTGCCTAAAAAAACTGTACCAATCCCAACTATGCGTTTTAGTTATTTGTCGGAAATTGCAGAAAGTCCTATTGCGCATGGCTTGCGCTTGGTAAATTTTATAAGTTACTTTAGCGGTACCGCTTTGGCTTTTGGTCTTGTAATAGTAATGTTAGTGGCATCTAGTAGCAAGCCAGGCAGTACTTTTTACGCTTATAGAACTCAAGGCCAGCTTTTTAGGCTCCATTTAGTAAACAATGATACTACTCGTGCTGAGTTGCAGTTGGCTTACGCTGAAACCACTCTGAGAGAAACTCAAACCGTCTTAAATAGCGACGCTACAGGTGAGGCTAAGGCCGCGGCCTTGTCTGACTTATCTTCCAAGACGGAGACTACTGTAAAATCTATACAAAAATATGCGGTGGAAAAAAATGATTCTGGCATATTAAACAAGCTAGAAACGCTAACCAATAAGCAAGCAGAAGTAATTAGCCAGGTTAGTGGCCCAGAAGTAAAAGATGCAGTCAAAAGTGCTCTAGCTGTTACCGAGGCTGGTAGTAAGACCATTGCAGAAGCAAAGCGCTTAGTAGCTACTTCTAACGAGTCTGCTCTGGCCAAACTCCAAGATACTGTGCAAACCGTGTCTGGCAATATTACTAAGATTATAGATGCTACTACTTTCCAGATTGATAAAGACACATTAGTTCTAACCAAAGATACTACTATCCACGATTCGGCTGGGGTAGCCGTGCTATTTTCTACGCTCAAAGTTGGTCAAAAAGTTACAGTAAAGGCCGTTAAATTAAATGATGTGCTTACTGCGCAGGGTATTGTACAAGTAGTTCCGGGTAAAGTTAAGGATGCACAAACGGAGCACCCAGTTCCAACTGGTGTTAACTTAAATAGCAATACAGATTTAGTCCCAGATGCTTCTGTGGGTGTGCAGAGTGGGTTCTTAGTGGAAGATCCAACGCCACAGTATAAATAACTCGGTTGTGGATAGTGTTTTGCACTTTGTGGAAGGCACTGTTCCGTGACAGAGTAGTCTCTCGCGGTTACGAGTAAGAGTATTACTCGTTTGATACAAAACGATTTATACAAAGGTGTAAACTTTTGGATAAACATAACAAAAACGGCTTAATTCTAGAGATATAGCCGTTTTTGTTATGTCCGAAACTTTGTTATAATAAGACGTATATTACGGAGAGGTCGCATAGTGGTCTAGTGCGGCG
>JAHFJI010000012.1 GCA_023245955.1 Candidatus Doudnabacteria bacterium | reverse complement strand
ATAAGCACCCGAGTAGTTTCCTGGAAGCTAGCCGCGGCAAGCCAAGAGTCGGTGTTAAGCGATGTCTTAGTAATACCCATGAGAAGCTGCTCATACTTGGCTGGTCTTAGACCCTGTGCTCTTATCTTGTCGTTTATCTCCCGGAATCTGGAGTTATCTACAGTGTCTCCCACTAGCAGGTTTGTGTCTCCAGAGTCGGTAATCCGCACCTTAGAGAACATTTGGCGAACAATTACTTCTATGTGTTTGTCATTAATGGATGCACCCTGCGAAGAGTATACTTCTTGAGCACTCTTCACTACGTAGTCTTGAGCTGCCTCAGTACCACGCAGAGTCAACACCTGTTCTGGGTTTAAACTTCCTTCCGTTAAAGCTTGACCTTGGCTTACTAAGTCCCCATCTTGCACACGTAGGCGGAACGAAGCTGGAACTACGTACTCTTTAAGCTTTTCGCTTTCGTGAATTACCACAAGTTTGCCTTCTTCTTTTCTGACTATGCCCGCGTTAGTAGCTTTCACCGATGCTCCAGCATCGCTTACGAACAACACATCACCCGTATCTACATGTTCGCCATCGCGGATTCCACTTTGAACAGCCCCCGGTAGTGCGTAAGTATCTTTTTCTACGTCTCCTGCCTGGATGCGAATGACTACTTCTTTATTATTTAGTTTAGTGATGTAAGCTTGTCCTTCAATCTCCGACATAACTGCCTGAGCCTTTGGTGTGCGAGCTTCAAACAATTCTTCCACACGAGGAAGTCCTTGGGTAATATCTTCGGCTGAAGCAGCACCACCGGCGTGGAAGGTACGCATAGTCAGCTGAGTAGCCGGCTCACCGATACTTTGTGCAGCCACAATTCCCACCGCAGCACCAAGCTCTACCATCTTGTTGAACCCTAGGTCAAAACCGTAGCAGAGCCTACACACACCACGCATAAGTCTGCACTTCAAAACAGAACGACACTTAATTTCCAACACGTCGGTGTAAACCTCGGCGATTTTTTTCGCCATGAGTTCGTCTATGGCTTCATTCTTTTTGAGAATCATTTCACCGCCAGAAACTACATCTTCTGCCACTATGCGACCGAAGATACGTTTTTCAAGTGGGCGGTTCAAGGTAACAGATTCAGCGCGACTAATTACAGCGTACTCTTCTGTACCACAATCTTCTGTGTTAACCACAATGTCTTGGGCAACGTCTACTAACCTACGAGTCAAATATCCTGCATCCGCAGTCTTAAGCGCCGTATCACTCATACCTTTACGAGAACCGTGGGTAGAAATAAAGTACTCCAAAACTTGTAGGCCTTCTTTGAAGCCACTTCTACATGGCAGTTCAATAACCTCACCGGATGGATTTACCACTAGCCCCTTAAGACCCGCCATAGCAGTTAACTGAGTAATAGAACCACGACCACCGGAGTTAAAGATATAGTCTACAGAACTGTGTTCTTCCACTGTTTTTGCAACTTGTTTACCCACGGCCTCGGTCACACCAGCCCATATTTCTATCACGCGACCATAACGCTCGTCGTCTGTAAGCAAACCTTCTTGGAACTGATCGTAAGCCGCTTCCACTTCTTTATCTGCTGCCTCAAGTAGAGCCTTCTTCTCTGAAGGTACTTTAAGGTCGTCCATACCCCAAGAAATACCTGAACGCTTCATGTAGGTAAAGCCAGTCCGCTTAATAGCATCGATTAACTCCGCAGTCGCATTGGCACCCAAAATACGATAGGCTTCTCTGACCAAAGCTTGAAGCTTCTTTTTATCAAAAGTCTCGTTCCTATAACCAAGCTCTTTTGGTATAACCTTGTTAAATATGAGTCTACCTACCGAGGTCTCTAACATTTCCCCATCTTCTAAGCGCACTTTAATAGGTGCTTGAATTTGAACATAGTTGTTGTTGTAAGCCATAATGGCTTCGTCTCGACTAGAGAAAATCTTCCCACTTCCAAGAGTACCTGAATGCATCTTGGTAATGTAATAACAACCTACCACTACGTCTTTATCTGGAGTCATAACCGGCTCACCCGACGCAGGCTTAAGCAAGTTATGAGCACTCACCATAATTTCCCTGGCTTCTGTTTGAGCTAGCTCAGTAAGCGGTACGTGCACAGCCATCTGGTCACCGTCAAAGTCTGCGTTAAAAGCCGCGCAAACCATAGGGTGAAGTTGGATAGCCTTACCCTCAATTAATACCGGCTGAAAAGCTTGGAAACCAAGTCTGTGCAAGGTTGGAGCGCGGTTTAAGAGCACATAGTGGTCTTTGGTAACTTCTTCCAAAATATCCCACACCTCTGTTCTAGCCTGTTCAATAAGTCGGTTCGCACTACGCACGTTGTGAGCATATTCACGGGCAATAAGTTTGGAGATAACAAAAGGTTTGAATAACTCCAAAGCCATCTTCTTAGGTAGACCACACTGGTGAAGTTTTAGTTCTGGACCCACTACAATCACACTACGACCAGAATAGTCTACACGCTTACCAAGCAAGTTCTGACGAAAACGACCTTGCTTACCTTTAAGCATATCGGCGAGGCTACGTAATTTTCTTTTCTGACCCGTAGAAGCAGTCACTTCTTTCCCATGACGCACAGAGTTATCTATAAGAGCATCCACTGCTTCTTGGAGCATACGCTTCTCGTTGCGGGTTATAACTTCTGGAGATTTTATCTCTATTAATTTCTTTAAACGATTGTTACGGTTTATTACCCTTCTGTATAAATCATTTAAGTCACTGGCCGCAAACCTACCACCATCTAACTGCACCATAGGACGTAGATCTGGGGGGATAACTGGCAAGTTTCCTATAAGCATCCACTCAGGCCGTAGTCCTGCAGAGATAAAGGACCTTACCACCTTAAGTCTACGCAAAGCTTTTTTAGCAGCTTGACCTTCTAGTGTCTTAAGACTAGTTTCAAGCTCCATAGCCAAAGCCTCTAAGTCAATCTCTTCTAAGAGACCTTTGATGCCCTCGGCACCAATCCCAGCCTTAAATACAGGTCCGTACTTCAGCGACAAGTCACGATAAACGAGCTCAGAGATAACCAACATCTTTTTTAAACTCTTCAGTTCGCTTCTGGCTTGGTCACGAACAGCTTCAAGACTAGACAGTTCTTTCTGCCAGACGTCTTTTATCCTTGTGACTTCTGCGTCTATTTGGGCTGCGAGCAAGTCTTCGTCTACATCTTTACCAGAAGCTTTCATACCAGACTTGGTAGAAGCCAGAAGTTGCTCAAAACGAGCTTCCATCTCTTTTTTCTTGGTCTTAAACTCGTGTTCTATCTGCTCCATCATAGCAAGCCTTGCTTCGTCATCTACAGCAGTGATGATGTAAGAAGCAAAATAGACTACTCGTTCCAGCTCTTGCACCCCTAAATCTAAGAACAAACCGAGCCTAGATGGCACGCCACGCAAAAACCAGATATGTGCCACCGGTACAGCCAACTTAATGTGACCCATGCGTTCACGACGCACGCTGGCCTTCGTAACTTCTACGCCACACTTATCACACACAATCCCCTTGTAACGAATGCGCTTATACTTACCACAGTAACATTCCCAATCCTTAATTGGCCCGAAAATCTTTTCATCAAAAAGACCTTCTTTTTCTGGGCGCTGTGTCCTATAGTTAATAGTTTCTGGCTTGGTCACCTCACCGAAAGACCAAGACAAAATAGTCTCTGGTGAGGCGAGCCTGATACGAACCCCTTTAAATTCTTCAGTCTGAGTTTGAGTAAACATATGAGTAATTTTTAATTGGAAATTGTGGATTGCAAATTGAAATACTAAATTCCAATAGGCAATTGTCAATCTTCAATATTATTTATTAGCCCCTTCATCGCTAAAATCTAAAGACGGTTCGACTACTACCGTCTGCTCTGCCTCTACAGACTCTCTGTCTATCGGGAGTTGTTCCTGATTTACGCCAAGTAACTCCACATCTAGCCCTAAGCTCTGAAGTTCTTTTACCAACACACGGAAAGATTCCGGTACATTTGGCTTCTTAATAGGCTCACCTTTAACTATAGACTCATAAGTTTTACTGCGGCCAAGTACATCATCTGACTTTATAGTAAGCATTTCTTGCAAAGTATGGGCAGCGCCATAACCTTCCAAAGCCCAAACTTCCATTTCTCCAAAACGCTGACCACCAAACTGCGCTTTACCACCAAGAGGCTGTTGGGTAATGAGTGAGTACGGCCCAATCGAACGCGCATGCATCTTATCGTCTACCAAGTGGTGCAGTTTTAGCATGTAAGCGACACCTACAGTAGTACGTTCATCAAAAGGCTCTCCGGTTTTACCATCAAACAACTGCATCTTACCGTCTGTAGCAAGTCCTGCACGAGCCAGTTCTTGCTTAATTTCTACTTCAGTCACTCCGTCTAGTACTGGAGTTGCTACCTTATAACCAAGCTCACGAGCAGCCATACCTAAGTGGGTCTCTAAAATTTGGCCCAAGTTCATACGACTCACCACGCCAAGTGGGTTTAAGATAATATCTACAGGCCTGCCATCAGGCAAAAATGGCATGTCTTCCACTGGCACAATTCTAGAAATAACACCTTTATTACCATGACGACCCGCCATCTTATCCCCTACTTGGATCTTACGAATAACTGCTACAGAAATTTGGATAGTGCGTATAACTCCACTTGGTAGTTTATCTCCGGCTTCTCTACTCCATTCCCGAATATTTACTACCTTACCGTATTCTCCATGTGGTAGGTTTAGGCTCGTATCTTTTACGTCGCGAGACTTTTCACCGAAGATAACTCGTAATAGTTTTTCTTCTGGAGTTAAATCTGTTTCACCTTTTGGCGTAATCTTACCGACCAAAATATCACCAGCTTTTACCTGAGCACCAATGCGTATAACACCGGACTCATCTAAGTCCTTAAGCTTTTCTTCACCTACATTTGGAATATCCCGAGTTACTACTTCAGGTCCAAGTTTGGTGTCTCTCACGTCTATTTTAAAATCTTCAATGTGAATAGAAGAGTATCTATCTTGATGGACAAGCCTGCTAGACAAGATAATAGCATCTTCATAGTTATAACCATCCCAGGACAAGAACGCTACTAGAACGTTTTGTCCAAGTGCCAACTCACCTTTTTCTGTGGAAGCACCATCAGCCAGCAAGTCACCCGCCTTAACCATCTGTCCTTTTGTAACTAAAGGTGACTGGTTAATACAGGTGCCACTATTGGTACGTAGAAACTTTAATAGTGGGTACTCTCGCTTTTTACCTTCCGTATTGATTACAGTAATTTTGTCACCAAGCACCTGGGTTACTTCACCAGCTTCTACGGCAATAATAACGGCGCCACTATCCCGAGCAGCTTTAAGTTCCATACCAGTACCGATTATAGCCGCTTGTGGAACTAGACAGCTTACAGCTTGACGTTGCATGTTACTACCCATGAGTGCGCGGTTGGCATCGTCGTGTTCAAGGAACGGAATAAGACTAGTAGTCACAGAAATAATTTGCTTTGGCGAAAGGTCTACACAATCTATATCTTCTGCTTCACCTATAGATGGCACACTATGAATACGCACCGGTACACGACCTGGTACAAAGTAGCCATCTTTGTCTACTTCTACGTTCGCCTGACCTATGATGAATTGCTCTTCTTCAAAAGCGTCTAAATATTCAATCTCCTCGGTTAAGCGACCACGAATCTTTATAGTGTCTATATCCGCATAACCTTTAAGTTCGGTGGCCTGGGCATGAGTGATAACTCTTCCAGCCGTAACTATAGTCTTGCCATTATAAGTTACGTCTTGCCTGACGGTCTCTCCTACTGCATCTTTTCCGTCATTCTTAGCCGTGTTACGAACCACGCGATATGGCGTTTCCACAAAGCCGAATTCATTTACCCGAGCATAAGAAGCTAAGTGTGAAACCAGTCCGATGTTTGGGCCTTCTGGCGTAGTGATAGGACAAAGTCTGCCATAGTGAGAACGGTGCACATCACGTACTTCAAAGCCCGCCCGTTCACGCGATAAACCACCAGGACCCATAGCAGAAAGTCTTCGCTTGTGCTCTAACTCAGCAAGTGGGTTAGTTTGATCCATGAACTGAGAGAGCTGCGACGAAGAGAAAAACTCTTGGGTTGCCGCTACCACTGGACGCACATGAATTAGCTGTGCAGGAGTTACTGTCTCAAGATCTGCCAGTGACATACGGTCACGAGCAATACGAGCCATACGAGCAAGACCCACACGATAACGAGTTTGGATAAGTTCGCCCACAGCTCTAACGCGACGATTTTGTAAGTGATCTATATCATCAGCTTCAGCCTGAGAAATATTCAAACGAATAATTTCACGCAGCACAGCAACCATGTCTTCCTTAGTCAAAATAGGACTAGCGTTATCCTGTGAAAAGCCCATTCGCTGATTCAACTTGTACCGGCCGACCTCGGAGAGGTCATATCGCTCAAAGTTAAAGAACATAGCAGAGATTAAGCTACGAGCATTTTCCACAGTAGCTAAGTCGCCAGGCCTTACACGCTTATATACTTCTCTATAGCCTTCGTCGGAGTTGCTACTTGCGTCTTTTTCTAGAGTCGCTGCGATGTATTTCACGTCTGGATCTGTGTCCACATCTTTAAACTGTTCCAGAATTTCTTCGTTACTAGACAAGCCAAAAACACGCAAAAGTGCAGTTACTGGTATGCGACGCTTGCGGTCTATTTTCACTCCAATTACTCCAGCGCTATCGGTATCAAACTCAAGCCAAGCACCACGATTTGGAATAACTTTAGCACCGTACAAGTTCTTTCCACGTACATGCTCCATGCTAAAAAACACGCCTGGTGACTTGATCAGCTGGCTAACTACCACACGCTCCACACCGTTGATGATGAAAGTACCTCGTGGAGTCTGCAGCGGAAAATCTCCAAAATATACATCTTGGGTTTTGGTTTTGCCAGTCATTTTATTAACCAGCTTAGCAGAAACATACAAAGGCGCTTCGTAGGTGGCATTGCGCTCACGAGCAGTAACCTCGTCAAATTTGGGTTTGTCAAAATAATGATCCCCAAAGGATAATTCTAAATTTTTGCCGGTGAAATCCCGAATAGGATTAATCTCGTTTAAAAGTTCTTTGAGACCTTTGTCAAAGAACCAGGCAAATGAATTTAACTGAACCTCAATTAAGTTTGGTAAATTCAGCATTTCGTGGGTCCGACCGAAAAAGTTTCGCTGGCCCCTTTCTAGCTCGCCCGGTAGGGCTGCATGGACTGCAATCTTTGGCTTACTTGGCATAACCCCTTTCTAGACTGGCATGTAGTAGTGACATGGCCAGACTGACACCCTAAAAAATATGTTAGTGTGTAACTAATAATTTTCTTACCGCCCTGGGGGTACGACCAAAGTTCGTGAACACGGAGTTGCTTTTAGACTAAAGCTAGGTTTGGGTTTTTAAGTTTAAAAATGGACGAAAATCATTTTTAAACGCAAAAATAGGTCTTTTGGCTTAAACTAGACCAAAAGACTTCATAAATTCCCCTACCTAACAAGAATCATACGCATATATTGCACTTTAACTTGTCAAGTCGCATTTGTCAAGTGATTTTTGCACGCTTCACCCACATATCCACAAGCACAAAGTATGAATATCTAAACATACCTAATTTCTAATATCTAAAAACAGAACTCCTTGATTAGGAATTAGGCATTAGAAATTAGATATTTCTGTTATAATATCCCTATGATTAGCTATCTTGACGGGATAATTATATATACATCTACAAGCTACGTAATTGTAAACGTAGTCGGAGTAGGTTATAAAGTCTTTGCCGTACCAGAACTTTTAACTAGACCCATTGGAGAAACTGTAAAAATATTTACCTATCATAAAAGTAGCGACGACGGCCAAGCTTTGTTTGGCTTTCCGAATATGGCGACCCTCCAATTTTTTGAGCTACTTATGACTGTCTCTGGCATTGGCCCCAAAAGCGCTCTAGGTATAGTCTCTACTAGCGACATGCAGGTCTTAAAACAAGCCATCGCAAACCAAGATACGACATTCTTTAGCCAAATGGGTGGTATAGGCAAAAAGACTGCAGAAAGAATAATAGTAGAGCTAAAGGATAAGATGGACTTGTTACCTTCTGGTAGCCCAAATACTCCCACAAATAGCGATGTATTTGACGCTCTAATGGGTCTTGGCTACTCCACTCACGAAGTAAGACGAATAATCACAGAAGTAGATACTACCGCCCCAACAGAATACCAGCTAAAACAAGCTCTAAAGCTTTTAAGCAAAAGCTAGAATCAAGAATCAAGTGTAAGATTCAGTCACGAGCGTCATTACGAGGAGCGAGTCTGCAAGTGACATAGTCATCTCTTACTAGCAGGTTAAATGAAGATCCTACCCATAACCCAAAAAGATAAAGACGCATACAACACTTTTGTTGCCAGCAACAACGGTTCTTTTTTGCAGTCCTTTGAGTGGGGGGAGTGGCAAACGAGTAACAATCGACAAGCACTAAGATACTTAGTACAGGACGATGATACTGGAGATACTGTACTAAGTGCGCAATTTATCCGCCACCCGCTACCGTTTGGTCAGTACTATTTGTATTGCCCTTACGGACCAGTGGTGAATTGCAAATTGCAAATTGCAAATTGCAAATTGGCAATACAAGAGTTAATCCAAAAGATACAAAAAGATTTTCCAAAAACAATATTTGTACGTCTTGAACCAACTTACAACTTACCCTTCGGCCCCGAGCTCAGGGTCGAGGGACAACTTACAACTTACAACTTAGTTCCTACCTTACATATTCAACCCGGTAGCACAATCCTATTAGACATCACAAAATCTAACGACGAACTATTAACGGCCATGCACCCTAAAACTCGCTACAACATTAAAGTAGCAGAAAAACATGGGGTAACTATCAAGAAACTCCAGTCCCAAGAAGAAAAACAGTTAGTCGCAAGCATGTTGAAAGGCACCCTAACTAGAAGAAATCTAGTATCCCCCTCTACTGACTACTACTATAAGCTGGCAAACTATAATACAGACGATAAGAATTTTACAGTAAACACCTTTGGCGCATATTTGGGTGATACACTTCTTGCTTGTGCGCTCACTATAGATGTTAACCAGACTCGCACTTACCTGTTCGGTGGTTCTACCACTGAACACAAAAACCTCATGGCGCCGTACTTGCTCCACTGGCAAATCATACAAGACGCTAAAACTTTTGGACTCACAACCTACGACTGGTTCGGAGCCGAAGGCGCAGTCAGTGACGGCAGCGGCTTCGCCCGATTCAAGTCCGGCTTTGGTGGCACAGTCCTCCAGTACGGTGGTGCCTGGGACATAGTTCTCAAACCACTCGCCTATCGCACCTACCGCGCCACTCGCCACCTCAACCGCTGGCTCAAACACAGATAAATAATCCCCACCTCAGAGCATTGTCCGGGTGGGGATTTTAGATTATTCTATACATACGGTGTGTAGTGAAGTTTTGTGCTTCGGTATTTGCAGTCGACACCCTTCAGATAACGCTGCCTCTCCCGAATGTGGTTGTCGCAATAAAACTCGCAGTATGTATGTTGGGGGGTCGCCGGCCACCAGAATTCCACCTGCCAACGCCCACCCTTGCGACACCACTGCACAGGCTGACCCCAACAGTTACGCTTCAACACGGTATTGCAAGTAATTATAGTCTTTGCCATAGTTCCCCCTTTCGCAATAAGCATAGTCAAAAGTAAATATCCTGTCAGTAGGTTGTATTGACAGTACTGACACCTCAGGTATTATAGGCATAATAATAGTCTTTATTTGTATGAATATAATCGACAACCTGCTACAACTGGGCTTTACGAACAACGAAGCAAACATATACTCGCACTTAGTGAATGCGGGACCAAACTTTGCTGGGCATATTATCTATGAAACTAAAAAGCATCGACAGGTAGTGTATAACGCCTTGGACAATTTAGTAATAAAAAGATTGGTCGACGTCACCAAGAAAGGCGGCAAAAATCTGTACTCAGTTGCCAATCCCGAAGTTCTGCAAGAAAATGCAAAACAAAACTTTGCAATCGCGGAATATACTACAGCCGCTATTCGCAGAAAACTTCAGGAAGGCCAAGAAACTACCCAAACTTTTAGCGGCTCGCACAGCTACGAAGAAGGTCTCGCAGACTTTAGAAACAAAGCTCGAGTAGCGAAAGAGTACATTGTGATTGGTGGTGAGGAGCAGGACTGGTACGAGTATACTAAACCATTTTTCGCCTCTCATGTTACAGAGTTACAAAAGCTAAGAAAGTTAGGCGTGGATATTTTTATATTGTTCTTTGAACAAGAACGACTCAGCGCTGAAAAATACATTCGGCCGTACCTGCACAACCCTTATGTCTGCAAAGTGCTTAACGCAAGCCCAAAACTCCCACAAACGACCTGGCTTGCAGGCAATTACGCATATATGCTTACGCCCACTACCGAACCGTTGGTTATATCTATTCAAAGCAAAACCCTTGCCGAATCCTATCGAAATTACTTCTGGCAATGCTGGCGCCAAGCAAAAAAGCTTTAAGCGTTTATTTTAACATTTCAAAAAAATTGTCTTGGTTGACTGGGGTGTAGGAGGCGCTGTAGGTTTCCAAAAAAATCTTTGGGGCGCGGGGTAGCTTGCCAATGCCGTACTTAAACTCAAAACCGGCAATGTGCCCGCCACGTTCTAGGACTACGTCTATTTCCTGTTGGTCATGGGTGCGCCAGAAATAGAAGTTACCGCGCGTTTGAAAAATTTCCGCAGATTTTATTTTTTCCATCACGCAGAAGTTTTCAAACAGCTGGCCAACGTCGTTCCTGTTCTCCAATCTATTAAAATTCCCCAGTAGAGCGTTGCGCATACCAACATCATAAAAAAAATATTTTGGCATTTTACTAATCTCTTTTCGCAGGTTTCTGCTAAACCCATATAACTTGTAAACTACGAAAATCTTTTGAAGCAAATCCAAATACACTTCTACAGTATGTACAGCCATATTTAACTGCCTAGCTAACTCAGACACAGAAACTTCTGAACCTACTTGCAAAGCTAGTAGTTTGAGTAGTTGAATAACCTTGTCTGGTTTTCTAATTTGTTCAAACTCAAGAATATCTTTATACAAATAGTTGTTGAATAAATTACTAAGATATGTGGCTTTATCTTCTGTTATGCTTGTTACCACAGATTTAGGATACATGCCATATATCAAAAACTCTTCCAGTCTCTTTTGTGGAGTATGCAACACATTAAAATCCAATTCATACAGTGAAATAGGATTGATATAATATATCTCCGACCTTCCAGTTAAGGGCTCGTTTACCTTTTGAGATAGCTCTAACGAAGACGATCCGGAAATTATTATTCGTATTTTTAGATGGTCAAAAATTAACTTTAAAACCAGACCAATATCAGGTATTTTTTGAGCTTCATCCACCACTAAAAGCGTATTGGCACCAACTAACGACTTCAGATAGTCCAACCTCGCATTGCCCAATATTTCTCTATGATCCAAGCTATCACCACTATACTGCAAAGTTTTTAGACCTAAATCCGCAGATAATTTACCTACAATTTTAGCCATAAGGGTTGTTTTACCTGATTGCCTTGGACCATATAAAATAATAATTTTAGGTTCCTTTTTAATACTATTTAATATAATCTCTTCTTGTTTTCTAAGTATATCCATATATATAGTCAATTTAATATACTTATATATTATACTAATTAGCTAATTACGTCAACATACATGTTATATAAATAGGCTTATTATTATAATATATACAAAAAATAGTCAACTATGGTATTCGCGACCATACCATAGTTGACTATCTATAATAAATATCTTTAGCTATCTTTGGTCGTGCCTTGGGGGTTCTGGCCTAAATTGACTAGGCGTTTGGCGTTTAGCATACTCATTCACCGCTTCAAAAGCCTTGGACTGGCTGGAAGCCTCTATGCTTTTTAACACCACCTCTTGCACTTGCTTTTGGCTTTCTTTTAATAACCCTTCTAAACGTTCAATCTGTGTCTTTTGATTGTCTATGCTTGATTGCAGATTGTGGACTTGACCCTCAAAAACTGCTCTTTGCGCCTCAATGTCTTTTTGCAGCAAAGTTAAAGCTGTAGCTTTATCTGCTTGTAGCTCTGCCACAAGCAACTGTTTTTGCTTGGCAAGCTCTGCTTCCAAGCTGGTGTTAAACTGTTGGACTTGCGCGCGTAGTTCGTTAAGTTCACCTTCTTTAGTTTGCAAAGCCTGCTCCCGGGCGTTTAACTGCGTAACTTTTTCCTGTAACTCCTGTTCGCGCTTTCTTTTTTCTGATTCAAACTCTTCGAGGTCTTTTTTACGCGCGAGTTCAGTTGTAAACTTATACTCTTCTTCGTCGCGCTTACGCCGCGCGTCTAGCTCCTGTTTTTCTTGATCAAACTTCTGTTTTAGTTCTTCGGTAACCACCAACAGCGACTTCACTTCCACTGCCGCTCGGTCTAAATCGCGCAAATCTTTTAATTTAGCTTCTTCTAACTGTATCACTTCTTCTAATTCCCCGAACTCTTTTAACTTCATGCGGGACTTATGTTCTAAATCCGAAAACAGACCTTCCATTTCTCCACGCGCAAGCCTAAGCTGGCTCTCCCAATTCCCAGCCTGCTCCGTTTTCGCCAACACTTGCTTAACCAAGGCTGGTTCAGCCGTGGCTGGTGCGCCCATTGCCTTTACTTTTTCTACTAAAGACTTATACGCCTCAACAAGCTCTTTCTTGCTTGCCAAAGCCGTATTTTGTATTACTGATACATCATCTTGTTGCATAAAATTATACGAGACTTAATTGCATGTGGCATCATTGTACTCCAATTTAAGCAACAATCAAGAGACACACCTGCTCATTAGATATGGCCTATACTTACCAAACTAAATAGTTACCAACTTTATTTACTCACAAACTCCCCAGACTCGTTTAAGTCTATGGTTACTTCCCCACCTCGGTCGAGCTGTTTGGAGAGGAGCAACTTCGCGATAACTGACTCTACGTGGCCATGGTTATTGCGGCGAACAAAATAACTTCTTCGCACACATTATCAGACAAGGCTGTTTGCGTACTGAAATTTATTCTTTTTATAAATTTCATCAAAACCAAAAATCGCGTCTATCTGATTTTGACGCATGAACGCCATGTTGACGCAATCCACAAAACTCACGTTTTTACTAGTTTGTTGTTTGAATATTTCTATAGCTTTATCTTCCAACGTCTCGTCTATCCAATGCACCAAAAAACCATTGCTAGGGGATTTGATACTATTAATGAAAGCCAGAGCCGGCTCCCTTCCTACCCGCATACTAATCACCGTCACTGTTTCTAAAAAAACGTAGTTAGACGTGAGGAACACCACTGGCTGGTTAAAGAGTTTGTTCAACAACGCGACTGCTTTGCCGTGATTCGCGTCGTCCTCTTTGGCGAGCGCGACAAAAGCATCGGAGTCAACAAAGACTGTTTGTTTCCGAATGTTATTTTGGTGCTCCATACAGGTAATGGTTTATGTTCGCGGAAAGGTCGGTGTCGCCACCTTTAAACTTTAAACCAGCAATTCTAGCAAGCACCTGTTTGCCGGACATATCTTCATGCTTCTTTTTGGCGAGTCCTTGCTGAATAAAATCGCGGATAATTTCCGCCATAGACTTTTCTCTTTCCTGCGCGTAGCGAGAAAGCTGAGTATGAGCATCCTTTTCTATGTAAATTTGTGTACGTATCATATGCACAGTATACATCAGCTGTATACATTCTGTCAATCTTTACCAATATTTACTTACTCACAAACTCGCCTGTTTCATTTACGTCTATGGTAACATCTCCACCACGTTCAAGTTGTTTGGAGAGAAGAAGTTTGGCAATAACGCTTTCCACATGGTCTTGAATGTAGCGACGGATGGGACGACCGCCAAGTAGCGGGTCAAAGGCTTCTGTGGCCACTTTTTGCACAGCCACGTCGCTAAACCCAAGTTTTATTTTCTTTTCTAATAAATTCTTAGTAACTGCAGAGAGCTGGATGCGAGTAATTTGCACTACTTCGTCTGGCACTAGAGGCTTAAACAAAATTACCCCATCAAAACGGTTTAAGAATTCTGGCCGGTAATAGTTTATAAGTATCTTTTCTAATAGTTCAGATTTAATAGAGTCAATTGCTCTACCATCTCTAATCCCCGCTTGAATTTCTGGTGTACCAGCATTGCTGGTAGCAATAATAATAGTGTGGGTTAAGTCTAGTGTCTGACCACTAGCCGTAGTAATACGCCCGTCTTCTAGCACTGCAAGAAACATGTTTAGTACATCCGGACTAGCTTTTTCTAGCTCATCTAGTAGGAATAGGCAAAAAGGATAAGTCTTTAAGTGCGTAACAAAAGGAGTCACTACTTCCTGGCCAGGAATACCTACGAGCTTCCGCATGCCGTCATCCCCCCTATACTCCGACATATCCAGCCGCAGCATATATCGTTCGTCACCAAAGTACACAGCAGATAAAGTTTTAGCCAGTTCTGTTTTACCCACACCAGTAGGCCCAACGAACAGAAAACTTGCCAGTGGACGCTGGCCAGAAGATAGGCCACTCCGTGCCCTTCGCATACCCTCAGAAACCGCCACCACTGCCTCTCGTTGACCAATGACTCTTTTCCCAATTTCGTCCTCCAGGTGCAAAAGTTTATCCGCTTCACCTTGAGTAAAGGTGCTAGTAGGCACATGAGTTTTCTCTGCCACCACTCCTTGTATAATTTCTGTTGTAATAAGTTTACCCGCACCCTTAGGCAAAGCTTTTACCTTATTTGCCGCCTCCACAAGTACCGAGATAGCCTTTTGTGGCTGACCCGCATCTTTAAAGTATTCATCAGTTAGCTTAACCGCTTCCTTCACAGCTTGATACTGGAAGAATGCTCCGGTACTAGACTCAAGCTGACTAGCACGTAAGCACGAGGCCAACATAATCGCCTGCTCATTTAAGTCTTGGAGCTCGTAAGTTACAAAACGTTCATCAAAGTTTGCAGTGTTTCTCAAAGTGTTCTGGTAACTCTCTGGTGTAGTAGTAGCCACCACCTGGATAGAACTATTTTCTAGACGATTAACTAAGACTTCTAAGACCGACAAACCCTCACTGCCAGTGGCCTTAGCCAGTTGTTGAATATCATCAAGGGCAAAAACAATATTTCCGCTGTGCTCTGCTTCGTTAAAAATATTGACTATGGCTTGCTCCGGACTTGCCTTGCTACCCAAGATGCCAGCTAGCTCCAAGCGAATAAGCCGCTTATCTTGAATACTGCTAGGCACTTGTTCTGCGGCCATGCGATAAGCTAAATCGGCCAAGACTGTGCTCCTCCCAGTTCCAAGCGCGCCTTTAAGTAGTACGCTTTTGCTACTACTAGAAAGTAGTTCCACTATTTTATCTGTATCCGCATCTCGCCCACGAGTAAGCGGTAGCCTATGGTACTTAGCTGCAATAGTTAAGTCTACACTGAACTGGTCCAGGTAAGGCGTAGGTACCGCTGTGAGCCCTTTGTTAAGCCCTTTATCACTCTTGTGACGAGCCAGTTTTCTGAAGATCTTATCTTGCTCTACCAGTAGATCTACATTAAAAATCCATGCAGCAATTACTTCCAGCTTATCGTAAGATAGGTCTAGATCAAAAAACAATTTTTGAATAGGATGTTCGTCTGGCAGTATGGTAACTAAAGCGCAAAACAACATAAGTGGATCCACCGAGCGATTATGCAGTTTAAGCGCCTCTGCGAGCGCCACAAACGGCAACTTAGCTACGTATTGTTCTTCCCTGTCTGCGTTTAGTTTATCTAACATACCCACCAGTAAGTCAGTTAGGTCTTCTGGACCCACGCCAAACCGGTAAAATACAAGCTTTATAGACTCGTGCTGGAGCAAAGCCAAAAATACATGCACCGAGGTAGGGGTCTTAAAACTACCCTTACCATACCTAGAGAGGGCCATGGGTAAAGTATTCCAAACATCATGTGCACCCCTAGTAAAAAGCTTATAGATATTTACCTCTCCCCCACTTGTTGTCCAAGCACTCATATTATCCCAAGAGAGCACCCTAGTCACCTCGTACTCAGCTGCTTGCTGGACTCTCCTAGACCACAAATACAAAGCACCAATTACCCCAGCCCAAACAAAAATATTAAACCAATGTGCGTGGATAAAAAATAGCAGGTCATAATCTCTAGCGCCCACAGTAACGGCTCCGAAAATAAAAGCCGCAAGTCCAACTCCAGCGACTATATATAGTACTGTATCTACTAGCGCGTTAGTCGCTTTAGCTGCTGTCTCTATGGCAACCCGTACCGAACTAAAATCCCCAGAAAATGTAAAGGTAATGCTATCTTTTTTAGCCTTAAGTGGCCACGAACCAGTATTTGGTATGTATTCAAAATTTGTATTTTCCATGAAAAACAGGGTTTAGCCAAAAATACTAAATAATTGATAAATAAGCATCACTATAGCCAAAGGCAAAATGAGCAAATGTAGTAAAAATTGCAAAAACACAAAAGCGACGCGCAAGCCAGACCAAAGCAATAAGAAAAAAAGTAGTACTACCCGAATAAAGATGCTAATAATTCTGCCCTGACGAGTGGTGTCACCGTATAGAGGCTGTGAAATATTCTTTATAAAAATTATTAACCCCGTAGATCTAAGGACTATCCTGTACTTACTCTTACAGTGAAGCCAGGCCAAGTTTAGCCCTTCGCCATACCACCAAATAGGAAAAGTTAAAATAGATAATGGCTGGTTGTTCATAACTTTATTTTAGCACAAATACTAAAATATAATGCCTAATTTCAATTACCAATATCTAATCTAAAACAAATCAAGGGTTTCATTAGACATTAGATATTAGACTTTCAAATTGTTATACTATCCTCATGCTCAAAACACTCAAAAACCTTGGCCGAAAAGTTATACCCAAGAGATTATTTAAGCTAGCCCAGCCTTTGTGGCACGGGTTTTGGAGCCTCGTTGCGCATTACTGGTACGGCAAACCAAGCGACAAGATGATTCTTGTGGGCGTAACCGGCACCAAAGGTAAAACTTCCACTGCACATATTACCTATCAACTACTTAATAGCCTAGGAGCCTCTTCTGGACTTGTATCCACAGCAGTCATAGATAACGGCCAAGGAGAAAAGCTAAACTGGTTCCGTATGACCCAGATGTCAGGACCAGTTACCCACCAGCTACTGGCACAGATGGTACAGGCTGGTAAAAAATACGCAGTGGTGGAAGTCTCAAGTGAGGGACTTGCACAAAATAGGCACGTAGGAATAAATTTTGACATAGCCTTGTTTACGAACCTTACTCCAGATCATGTGGATGCACATGGTAGCTTCCAGGCCTACAAGGAAGCTAAGGCAATACTCTTCAAAACAATAAGGCAGTTACGAGTGACGAGTAGTAAGTTACAAGTAAATCCCAAAGTCACCAAAACCATTATTGCAAATTTAGACAGTGAATACGGGCAGTATTTCCTAAACTTTAAAGCAGACAAACACGTTTCGTACGCCATTGATAATACATCCGCAAATTTAGTCGCAACGCATATTCGCAGCGATCAAACAAGAAGCGTATTTAACTTACAACTTACAACTTACAACTTACAACTCCCTGGACGGTTCAACATCTATAACACACTTGCTGGCATCACAGTTGCTCAGTCCCTAGGTTATTCCATGGACGCCATTGCCAGTGCGGTTAGCAAAATCCAGCCCATCTCCGGACGAATGGAGATTCTGCAAACGGAACCATTTACTGTAGTAGTAGACTACGCGCACGAAAAAGCGTCCATGACTGCACTCTACGAAACAGTACAGAGTTGGCCCCACAAACAAATTATTCAGGTCTTTGGCGCGACTGGTGGCGTGCGAGACAAATCTCGCAGGACGGATTTAGGTAAACTTGCTGGAGAATTTACAGATATTGCTATTATTACCGATGAAGACCCGTTCGACGAAGACCCACAAACCATAATTCACGAAATCGCAGATGCCGCAGTGGCCACAGGTAAAAAAGAAATTAAACGAGATTTATTCCGTAGCCCCAACCGCAGGGAAGCCATTCGCAAAGCTCTTACACTGGCAGAGCCAGGCGACCTAGTGCTTATTACCGGTAAAGGCGCTGAACAAAAAATTGCCCGCGCAAACGGCGTTTACGAGCCTTGGGACGACCGCACCGTAACCCGCGAAGAACTTTCCCACTTAAAACAAAACCCTTAACAGGTTTGTCATTCCAGATTCTATAAGGCCGCTTCGGACGCAGGAAATCCGGAATCCATCTTTTTTATCTCACCTATGATTCTCTACCTAAATACCTCCGACTTAAACAAAGTTACGTTTAAACTACTCAAAGGCAAAACAGTTGTAGCCGAGCAGGTTGTTACACTCGCCCACCACCAAGTAAATGACACTTTAAAGCACCTCCAATCCTTCCTCCGTAAACACGGAGTCGTCCCCTCAATTTCCAAAGCTAAGTCAAGCGGTACAAAAAAACTAAGTACTAAGCACTTTGCACTAAGCACTATCCACTTATTCTCCGGCTCCGGTTCCTACACCGGCCTACGAGTAGGCGTTGCCATTGCCCAAGCCCTTTCCCTTGCATGGAGCATACCCCTTAAAACAAGAAAAGACCTATTAGTATAAAATTATATGCTAATAATTGACATTGAATTGGACAAAGAAGAACTAAATATTTTAAAGGGTTATGAGCAGGGCAAGTTTAAAAGCGTGCCGAATCTTAAACGTGAGCAAAAGAGATACCAAGAATACGCCAAAGCGATGTTAAACAAAACTAAGAATACTAACATTAGGGTTTCGGAAAGTGATTTGCTCAAAGTAAAACCTAAGGCCGTACAAAAAGGACTCCCCCTATCAAATCCTGCTTGCTTCTCTCATACACCAATACTCCACAGACCAGATAGAACACCGAGTTTTGTAATCCTCACTTATCCAAAACCACCCAAAAAAGGGTGGTTTTATGTTTTTCACTGCACTTACAGGTATTTATTTTGTGGAAGCGACTACGGCACTGTCTCGATCCATACCGTCGGCTATATATTTTTTCATTAGAGCTTGATACGGAATATCTATGGCATTTGCTCTTTGTTTTAGCCTCATAATCATATATGCCGGCACGCGTAAAGAAATAGACTTAGACGTTGGTCGCAAGTTTGGAAAGCTGGCTCGCTCAAAGTCCGATGCTTCAAAATAATCAGTCACATCAATTTGTGACCAAAAATCGCGTTCCGCGTCTTCATTTTTGAATTTAGGCAATTTTAAAATTTTTTTCATAAAAATTCCTTTCTTTTTTACTCGCTGAATGCGCGGAAATAATCCGTACATACTCAACGCGTATAGTAACAATTAAAGTTAAAGCGCGACCCTGCTTACTGACCCCAATAATAATATATCGGTTCTCAATTATTGAGTGGGCCTCGTCCTTAAGCAGGATGAATTGATTTACAAGAAAAATACTCTCGCATTCCTCATTGGAAACACCATGTTTGTTCCAGTTTTTTTCTTCATTGCCACTGTCCCACTGGAACAATATTGGCTCCGGTAAAATTCGCATATTTTAATTGTATACTACCTGTATATACTTGTCAATTTACTTCTAAACGGAACCTGTTTAACCGATTGGGTGTAAAAATTCCTTTAAATAAAGGGTAAAAAATCCTCTTTCTTGACATAAAGCTACAAAACTTATATAAT
>JAHFJI010000068.1 GCA_023245955.1 Candidatus Doudnabacteria bacterium | reverse complement strand
GTGGAAAATAGGGTTACAACCACTATACAAAAACTAGAGCAACTACAAACAGAAGATTCTATTTTGGTAGTGGCTCATGGCGGGTTTAACGCAGTACTCCAAGCTGGCCTAGAAGGTAAGAAAAAACAAGACTATGTAGCATACAGGACCAAACTAGGAAATATTCCGAATGCTTCCTACAAACAGTTTACGGTAATTCAAGATCCTCAAGGAGCAAACTTGGAACAAGACACGGACACTCTAGACACCTGGTTCTCATCTGGTCTTTGGACTTTCTCTACACTTGGCTGGCCGAACCTAACACTGGATCTTGCTGAGTTTCATCCAACCACAGTGTTGGAAACTGGGTACGATATTTTGTTTTTCTGGGTAGCTCGCATGATCTTACAAACTACCACACTCACCGGCCAAGTACCTTTTCGGACTATTTATCTGCACGGTCTCGTGCGCGACGCCAATAAACAGAAAATGAGCAAGAGCAAGGGCAATATAGTAGACCCGCTAGATATGATTGAAAAATATGGCACAGACGCCCTACGTTTTGGACTTATTTTCAATACCGCTCCTGGCACAGACATAGCCTTAGCCGAAGACAAAATAAAAGGCATGAAGCACTTTGCCAATAAACTCTGGAATATTGCTAGATTTGTGATAACAAACCTCCACAGCTCTGTCATTCCGGAAGCCACGAGTCTTCAAGGGCTATCCGGAATCCAGTCGGCAGACAATAACCTAGATTCCGGCTCGGTGGCCGGAATGACAAGACCCCTCCAGTATAACCACCAGCCTCAAACTGATGCAGACCGCGAGATACTGGCAAAACTACAAGCAACGGTCAACGAGGTAACCGAACACTTAGAAAACTTCCGGCTTCACGAAGCCGCACAAAGTATATACCAGTTCACCTGGCACGAGTTTGCCGACGTCTATATAGAAGCCAGTAAAGCGCAACTTCTAGACGAAGCCACCAAACAAAACACCAAAGAAGTGCTCTTCCACGTACTTATAACTACTCTCAAACTCCTCCACCCCTTTATGCCCTTTATTACTGAACACATAACTAACCTGCTCACCGAACGCAATTTCCGAAAACATTCTAACCCCCTGCTCATTTCTAGTTGGCCGACAACAAGTTAGACAAAAAAAGCCTCGAGCAGTCGAGGCTTTATTCTGTATAAAAATGAGAGTGCACTTCATTCTCTGAAATATATCGGAGTGCTTGTGTGTAGATTGACTTTAATGTTCCACGCGCTAGTTCTTTATGATTTGGAATAGTTAGCGTCTGCGACAAGCCCAATACAACACGTCGTAGCTTTACATGACCACCACGCTGACTATACACCGCAAATCCAAAACGAGCGAAAATACTTACTAATTCACTACCGGAAAGAACCTTTAGTTTAGGCATGAGCTAGGTTTGTAATTTCCATACTTGCGAGTATTTGCGGATTATCTACAATCTCCAGTTCAGCTAAATCTTCACCTTCAAAATGAAGCCCTACCGCTTCCTGAATATTTTTTGCTACTTCATCCAAAGTTTTCCCTTGTGTTACGATTGGCACACCTACGCCCTCGGCAACGTAATACCCATCACTTTGGAAAATGTGAAATTGAACAATATTCTTCATATATATAATAGAAAGACTATCTTTAATACACCAAGATAATGCCATTATAGCATGGGTAAAAAATCATCACAATCGTAACACCTTTCTATGCCCTTTATTACCGAACACATAACTACCCTCCTCGCTGAGCGAAACTTGAGTAAAAATTCCAACCCCCTGCTAATTTCCAAATGGCCAAAAGCCTAGCGCATTAGTAAATATGGTAATACCACACTTCTCACAGGTGTGAAGAGTGTGGTATTGATGACAGGCATAACCTTGTCTGAGTCAAATATACGAAAATGCGTGTTTAGCGGTAAGACTAAACACGCATTCTTTGTGTCCTCACTCGATGTCCGCTGACTGGTACGCCCGCGGGTCATCAAGTTTGATGTATGGGTTATGGGTTGAAATGACTATCACGCCATTTGGGCCGGCGACAAATGTATGCACCACCCCACGCGGCATATAGAGTTCGTCGCCAGGTTCAAGTGGCTGCTCAATACGCACACCTTCACGAACGGCGATGAAGGTACCACTGCCACTGACAATCCTGATCACCCGATCTGAAAAGTCATGACGGTGGAGCTCGCTCGCCTCCGCAACGTTCGCAGGAAATTCAATGACTAGCTGGCCAGTGTGTTCTGGGATAAGCTCCCCGATTGGCCAGGCAGTCATGTAATCCTCATAGGGAATACCTGCCCCGATCTTTTTAACAGATGGAATAGATAAACCTTTGAGGTAGAAGTTGCCGGTTGCCCAACGACGCTTGGTTTCTTCAGCAATCTGTGGATTCACAATTTCTCCTACGGTTTAGTGGCGCAGATGAGCGCCGTGTTCATGTGCATGAATTCAATGCTCGCCTTGAATCCAACTTCTTCCAACCACTCCATTTGATCTTCAACCGGCGCAAGCAGGTTGAGAAACAGATGGTGATATGCCCACTCAATCAACATTTTCTCACTTGTTGCGTGCGCGACCAGATGAGCAAAGTGTTTTGCCTGATTCCAAGCCGCGATTTTCTGATCGCGATAGGTCATCAGATCTCCAAATAGAAATGTTCCGCCCGGTTTCAGACATTGAAAGATTCTCTGAAACATTTTTCGTTTGCCTGCGTCGGTCTGATGGTGTAAACCAATAACTGACACAACTAGGTCGTACTTCTCTACGCCTAAATCCAAACCGGAATAATCTGCTTGAATGTACTTAACTGATGCTCCCAATCGCCTACGAGCAATGTCCAGCATCGGCTCATCGAAGTCAACCGCAGTTAGTTGAAGACCTGGGAATTCATTTTGCAGCAACTGGCTAGTAAGGCCACTACCGCAGCCCAAATCCAAGGCGCTCCCGACCTCCAGGATCTGTATTAAGTTGCATATCCAACGATGCAGTTCCTGGTGATACGGAATAGCAGCAATAATTTCTTGGTCATACTGCTCAGCGGTTTGATGGTAATTCAGCTCTTCCGCCCTCACATTTGTTGTCCCCATAACTTGTCCTCCTGTCAGACACGATTACCACAAAAGGAGTGGCTCCGGCTAAGACTTTTTGTCTTAACGAGCTATAATAAGCCATATTTACAAGGAAGTTAATATATTCTTACAGTATATATCTACCTTTCCTTTTATATATGCTATAACTTATATATAAAGTAACTTTGTCGTAAAATATTTACATATGAATATTTTAGAAAATTTAACGGAACTTGGGCTTTCGGAGCAAGAAGCACGGGTCTATTTAGCCAGTTGGGAATTAGGCAGCAGCGATGCGGCTAGCATAGCCAAAAAATCTGGCTTTCAGCGGACTGCTAGCTATCCAATTCTAAAGAAACTAGTTCACCAAGGGTTTGTGTCTATTTTCTACAAAGGTACAAAGCGGCAGTACCGCGCCCAGCAGCCGGAGAAGCTAGCGCGGACTTTTAGTAACCGCGTGCAAAACTTTGAAAGCATAATCCCCCACCTTAAATCCATAGAAAAACAAAAGGTACAAACCTTTGGCCTACAATTTATAGAGACCAAGCCAGAACTTGAACGCTTTTACAGAGATGTTATAGACCGGTATGCTGGTGGTGAATACTATATAATTGGCAGCGCGCCAGCTTGGGAAGGCATAGATCCGGAATTTTTTATACAGTTTCGTAAAAGCCGAGCCAAAGCAAAAATCCGCACCAAGCTTTTGCTAAGCGCAGAGTCCAAGGGTATGGTAGTCGATAACCCCTCCCTACTTCGAAAAGAAAAGTTACTTCCTTCAAAATACAATTTTCGGAGCACAATAGACATCTACCCAGACCAAATTTTAATTGTTAGCCCAGAGCTTTCCGCACTCGGGGTGGTTATTGCAGTGCCACCCATGGTAGATATATTTAAGTCAGTATTTGAAATTCTCTGGGACATGCTACCAGAAAAATAAACACTGTGAGGGCAACTGATTTAATACCACATTTCTCACAGGTGTAAATAGTATGGTACTGTGTTTATATGGGCAAACAAACGCTAACACTCTCAAGCAAAGTACTAATTTCGCTACTCATAACCGGCGACCTTGTACTAGGCATGCGTGGGCGCATAATAGACCGAGTCTACCGCGCTCACCTAGACCCGGACCGACACTTAAAACGCACACTGTACTACCTACACAAAAAAGGTTACATCCGCTCTGAAGACAAGCAAGGTAAACGGCTTATTAAGCTAACCAAGCAAGGCAAGCTCAAAACCTTATTACTTAAATTTGACGTCGATAAAACTCGTGCTTGGGACGGCAAGTGGCGCGTGGTAATGTACGACATTCCGCAATCGGTTTCACATCTGCGTTTTTTATTAATCCACCAATTGCGAAAACTAGAGTTCGTAAAACTCCAGGGCAGTGTGTACATTAGTCCGTTTGTATTAAATGATTCGGCTATGAAATACTTAAAGACAACTGGCCTGATGGAATTTATTCGGATACTGACCGTAGAAAAGATTGATGATGACCGCGACCTAAGAAAAAGGTTTAAACTTTCTTAATACAACATCTTTTACACCTGTGAATAGTGTTGTACGATATTATTTAATTTTTAAATAGCATGACTCACAAAAAGATTGAATGGATATTCTTTGATATGGGCGGGGTAATTCTAAATGACGACGAAGTAGAAACCCGGAGACAAAAAGCATTACTGAACATACTACAACCATTAGATACTACTATCACCATGGCAAAAGTTCAAGAAACCTGGTGGATAGCCTCTGGGACTGTAGGCTCTATTTGGAAAAATACACTTAGATTACTTTTACCTGGCTACAGCCAACTTGACTTACTAGAAATTAAATTTCTAGAACTTGTACCAAATGGTACATACGCTAGCACCATTTTTGTCCGCCCAGAGGCAAAAGACGTACTTGAAATTTTAAGTAAAAAGTATAACCTAGGCATTATCGCAAACCAATCTGCATCTGTTACAGAAAAATTAGTTGGAGCCGATATACTTAAGTACTTCAGTCATCAAAAAGTCTCTGCCCATCATGGCCTAGAAAAGCCAGATCCAGCATACTTTGCCAGTGTATTACACGACACAGGAGCAGACCCAAACAAGAGTGTTTTAGTAGACGATAACTGGCCACGCGGACTGCTCCCAGCTAAAAACCTTGGCATGACTACTGTGTTGTATAAAAGAAATATATGGAGTTACCCAAAGAACCATCCAGATTACACTATTCTAAACCTAAAAGACTTACTGACAGTAACTTAAAAATCCCCCGCTATGGCGGGGGATTTTTTGTTGTAGATTATTCTGCTTCTTCGGCAGAAGATTCTACTGGTTGAGGAGTGGGAATCGAGTCTCCCATGTCTCCACCAAAGTTTTCTAACACTGGCTGGAATACTTCATCTGGACCAGGTGTAGCCTTGTCTTTATCAAAGCCAGTACCGGCTGGAATAAGTTTTCCAATAATTACGTTTTCTTTAAGACCTCTTAAGTAGTCTGTTTGAGCAGTGACAGCAGCGCTTATAAGCACCCGAGTAGTTTCCTGGAAGCTAGCCGCGGCAAGCCAAGAGTCGGTGTTAAGCGATGTCTTAGTAATACCCATGAGAAGCTGCTCATACTTGGCTGGTCTTAGACCCTGTGCT
>JAHFJI010000011.1 GCA_023245955.1 Candidatus Doudnabacteria bacterium | reverse complement strand
CAGTATTACGGGCGACCCACGGCAGGTCTTAAAGGGTGTGGCCAATGAGTTTATGGCTTTGTCTGGGCAAATTGCTCAAATGACTTTAAATACTTTGCTAGAAAAATATCCTGGAGTGGAAAATATATAAAAGTTTCTACGAACTTACGAAATGTACGAAACTACGAAACAAACACCTAACAAGGGTCTAGTTTTCGTAATTTAGTAAAAGTTGGTAATTTGGTAGAAATAAAAATAAAATTTTTAGATGTTGCTAAATATAATTTTAATAGTAGATATTGCTTTGCTGGCTGTAATGATTGCAGTTTATATTCATTACTCTTTTAGGGAGCGAAATTTACTAGTGGGGCAAGTAGAACAGGCGCGCGAACTCCAGCAACGAATATATCAGATCCAAGTCCTAAAAGAAATTAGCGAGCGTATAGGTTACTCACTAGATACCAATAAGATAGTAGAGATCATTACCAGCAGCCTTGGTAGTTTACTTGAATACGACACGGTGTCCTATATGGTTGTGCAAGACTCTTTAGATGCACTTGTTTTTAAGTGCCATGTGAACAATACGGTTACGCACGACTTTGTCCTATCAGTAAAGGCCAAAATGCTTTTGTCAGTAAATACCATATTATCTAAAGAATATACAGATGCTACCATAGATGAAAGTATAACTGGTAATATTTTAGATGATAATTTAAAGATTGGACTTAAATCTTATTTTAACTTGCCTGTGGTTATAGGTGATAAGCTAGTTGGGCTAATTAACGTGGCTTCCAGAGAGACGGGTCAGTACGGAGAGGCACAGGCCTCTATTTTGTATTCCATCACCAATCAAGCGGTGACTGCTGTAAGCAAGCTCCAGGCTGTGTTGGAAAGTGAAAAAGGCAAATTAGTCTCGGTTATCAACTCTATGACAGATGGGGTGCTTATGGTAGACATGCATAATGCGGTTCTAGTTTCTAACCCCGCAGTAAAACAACTGCTGGAAATGCCGGATAATGTAGAGGCAACTATGTTTGACGTAGTGGATGCCTTGGCAGGTAAGGTAGACCTAAGAACAGATATTGAAGAGTCTATCCGCAAGCACGAGCCTATTGTGGTACCAAACGTCCAGCTAAAAAATCACGTGGTAGAGATGACTATTACACCTGTGCGGAGCAAACAAGATGAGCAACTGGGTGCAGCGGTGGTGTTTCACGATATTACTACAGAAAAAGATTTAGAAAAAGTTAGACAAGATTTTACAGCTATGATGGTCCACGAACTTCGCGCGCCTCTTACAGCAGTCCGTTGGTCTGGTGAATCTTTGGGCAATGTTATAGCTACCGGTCAGCTGGACGTGGGTAAGGTAAAAGAAACGGTTACGACCATTGTTTCGGCTAGTAAGAACATGCTAGAGTTAGTGAACGATTTGTTAGATGTTGCAAAAATAGAAGCTGGTAAGTTTGATTTGAACATACAGGAGACGGATATTGTAGCTATCATAAATGAGCAGGTATCCACATTTAAGGCTTTGGCCTCGGTTAAACACTTGGAACTCAAGCTTTTGGTGCCAGAGAAATTTGTACTAAAGTGTGATAAAATACGCATAGGTCAAGCATTGGAGAATATCCTATCTAACGCTATAAAATATACCGATGGTGGTGAAATTACTGTTGCTTTTCATCAGGACCAGCAGAAAAAGCTAGGAATTGTGTCTGTTAGAGACAGCGGAGTCGGCATATCTCGGGAAGACTTGCCTATGCTTTTTTCTAAGTTTAGACAGCTAAAAAACACAGATAACGCTCGTAAGGGGACCGGGCTTGGACTGGTTGTAACCAAGGGTATTGTGGAGGCGCATGGCGGGCGAGTTTGGGTGGAAAGCCCAGGCGAGAATATGGGCACTACATTTTCATTTAGCTTACCTTTATAATTAACTTACCCACAAATACACGTATCACACGAATCCCACTAATATGGAGTTTCGTGCAATTAGTGTATTAGTGCATAATATATGACAAAAATAGTTATAGCTGAGGATGATAAATTGTTGTCTGGTTCGCTAGTTTCATCTTTTACTGAAGCAGGCTTTGAAACACATCCAGCCTATGATGGTGAAGAAGCTATTGCCAAAATAAAAGAGATTAAACCAGATATCGCCTTGCTAGATGTCATGATGCCTAAACTAGATGGCATAGGCGTGCTTTGGGAGCTTAAAGCAAATGCGGAAAGTGCTAGCATTCCTGTAGTAGTTCTAACCAACATGGCGGATATGGAAACTATTAGCAAAATAATGGACGCTGGTGGAACGGATTACTTACTCAAGAGCGATCAATCTATAGAGCAAATTATTGCTAAGGTGCAACAAGTATTGGCTCGTAGCAAGGCAGTAAAATAGGAAATACCTAATTTCTAGTATCTAATGTCTAAAATTTATAGACCAAATTTTAGCTTTTATTAGGAATTAGTGATTAGAAATTTTTTGCAATGGATGTTTTTTCTCATGCCCTCTGGACAAATTTATTATACTATCCTAAGTATAAGGATAATCTTAAGAGCCGTCTGTGGGCGGTCTTTTTTGGTGTTTTACCGGACCTAGTTTCTTTTACGCCGTCCACTCTATTCCTTATTTTCTCTAGAAGCAAGTTTCCTCTTACAATAGAAGCCATGCAGACTGTGTCCGTACTCAGATATGCGGTTTATTCGTATAATTTTACTCATAGTTTAGTCATTTTTTTTGGAGTGTTTTTAGTTGTGTTGGTAGTGCGTAATGGTCGTGTGTATTGGCCAATGCTTGGTTGGTTATTTCATATTGTACTAGACATATTTACCCACAAAGCCGAGTTTTTTGCTACTCCCATATTTTTCCCCATATCCAATATACAATACTTGCACGAGTTTTCTTGGGCCGAACCACATTTCTTACTAGTCAATTGGGGAGTCTTGATATGTATGTATATTTTGCTAATGTATGATGCACGTCAGCGTCGTGCTTTTAAACGCTTAACTTTTTTAAATGCCATATAGCATTTAGCTTGGTATTCTTCATAATTCCTGACTCATGACTCCTACTACTGGCTTGTTTGTTCTTGCACACAACATTCGCAGTCTCCACAACGTGGGGTCTATTTTCCGTACTAGCGATGTGTTTGCCGTGGACAAATTATTTCTTAGTGGCTACACTGGCCATCCACCCGACCCAAGACTTGAAAAAGTCTCTCTGGGGGCGGATAAAACAGTTCTTTGGGAGTACCATAAGTCTGCCGTACGAATTATAAAAAAACTGCGCCTACAGCACCCGGGTTTGACTGTTGTGGGTTTAGAAAATAACCTCAATGTCATTCCGGCCCCTGAGCCGGAATCCAGACTCAATACACTGGATGCCGGGTCGGAGCCAGGCATGATGCAGAGGCTCAAATTACTGTCCTCACTACCACACTTTAAAGCCAAACTCCCTTTGCTCCTAGTTCTTGGCGAGGAGGTAAGCGGTATACCTAAAAATGTTCAGGAGCTATGTGACCAGTTTGTGGAAATTCCACAATTTGGCACTAAAGAATCCTTAAACGTCTCGGTTGCATTTGGTATTGCCGTATACCATATTAAAAATGCTATAAAATAAAGGCTGTTTATTCTTTAGTGCTTATAGGGTATAATTTACACATGGAAACAGAAGATAAAAAACCAATGACTTTGGAAGACTTGGCTGCTATGGTGGCTGGTGGTTTCAACGATGTCACTTCACGCATGGCTACTAAAGATGACCTTTCTAAAGTTACCACTAAAATAGACGCAATAGAAAACAGAATTAGCACTTTAGAAACCACGGTAGGTTCAGTCAAGCATAAGTTAGATGCTTTAAGTAGCAACGTTAGTAACTATCTTGAGTTATCTGAAAAAAGATACGTAGAGCTGAAACAACGAGATGCAATGCTTGCTCAGTGGATAAAGCTTGTAGCAAAAAAAGTAGACGTGCCCATAGATGTAACTCAGTTTGAAAAAATATAATTTAAACAAGTAACTACTTCAAAATATGAAACAAATTCACATTTGGTTTTTGGTCTTTTCGTTGGTTTTTACACCGCTGGTTGCTTCTGCTAGAGGGGAGATTGGTGACTTAGATAAAGAGGGGAATTATATAGTTGTGTTGAAAGATGCGGTAGAAGACGCAGATACTGCCTCTGTGGAAGTATCAGGAAAACACAAGATGGCTGTGGACCACATATTTGGTAAAGCTTTTAAGGGCTTTTCTGGACACATGTCTAAGCGTGAGTTGGCTAACTTAGAAAATGATGCTCGGGTAGCATTTGTTTCGGAAGACAGGGAAGTGAGTATGTTTGCCAAATCTTCGGGTCCAAGCGTTTTCTCTCAAACTTTACCCACTGGAGTAAACCGGGTAGACGCAGAGTTAAATACTGCCAACACAGGTAGTGGTATAGGGGTAGCAGTAATAGACACCGGTATAGACTTAGCCCATCCAGATCTTTCTTCTGCTGTGGTAGCGGGGAAGAGCTGTATTGCAGGAAAGACTGCAAATGACGATAACGGTCATGGTACTCATGTAGCTGGAACTATTGGTGCCAGGAATAATACTCTAGGGGTAGTGGGCGTAGCGCCTGGTGTAAACTTAATTGCAGTAAAAGTATTAAACTCGCAGGGTTCTGGAACTTGGTCGCAAATAATTTGTGGTATAGACTGGGTTACGGCCAATGCTACTAAGTACAATATAAAAGTGGCCAATATGAGCCTGGGCGGTAGTGGGGTAAGCGATAATAACTGTGGGCTTAGCAATAACGATGCGCTACACTATGCCATCTGCAAGTCTCGTAATGCTGGGGTAATTTATGTAGTAGCTGCTGGGAATAGTACGGCTAGTACTAGCACAACTGTACCTGCGGGCTACAATGATGCTGTTATAACTGTGTCTGCCTTAGCAGATAGTGATGGTAAATCTGGAGGACTTGGAGTCACGACTAGTTATGGTAAGGATGATACTTTTGCCAGCTTTTCTAATTTTGGTGCAGAAGTAGACTTAGGTGCTCCCGGAGTAAGTATTTATTCCACTTACATGGGCGGCGGCTATGCTACTATGAGTGGTACTAGCATGGCTAGTCCGCACGTGGCTGGTGGTGCTGCGCTCTACATAAAGAGTCACCAAGGCTCCACCTGGACACAAGTACGTGACGGCCTAAAAGCCCTTGCCGAGCCTCTAGGCTCCGGCCACACCGACCCCTCCGGCAAACATCCAGAACCAGTCCTTAAGGCAAATAGCTTATAAATTCCAAATTTTCCGCCCTAGTCGGATCCGCCTTTGGCGGACAAATAAGCTCCAAATTCAAAATTGTTAGTTCCAAAAAAGCCTTCCGTGCAGTATGGGGAGGTTTTTTTCGTGGTACTTTGATTTTGGTGCTCATTTGTGATTTATGGTTTGGGATTTGGTTGTTGTTTTTTGAGTGGCCCTGCGTATACCCTCACGGCAAGTAACCTGTGGATAATGTTATTGTGGTATACTGAAAATACATTAGTAAAGCGTGGATATACAAAATAATAACTTATTCATTTAAGTCTGATATATTTAGAGTACTTTGTTGTCGCTTGAGTTTTTTGTTGACTCGGCTATAATGTAAGTCCTCCAAAGACGTAAGTTTTTAGAGGAAAACAAAACACCCCGTACAATTGATAGGGATGTTTTGCTTGAAGTTAGTAAGGGTCTATTCTAGGGTTTTGGAGTAGGCCTTTTCTTGCGCCCGAATCGCATAGGAAAAGCTTTCTTTCCGTAACTTTTAGCATAGATAACCTTACCGTTTGGCAAGCGTTTGCTTGCTCGGAAGATTACGGCCATGGGAATGAGTTTCTGCTATTTCTAGCTTTAATGTCATCCGGTTCTCATGAGATATACCTGGCCAGACCGTGGGGTATAAAAAAATCCATACCTTATCCGACGTAGGTAGCAAAAGTACATTCACATAATATGGAAATGTTGTTTTGCCACTTAACGTGGCGTTGGTTGTTTTTAGGAACCTACGCCGGATAAGAAACAGATTTGTAAACTTTGAAAGTACTTTTGCTAGGGGAACAACCACGAACCCCTTTACTTAATATAAGTATACAAAACCTACCAATGATTGCAAGTTAAGTTATCCCCAATTAAAAAACCACCAGTGGGCGGTTTGTTCGATTAGCTGGCAGACCTACCAGACAAATATTCGCGGAAAAGAAATCCGAATGCTATTAGTGCAACTGTCTTTACGTTTGCAATCATCTCGGAGAAGAGTGAGGCTAGCGCCTTAGTACCTGATGTATCCGGCAAAAAATTATGTGTTACCCCTGCCAGAAATACTAGAACCAATAGCGTTGTTAAAGCTAAAGACGCTATAATCATCAGTACTACCTGTAGCCAATTCTTGATATTTTCAAAACGTTCTTTTCTGCGAAAGGCCGGGAAGTCGACGGGTGAGATGTTGTCAAAGGTCTGTGATTTTTTAGTCATCTCACAAGCGTTTAATATCTATCACATATCGTTCCTTGCCCTTTTCAATCGTAAGAGTGCCTTCTTTTGCAGCCTCTATAAGCTTCAGTCCTTTTATCAATACGTCACCCAAGTTATCTTCAGATACACCTAAATCACTAGCGGCTTTTTTTAGTCGCTCGAGAGCTCCGTTTTTAAATGTGACTACGAATTCAGATTCTGGGTCTGACATATGTATATATGTTACAATTACACTATATTCAGTATCTTAGGTATTATGCCAGAGTTGCAAGATAACCGCAAAGAAAGTTTTTTTAACCTCCTACATAAAGCTATTGGCGGACAAGCTGTCGTAGGAGAGCCAGAAATATCGGAACTCCAGAGCGAGAATGAGTCAGACGAAAGCTAAATTCGTCTAAGTAGCTTTGTAGGTGCTTTTCGCTTACACGATGGTATGTGCCGTCTATGGAGCGTTTTATTTGGCTGAAGAAGCCCTCTACGGTGTTAGTATGAATCAGGCCAAAGGCATACTCTCCGGCACTGTGATTAACCGAGTTATGACTGTACTCCTGTAGCTGTTTACCCTTGTAAATGGAAGCACCGTCAGTCATAAGCTGGCTACCTGCTTCTATCTCGCTTTTAATAAGTGGTGCGGTGTTGTACTTCCCAATTTTGTGCATTACTAGAGCCTTAGCCCCGCCGCCACGCTGTACCATTCCTAGTGCTTTTGGAACCCCTGCTTTAGAGCAGGGCGTTTTCATTTTCTCCAGGTAGGTTTCGTCCACTTCTACAATTCCGGCTAGTTTTAGTTCCCCCCATGGTCATAAGGGAACGAACCTTGTTAGCTATACGCCAAGCGGTCTTGTAGGTTACGCCAAGGTCACGCTCTAGCTCTTTAGCGGACACTCCGTTGCGGGAGTTGGAAAACTTGTATATAGCAAAGAACCAGGAGGTAAGAGGAGTATCTGACTTATGGAATATCGTACCGGCCAAGGGGTGTATTTGATAGCCGCACCAGGCACAGGCCCATGCCTTGCGTTCCTTGATTTTTGACCAGCTTCCTTTCTTGCAGAGGGGACAATGAAACGAATATCCAAAGCGGTATTTAAATATGTATTCAAGGCAAGCGTTATCGTCGGGGAATTGTTTTTTGAAGTCCTTGATGGTGTATTTCATGGCTCTAAATACGTTAGTAACCATATCTTAACAATACCGTTACTTGTTGTCAAGGGATAGTCGGGTTCCTATCTGTGGATAGCTGGAAAACAATTTGGAGGGAGATTTATGAATACCGCTGAGTTACGCGGTATTTTTTTATTGTGGAACTTTTGACCAGTGGAGAGTAGTGGGCTATACTGGTTATGAAGTGGTAAAAAGTGGATAAGAGTGGGGATAAGTGGTGAATTAAGTGGATAACTTAACAACACCTAACAAACAAAAGTTTAATCATGCGACTTATTCGTAGGTATTCGTAGATTCGAATGCATTTCCGCTGAAGGCGGACCAGCCTCGGGTCGGCGTAGTAAGATTCGCATCGCATCTATGTTTATAGGAGAATACGAAGCATCATTAGACGAAAAGGGGAGAGTAGCAGTACCCACCAAATTCCGTGCCACTTTAAAAGGTAAGGCCGTGGTTACCCGTGGCCTAGATGGTTCGTTATTTTTATACCCTGGGGCAGAATGGAAAACAATGGCAGAGAAATTGGCTAGTCTCCCTATTTCTACTGCAAATACGCGCGCGTTTTCCAGGCTTATGCTTGCAGGGGCTATGGAGGTGGAGTTTGATAAGCAAGGCAGAATTATTTTGCCTAGCTATCTAAAAGAGTTTGCGGGATTACTTAAGCGTGTAGTCTTCGCGGGACTATACAACCGCATAGAAATTTGGAGTGAAGAGCGCTGGAAGGTTTATAAGCAAAAATCTGAAAGCGAAAGCACGGTGATTGCAGAACAATTGGGTAGTTTGGGGGTGTAATGATTGCAAATTGCAAATTGTAGATTGCAAATTGAAATTCATAAAATCTGCAATCTAAAATCTTAAATCTGCAATTTATGCCTTATTCTCACATTCCTGTTCTGTTACCAGAAGTTCTGGAGTTGCTACATCTTTTGCCAGGTCAAAGTGTAATAGACGCTACACTTGGCGGAGGAGGATACACAAGAGCTCTGGAGGAGGCTGTTGGTCCTAAAGGTAGAGTTTTAGCTATTGATTTAGATGCAGATGCTATAGAAGCATTTGAATCAAGAATCAAGAATCAAGAATCAAGTAAAAGAATAAAAGTAGTACACGGAAATTTTAGTGATATTGAAAGTATCGCTGAGAAGCATAGTTTTGCTCCAGTGAGCGCCATTGTGGCAGATATCGGCTTGTCTAGCTATGAGTTAGATGAGGCTGGCCGCGGAATTAGTTTTCAGAAAGACGAACCTCTGGACATGAGGTTTAATGCTGAGTCTGGCATAACCGCAAGCAAGATTTTAGCAGACTACTCTGAGGAGGAGCTGACCAATATTTTTAAGCTTTTTGGTGAAGAAAGATATTCTGCTGTAATTGCCAGGAATATTGTTCGAAATAGAGGCAAGGCGCCTGTAACCATGACGCTGGAGCTTACCCAGATAATTTCGACCAGTATTCCCAGCCGATTGCAGCATACAGCGCAGGACAGTTTTCGTAGAATTTTTCAAGCTTTGCGTATTGAGGTGAATGGGGAGCTTAAAAATTTGGAAAAGTTTTTACCAGTAGCTTTTGGGCTCCTTGAGCCGGGTGGAGTGTTGGCCGTAGTCTCTTTCCACTCGCTTGAAGACAGGATAGTGAAACAGTATTTTCAGAGTTTACGCGGGGATTGTATTTGTCCAAAAGATTTTCCAATTTGTGTGTGTGGAAAAAGTCCACAAGCAGAAGTATTAACAAAAAAACCTATTACGGCAAAGGGCGCAGAGCTGGCAGATAATTCTAGAGCAAAACCTGCAAAACTTCGTGCCATAAAAAAGTTGTAAACAAAAATAAAATTATGATTGCACCAAATATTTTATCTACTACTGTAGGTATGAGCCTGCCCAGCTACGATATAACCCGGGATATAGTAAAACCTGGGCCCACTCGTAGCCAGGCCATGCTTCGTGTTGCGGTGCAAACCAAAGCCAAAACCAGGTCTCATCCTTTTACTTTTATTTGGTCCAAGGCTATGGTATGGGTGCTTGTGGTAGTAAACCTGTTATGCTCCGGGTTTTATATTTACAATGTAAATAGTGCGCAGGCCTCTCAATATTCTCTCCTAACTAATCAAGAACATGTGAGAACGTTGCAGGATAAAAGTAGGCAGTTACAGGTACGAATAGCCGAAAGCACTTCAGTTATCCGTTCACAGCAGCTCGCCAAAGCTAGTCTAGAGTTTGTAGCTGTTGGAACACCTGAGTTTATCGGTAGACCTAGCACAGCTGTCTTGACTATGCGCTAAATACCGCTTATGAGCAAAGTCAAAACACATTTATTTACATTTGAACGCCATCGGTTGATAGCCGGTGTTTTTATTGTGTTGTTTTTGGCTTTGGGAATGCGACTTGAGCAATTGCAAATTGCTTCGCATGCTTTTTATTTTGGCCAGACAGAAGGCCAGCACTTGGACACTGGTACTCCCGCGCTGCGGGGAGAGATTAAAATAATGGATAAATTAACACCAGAGCCAATTGCGGTGGCTACTAATATAGAGCTACCGTTGATTTACGCAGTACCTAAAAACATTAAAGATCCACTAGTTACCAGTAAGCTACTAGCCCCGTTACTTAAAATGGATGAACAGACTTTACTCACCAAATTAAGTGATAAAAGTAAAGTGTATGTGCCATTGGCCAAGGGTGTCGTAGAAAAAGATTTAGAAGCTATCACCAAACTGAATCTAACTGGTATAAATACTGATACAGAAACAGCTCGTTTCTACCCAGAGGGAACTTTACTCGCTCATGTGCTGGGCTTTGTTGGCTATAGGAGTGATACTGGAAGTGGCAAGGTGGGTGTGTATGGTTTAGAACGAAAATATGATGCTCTTTTAGTAGGTAAACCAGGTGGAACAACTGGCAGTAGATTTAAGAATTTTTTTAGTAGCCAGAAAGGTTTTATTCCAGCTAAAAATGGAAGCCAATTAGTGCTAACCATAGATAGACTCATACAACTGCAAGCTGAACAAGTGCTAAGCAAGGCGGTAGAGGATAACCAGGCAGATGGTGGTTGTGTGTCGGTTATGGACCCGAAGACTGGGGCTGTGTTGGCTATGGCAAGCAACCCCACGTACAATTTGAATGAATACAGTAAAGTACAAGATGAGTCTAATTATATCAATAGCTGTACTACTAGTAACTATGAGTCCGGCTCGGTGTTTAAGGCAGTTACAATGGCAGCTGGTATAGATACAGGTAAAGTTGGTCCAGATACAACGTACAATGACACGGGTCAGGTAGTGGTGGATGGCTACACTATTAAAAATTCCGATAACAAAGGGCACGGCCTGCAGACTATGTCGCAGGTACTCGAGGAGTCACTTAATACCGGGGTCATCTTTGTTAAGCAAAAACTGGGGAACAAGACTTTTTTGGATTATGTAAAACGTTTTGGCTTTGGCCAAAATACCGGCGTGGATTTGCCGGAGTCCAGTGGCAATATAAAGAACCTAGATGGCAATATAGAAGTAAACTTTGATACAGCTAGCTTCGGCCAAGGTATATCGGTCACACCATTGCAACTACTACGTGCTTACTCAGCTATAGCCAACGGTGGTCGTTTGCCTACGCCGTACGTGGTTGCAAGTCAGGTCTCGCCCAGTGGAGAAACAATAGATACCAAGCCAAAACTTTCAGACCAAATTATATCTACTAAAACCGCCAGTACTCTATCTGCCATGTTGGTTGGGGTGGTAGAGCGGGGGCACGGTAAACGAGCGGGTGTGAAGGGTTATTATGTGGCTGGTAAAACTGGCACGGCTCAGGTGGCTAAAAGCGATGGCCGAGGCTATGATCCGACTAATAACATTGGTACTTTTGTTGGCTTTGCCCCAGTAGAAGACCCTAAGTTTGTAATGATTGTAAGAGTCAATCATCCTCGTACAGTCCAATTTGCAGAGAGCACGGCAGCGCCTGCCTGGGGGAAGTTGGCCCAGTTCTTACTCTCTTACTACAATGTGGTGCCGAACAGGCAAATCAAATAGCAGTTTAACAACTAAACATAAAAATATAAGTCAAAGTGACTTGTATTTTTGCTATATGCTTAATTGTTTATATGTTTATTTGATTAGGCCTAACTTTTGTGCGACTTTCCCCAGTGTATACCATTCCAAAAACGTTCATGGGCGAAGTACATTATTGTGCTGGCAATATTAGAAAGTACAATTACTTTGGCGGTAGTGTCGTATTGGTGAGTAATGGCAAAAATAATTAAGCCATCGCTAAGCAGAATTATAAATCTATAAGTTATAGCTTTTAGTATAGATCTTTTATAGTGTTCTTGGAAAGCCATGGCGGAATCTAAAAATGGTTAGGCATCATAAATATCTTGTCATTGCGAGGGAAGCTTCGTGACCGCGGCAATCTATTTCTCAATTTAACAATTTAGCAATTAAACATCTAAACATAAATGCAGATTACTAAGTTGCAGGTTTCTCGCAATGACAAATTTAAATTGGCTTTACTATTACCTTAACACGCCGCCCCATTCTACTACGGTAAAGCCTTTGCGGACTGGGGTTTGGATGTTGAATCCTTGGACGCTAATTGGTTTGTCTAGGGGAGTAAAGTCCATAAGTATGCGTATGATGGTATCTGGTTTTGGAGTAACTGTGAGTGGGGCGAGATCATCTACGATGCTATTAGTCATGAAAGACACAAAATAGTAGGGTTTGGCTTGCATCTTCGGTAGCCAGTATTCTTTAAAGTCTCGGGTTTCGGTGTCATGCAATCCAAGTAGTCTTAGTTTCTCTGTTAGGAATGCATCCAAACCGTCTCTTTCTACCATAAAGCCTCGGGTGGGTGGCACATACAGACCACCTCGCCCTTCCCAGAATAGGTACGGATAAGTTTTCCCGTCTGTCTTATTTGTAAGTTTTCCAGTTGGACTAGCTATTACACTCCACCCATTTCCGTAGTCTGGGTCGCTATATAGTAGCCCGCCAAGTGGGTTTACTTTTACAGAGACATTTGTGGTTTTTTCCGGGTACAAATATATGATTGGTTTTGCACACTCAGCTAATGGCTGGTAGGCCTGGTTTTTAAACCTTACGTAGTAACCAAATGGGTTTTTCCAGAAGAATATGGGATGACTGGTAAGAAAAGCGCTAAAAGTGGGCTTGGTTTTGCCTTCTGCTACATAGATATTACTATATGCGTCTTGCAACTCTTGGGTGTTCGTGTCTTTGTATCCATACACGGCCTGACCGGAAAAAGTAGTGCCAATTTGGGTTAAATCTTTGTCATTTACATCTGCAACGTCTAAGAACTTGGTAGAGCCACAACCACCCACTGCCTGGTAAGAATACTCCGCTGTGTTTTTCTTATTATTGCTCCAGTTAACTAAGGCGACTTTGTCTTGACCAATAAATGAAATATCTAGATTATAAACTCTTTTGGTACCATCCGGCGCTTTTACGTAGAAGCCGTAGAAGGGTCTGTAGTCGGTTGGCTGTTTACCAGCTTGTTGTTGTTTAGTAATTTCTTCGGTGATCTTGGCTACAGTCTGGGCATCTGGATCGGTGTATACGTCGCCTACAATTGGATCGGTAAAGACTTTTACTAAATGGTCTGCACAAAAATATTCTGTACCATTTTGGAAGAAACCTAAAGACTTAGCATATGCAAAATCTGCTAGAGGTTCTTTAAGCTGCAAAGTATTTGGTAGCTCTAAATCTACAAGGATAAATGTTTTATCTTGGATGGGTTTGTTTAAAAATTGTGCATCGGTGATAAATTCGGGAAAAGCCGTGGAGTATTTGTTTAAGAAGTAGAGTTTGTCTTTTAGTTTAATGATCCTATACATTTCCCCAGCGCTTGGCCCGTCTGGTATGGCGTAAGTAAGGATAAATTCTCCGCCAGTGTACTTGCCACTATTGATAGTACCTACTTTGTAGCTGATGTCATTTTGGTAGGAGCTGTACGGTTCGCTTCCAGGTGCAAATATTTTCATACCGGCAACTTTAACTGGATCTTGCCAGGTTACTACACCAGATTTGCTTGTAAGAGTTGGAAGCCGGTTTTGACATTGCTGACCTACAAATGGGTCGTAAGGCTCGTTTGTGGTACTAGCAGTAGGGGTGGGTTCTATAACAGTACTTCCTAAATCATTAGCTGGCAGTTTTGTTACATCTGCTACTTGTCTGGTGTTTTTCTTAATTTGGTAATAATCAAACCCAGCATAAGCTAAGCCAGCCAATAACCCCAAGATCAATACCGAGACGATGGCTGTTTTAAGGGGTTGTTTTTTTGGTAGTTCAGCTGTGAGCTCACGCGCGTCTATAGGTTTTTCTTCTTGCTCATTTAGTTCCATAATCGTTTAAATTAATTTTTATGACTCCAGACAAAATTTGTTTCTTAATGTCTGGACTTACTTTTGATTTATTAGATAAGTCTTTTAATACTATATCATCGGCTGGACTAGTAAGCAATTTACCTATACCATCAGTTACTTGTATTGGTAGTATGTACATAGCAAGGGTATTGTTTACTAGAGCCAGTCCTATGCCTAAACTATTTGTTGTCCTGCTTTTTATAAGCGTTTCGTTTGTAAGTAGTTGGCCTAGACCATGGAAAATAAATTTATTTTTATATATTTCCATCTGTTTTACGGGTGTATTTACAAAAACTATGTCCATGCCGGCATCTATAGTCTCATGAGCTAAGCTATATGTATCTTCCTTGCTGGTAGGACTAATATAACCTACTCTTAAATTCCCAAATTTTACTTCCCGTGTAGAGCTTATGGGTTGATTTATAGCTAACTTATTCAGTGCTCTTTCTAGTTTCTGGCCGGGCTCTATAAATGCTGTACTTATCTCTTGGCCAAAGAAGAGGCGTTCTAGGAATTTAATTGAGAAACTGGAGTTGTGTCTGTCTAAACTAGACATTGTTTTAGTGCTCGCATCTATGCTACCAAGAGCTAGTAGAGTATGAACAGTGGGCGAGGCATTAACCATGCCCTTGGTAAAATATCCTGTTATGTAGCTAGTGGTTTCTAGAATGCTATCTGTCCTTGCAAGTAGAGCCGAATTGCTTTGTTCTTGGAGGTGAAAGTTTTGAGCTTGGTCTAGTTCTAATAATTTTAAGAACATGGCCAAGCCTGGGTGTGAGTCTATATCTAACCGTGGGATCTTTTCGTACTTAAAATTTTGTAGCACGTTTAAGCTAGATATATCGTGAAAATCGCCGGCTCGGTGGGTAAGATAATGAGAAAAATCAAATGAACCTACTATGAGTGTGTCGGCTGGTAGTGCTGATTGAATTTGTCTGGCTATCTCTAAGGCGTCGGGTATTGGTAGTCCTTCCTTTACTATGAGAGGAATTACTTTGCCGTTTGGCAAGGCATGTTTTATAAACGGTAATATTCCGGAAATACCGTGTTCTTGTTCAAACGGGTCTTCTTCTATTTTTGCTATGTTATTCTGTGCTAGCTTATCTATGGTTATCAAATCTGGATCCACTACCCCATATGGTGTTTGCCATGTTGCTTCTGAAGTGGTTACAGCTCCAGAGCCAGTATTAAAATGATTTGGGGAAATTAAGAGTACAGTTACTGGTTTATTGGTAGCAATTTTGCCAAAACTTTCGGCAATGAAATGAGCTGCTAGCAGGTGGTGGTTTACTATTATACCTATTGTGGAATGGTCTGGTTGGCTTGGTTTGGATTCTTTATAGGCGTCGTCAAAAAAACTTTTGAGACTTGTTGCAGAGTGGTGACTAATTTTATTCTGGTTATCAGACTTTGTGTTTGGCGCTTTATATTTAGTTACCGAAAAAAGCACTACCAAAACTAGTAGTGCTAACAGACAGTATTTTATATGTATTTTGTTTATCACAGTTTAGCGCTTTTGTTTGCTCCTAGGTTTTATCCTGTGAGGAGTTTCTAAAATAGGGGATAGCATGGTTGGGCCATCATCGGACATGCGTACACCGGCTGGGTTGTGCTCCAGATGGATAGCCCTTGGAGTATGGAAACCACCATTTACCAGAATTTTATTTATATAGTGGAAGGCGGCCTCGGCGTGATCTACTAAGTGGTACAATTTAATGTCTTCAGATGAAATACCGTGGTGTTCTTTGAGTACATCATTATTTATCCATTTTAAGAGTGGCTTCCAAAAATCTGTATCTACTAGAACCACATAGGCTCCAGAGATCTTTTTGGTTTGGATAAGGGTAAGAATCTCAAAAAGCTCGTCTAGTGTGCCAAACCCACCAGGGAAAAAGACGTAGACCTGGGAGACTGAAGCCAGCATAACTTTACGAGTAAAAAAGTAGTGGAAGCTTTCACTCTCGTTTACGTATCGGTTTATACGTTGCTCAGTAGGGAGTTGGATGTTTAGCCCCACGGACTTACCACCGGCTTCCTTAGCGCCTTTATTGGCGGCTTCCATTATACCTGGTCCTCCACCGGTAACTACTGCAAAACCTTCTTTGGCCAGTAAGTAGGAAAGCTTTTGGGCGTCGCGATACACACTGTGCTCTGCGCCCCAGCGTGCCGAACCAAAAATACTCACTGCATGGTTAAACTGATTAATAAATCTAAAACCATGCATAAATTCGGAAATTATCCGCCAAAGGCGAGCTGGAGAGTATAGGTTTTCCTGTTTGCCCATTAGGGAGTTGAGCTTACGCTTGGTAACTGCTAGCTCCGGATGTGGCTTATAGCCCTTTTTCTTGGGTGGAAGAACAACATTGATTCTTTTTATGTGTTTAGGTTTGTTCATATAGACTGCTTATCTGTTATATATTTTAGTATATCAGGTTGTAGAGTTAGCACAAAAAGAGCTGGCCTTGAGTCTCTCAATCCCAGCTAATGCAAACAATAGATCTATTACGACAGTCCGTCATCCCCAACTCCTGTCATTCCGGAAGCCATAAGGCTTTGCGCAGGCTATCCGGAATCCATCCTAAAACCTGGATCCCCCGATGTCGCATCGGGGGATGACAAGACAGAATACAGTTACTGTTGAAAGAGATCTAATCTTACAGATTATGCTTGTTGTTCAGACTTTGGTTCTTCTATAATTATAACCTCAGTATCTTTTTCTATGATTGTAGATGAAGACTTGGTTAAGCTTACTAAAGCAAGGCTCAAGAGGGCTGAGAGCAATAGCAGGACTATCCATGCAATAGTGCACATAAGCATAAGTTGCTTTTCGCGCAGTTCTATCTCACGGATGTTTCTACCAGCTAGAACATAGAACGTATCGTTGTTGCTTTTTACTGGGACTACTACTGCGGCAAGTCTCACTCCTTTTTCTGGCTCCCAAGTTAAAATGTTCCTACCTCTAGCACTTGCTTTTTCAAACACGCCTCTTGGAGGAACTGGATCTTTGCCATTAAGCTTTGCAGAAGAACCTACTACTTTGCCATCCTTATCAAATATCATAGCTACAGCAGACAGACTGGTTTTGATATCTGTACCATTAGAGCCTGCAGGGATGATTTGGTCGGGTGGCGCTCCATTTGTAATAGCATTGGAAATCTCATCGGTAATTTCTATCTGTGGGTCGTTGGCGCTGGTTCTATAGCCTTGCTGAGTTGTGGCATAGATGCTACCAGATATAACAGTTACAATGGCGGCTAGAATGAGCCAAAGACCGAAAGGCGAGACTTTATTATTCATTGGGTTTAGGATTATAAATTATTTACCTATAGTAGCAGGAATTTTACTCTTGTTCCAGAACGGCTTATTTATTGGGTATTTTTACTATTTATATCTACGGAAATACCAGACTAGGAAAACTGAGAGCACGCAGGCAATAACAAGGGCCAGCAGAGACAAGTGTGGCCAAGTTCTAGTGGTCTCGCTTATGGCCATGTCCTGGAGCTTCCAAAAGGTTGGTGTGGTTACGTACTCCACCGGAGAAATCACTTGCTGAAAAACTTGGCGACTCCATAAATACAAAAAATTCAAGGTTGCATGGGCCACTACAATAAGCGGTGCCAGCAAAAATGTACTAGCTATGAATCTAATAGCGAGTTTCCAATATTTGTTCATGACTCTATTGTAACAAAAATCGCCCGTTTGGACGATTTTTGAACTCATTTTTATTAACCCGCTTCGGGCAGAACACCACAGCTTTAGCCGGGGATGAATGTTCTTTCTGCTTCAGATCAACACGTCCTCGTGTTGTAATCTTGGACCAGTGCACTAGAACCCCGACTTTAGTCGGGGAAATCTATTCATAATATTTTAGATAAGATTAATTTTTAATTTGTTAATTTCCAATTTTTAAAATTGAGAATTGGCTACTTTAAAACCTATGTGGTACAGGTTTGGCTCGGTAAAAATTTCCCACTAATTCTATATTCGTTACATATAAGACCACGTGTCCAAGCTCTAGTATTTTCATAACTTAAGTTTAGCATATTTGGGTACTAAAAAATCGCCCTAGCACGTATGTTGTAGCTGGGGCGATTGGTTGATGACTAGTCTAATTTACTTCTTTTCTAACATTGCTTTCCCGAAGCTGGTAAGTGTGCCTTCTGCAGTAAGGTTCACGTCGCCTCCAATCCATCCAGAATAGTCTTTGCTTGTGGCAAGGTATAGCTTGGTGGAGCCACTTGTAATCATGTAGTTACCTTTGGCATCCAGATCGCTTTGTTCTAGCTTACCAGAGAAGTGTACGTTTCCCTGCATCATGCTATCTTCTTTTTTATCTGTCATGACCCCTTCTACTTCGCCACCCTTTGCGGTAGTATCTGTCATGGCAGTAGTAGCGTCTTTACTGGCAATGTTGTCTAGGGTAAAGGCGGTATTACTTCCAGTACCAGTTAAAGTGACATCTGTGCCCATGAGGCTAGAAAAGTCTCGGCTGGTGTGAACATACACAGGACCACTGCTGGTGCTAAGCATGAGGTTGCCCTTGTCCTGGTTGTCGCTGGCCTTAAGGGTTCCAGTAATGTTTACTTTACTGGATTTATCCAGCATGACCTCTTTGGAGGTGTCCTTACTCATTGTATCTTTAACCATTTCTTTAGCCTTATCCGTCATGGCGCCTGCTGTCTCGCCTTTGTTCTCATCCATTTTGTCTGCAGAGTCCGTGCTCGCCTTATCCTCCATGGCGGTTTCTTTCTCTACTCCTGTTTGAGTATTACCACGGGTCACAAAGTAAATACCCAGCAAGATTATGACTGTTCCCGCTATAATGAGCGCATTTTTGTTTTGTGGGGCTTTCCATCCGCCTGCTGGTTGCCAATTTTGGTTTTTCTGTGGTTCATTTGCCATAGATTTTTGACTTTAATGTTTAGCTAATTAGAATTACAAGTTCTCACCAATAAGTCAAATTTATTCACAGATACAAGGGTTTCAAGCACAACAACGTAGATGAATCAACTAAATTTTGGCATAAAGAAAGCCGGAGTTATTCTCCGGCAAGTCGGCGAGAAGCCTATTTACTTGGTTCGGTCGATATCACCTTATTGACCATTCATAATCTTATCCTTAAATTCTCAAGTATTTAAGGATATTATTTTGTGGTGCGGAAAGCTGAGAGGAAACGTACAAAGGTTTTTCCGTATGGCGAAAGCGTGTGCTCCACAAAGTGTCCTCGGTAGTTTTTATTTATTAACCCAGCAACATGAAGTCTACGCGTGTGTTCTGCAAGTGTTTTCTCGTTCGCACCGATAGTCATAACTATTTCGTCTAGGGTTAACCCAGGCTTGTCTGTTATAAGTAGCAATATCTCAATGCGATAGTGGTTAGCAATACCTTTGAGATGTCGCTCCATTTGTTTTGCCGTCTTAAGCTTGACCATAAAAACATTATAACATTCATCCTTAAATTCTCAAGTATTTAAGAATAGATGTAAAGTGATGGGTAAGTAGTTTGCATTATGTTTTTCTAGCAATGATATTGAATAGGTGCCAGTGTTTTGGCTGGCCGTTAGCTAGAATCCCATCTCTGGTTACTTCCTCTAATTTAACTATTTCCATATCGGATAATAGCGCTTCTACTTTATCTTTATCGTGGAAAGTCATGTCAGAGCCTGCTTTATTCCACTCGTCATCTTGGCCAAAGAGTTGTCCAGTGAATATACCGCCTACTTTGAGTGAGTTTTTTATGTTGGAGAAAACTACATCAAAACTATCTGGGGGGTTAAAGGGCAGGGAAAACTGTGCGTTTACTAAATTGTAACTATCCACAGGGAAATCAAACTTTTCATAGCTACTAATTGTCTGATCGTAAGGTAAACCACTGGTTTGACCAGTGGACTCAAACAGGCTTGGCCGTCTGCCTGGTCACAAAAAACATAGTACAATGAGTCTACGGTGGCTTGATGAGTGTTT
>JAHFJI010000010.1 GCA_023245955.1 Candidatus Doudnabacteria bacterium | reverse complement strand
AACTTCAAACCCTCGTAGAGAAAGTGACATTCGCAGGCTCAAACGCTGCGTCTCACTGTCGTCCACAAACAGTATTCGGTACATGCATACCTCCTTGGTTATCTGCCAACTAGCCGATGCCCCGTGCAACCGACCCTGACAGATACCAATAAGGTACACACACACAACGCATTTTGCAAGTACGGAGTTTGTGCGTGCCAACCAAGTCCGTAGAAAATGCCATTATCCGCGAACTGGCTTTTTGGGGCACTCCTATAAAAGTGAGGTTAGTTAAAAAAGTATAAACTAATAAGATAGCCGCAGAACAAGGTCTTTGCTCTGCGGCTATCTGGTTAAGCGAACATCGGTCACTCAGAGTCAGCGAGTTGGGCAAAATACTCGCCTTCAACTGTAACCAAGTTCAGTGAATCATTAATCGCAAACGGCACATCATCAGAGTCTAAACCAAATGCAATGCTCTGTAGGTAAGCAAGAAAGCTCATTTTCACCTCTTTGAAATGTACCTAGAAGCCTGCGTGTTGCCGGCGTAGCTCTAGATAAGTTACTTTAATTACCGGATCCATACCGGACTCGGTAGTTGGTCCGTTGAAACACAAACGAGGCATAGCACAGCCGGGGCAAGCATCTTTGCTCGCACCGGCCAGAGTTTGCATTCCACCTAATACATACTCTGACACCTGGCCACTGGAAATTATTTGTCCAGAATGAGTGACAGTTCCCTGTTCATCCCAAAAACATCCAAGATGTCCGCCAGGATGGCTATCGCCCATTTGAACAAGTTTGCTACTTGGACCTTGCCCAACTTGAACGTATAGGCCTGCCAAGCTTGCATGCTTGCTCCCCCGACCATAGCACCTCCAAATGTTATGGCCACTCAACTCATCACTAAGCAATGACGAATCAGCGCCATAAATGAGACAAGCAGCCTTGAGCATCAGCCAGTAGTGTAACCGCCGCACCACAGGCCCGTCGTTTACGGTCTGCTTGATAAAGTAGTCAACTAATTCTTCCAGTAGCGCCAGACTGTGGGCATCAAAGCAACCAGGTTGCCGCAGAAAAGCCGTCTGCGCCGGGTAAGGGTTCACTCGCACGTTTGGCAGTTCACTTGCCAATATGGAAGTAAAACTATAAACAGAGCCAAGATTGCCCGGATGGACAACCATATTAAAGAGAAGTTTACTGGCGAGGCCGTTTGCCTCAGCCCAACGTGCGGCATGGATTGCTTCCACCGCCTTCTGAGCCTGACCAAAGTCTCGAGGAACTTTTTGGTATTCCCGCTTCAACTCGACCAAAGAAAGACCGAGTAGGAATTGAAGTCGCGCCTCGTCTTCGACTTCATCCAGACTAAGAGCCAACACGTTCGGTGGCTGCGCAATTAAGGCCTGGCCAAACGCTTCGTCTCTCATGAAACGTTTGCCTGTAGTGGTAAGGTTCACTACCAACCCCATCTCTTTTGCTGTTGCGATAAAGCTGACAATGCCCGGCCATAGTTCTGGATTTGCGCCAAAACAATTCAGCTCGATCGGGTCTGCCCGGAGACTGCTTGAAACCACCTCAGCAACGTTGGCCGGAAGGCCGAACTGCCGGACGTACTCGACGAAGACATCCCCAAGCAAACTATCTCGGGCTTCGTTTAACCCAGCAACAACATGTTCTAGCCATATAATCACCGCCTCCGCCGGAGGCAACGATTTGCCAATAACTCCTGGGTTGAGCGACGTTGAAGCGGGACAAGTGTAACCGCCTCTCGTACCACTATCCGGACCTACGGCCACGCAGTTATGGTCACAAAAAGCGCCTTCTCGAAATATTGCAGGGTCGACAGTACGCTGTAACACGACAGCCAGGTTCCATTGGATACCCATAGCCGCCGAAATGAAGCCAATACTTTTTAGCCATCGCTTGATGGCCTCGGGTGTTTTCTGATTCAGTTCCACGATTTGTTCCTCCTAGTTTCCTGCCAACAAGCCGGTGCCCCGTGCAACCGACCCTGACAGATACCAATAAGGTACACACACACAACGCATTTTGCAAGTACGGAGTTTGTAGCGTCTAAACAATGTCTATGTTTTATATAATCTAAAACTTCCGTAAGTCCCTAGAAAACGCCACTATAAGAGACTTAGATGTTTGGGGCACACCTATAAAAGTGAGGTTGGTAAAAAAGATATAAAAAAAGTAGGTCTTATGTTGGTATATCCAACTGCCCACGTAAAAACAAAAAGGTCTCAAAACATGCGCCTCACCCAAATTATATGGGAGTCAACGTCTTCGGAACCAGCCACGACATTGATCCCTTGAACACCTGCAAGAGCGACTAGGCGACTTATAGTATTGTGCAGGTCATATTCATTGTCAAGTTCAAACGAAGCTGTTTCGTCCAGCTTCAAGACTATTACCTTTGTTATAATCTGTTGTAAAGTCATCGTTTCCTCCTTGGTTATCTGCCAACAAGCCGGTGCCCCGTGCAACCGACCCTGACAGATACCAATAAGGTACACACACACAACGCATTTTGCAAGTCACTGTTTAGATGGGCACCATCTAACACCATTGATAATGGATATTAACTCCTAAATGTTACACAACAGTATCTAGAAGCTTGTATGTTAGATGGTGCCCATCTAAATGCCTCGTGATATAATCTAAGTATGAAATTAATAGTAGGACTTGGCAATCCTGGAAATAAATACGCGCATACTCGGCACAACGCTGGGTTTTTGGCATTGGATTTTTATTTAAAAGACTTAGAAACTATTTCCTGCACTTCCCGCTTCCAGGGCCAAGTCTGCGAAGTGCACTTTAACGCCAAAGAGCATCACAAAGGCCCGGCCAAAACTTTTTTTGTGAAACCGCAAACCTACATGAACAGGTCGGGTGAAGCAGTTAGGGAAATAGTTAATTTTTATAAAATCAACCCAGAAACAGATTTACTGGTAGTGCACGATGAAATAGATTTAAAGTTTGGTTACACCAAACTTGCTTTTGATTCTAGGCCCGCTGGACACAATGGCGTAAAAAATATTGTAGAGCAACTTGGCACCCAAAAGTTCCACAGACTACGCATTGGGGTAGAGTCCAGACTCAGTCGTGCCGAAAGTCCCACCGATGAATATGTGCTCAGTCAGTTCACTGCCCATGAGTTAGAAGTATTGCAAAATAGAATCTTTCCGTCCGTAAAGGACAGCATTGAACAATTTATCACTGGCTAAATTTCAAAGAACAAATAAATACAAAGTCCCAGATTCAAAATAAAGCGCTAGAGCTATTCTTACGATTTGTTATTTTGAATTTGTGATTTATTTTAAATTTGAAATTTGGATTTTATAATATTTATGGATTTCTAGCGAGTCTGGCTAAAAAAAAATAAAAGCCTCCAAATTATGGAAGCTTCATCTTCTTTGCAAAACCCCACCTGCAAGTGAAAGACTGCAGACAGACGCCTACAAATCTTTACTCATTGCTAGTAGCGGGAGATAGGAGGGATTGCCCCCACGTTCGCACTTGCAAGCAGGATATTAGAAAGAAGTTATTTTTAGAGGGTTTTTCCAATAAAAAGCCCTTCAACTTATCTACAAGCATTATACACCTTTATGGCCATATTGTCAAGAGCCAAAAAAGCATATAAACATACTAGCAATTTAACAATTAAACATGAGCTGGCCAGGTGACGTATTTGTTTTACATGTTTAATTGCTAATTTGTTTAGTTGTTAAATTGACTCTCCATGGACGACACCATCTACCTACACTGCCTAAATTTGTTCCCCAAATTTGGACCAAAAAGATTAGCTATTGTGGCTAATTATTTTGAAAGTTTCCAACAAGCCTTTAGCGCGCCAGTAAGCGAGTTGGTACAAGCGGGTATAGCAAGCGAAGTAGCTACGGAGTTTAAAGTTTTTACCCAGAATGTAGTACCCGAAGCAGAAGCAGAAAAACTACTCAAACTAAACATTTCCCTCTTAAGCGCACAAGATAAGTTATATCCAACACTTCTAAAAGAAATTGAACTACCACCGCAACTCCTGTATCTGCGTGGCAACTTACCTCCAGCAGACAGTATTTTTCTTGCAATAGTAGGCACCAGAAAGATTACAACTTATGGCCGAAGCGTTATCCCCAGACTCGCCGGCCCACTCATAGATGCAGGGCTTGTACCAGTCTCCGGACTCGCCTACGGCGTAGACGCAGAAGTCGCAAGGTTTGCCGTAAGCAAGCACTCACCCACCATCGCAGTACTCGGCTCGGGCCTAGACGATAAAACGCTTTACCCACGAGAACATGCACTCCTAGCAGAAGAGGTTGTGGATTGCGGTGGAGCTATCTTAAGCGAGTTCGCACCTGGCACACCTGGATTTAAACAAAATTTTATAAGTCGGAACAGAATTATTGCAGGGCTGTCCATAGGCACACTCATAGTGGAATGTGACCTAAAAAGTGGCTCACTCATCACAGCAAAGTACGCGCTAGATATGAACCGCCGGCTCTACGCAGTTCCAGGACCAATATATACAACTGAGTCGCGCGGACCCAATAACTTGATTAAAATGGGCGCAACTTTAGTTACAGATTCAAGCGACATACTACAAGACTTAAACATAGACCCAACACTAGAAAGCCTTGTTCTACCAGACAGCCCGCAAGAAAGTATAATTCTTGATATACTAGAAAAAGGCACAACCAGCGCCGATGAACTTATTGTGCAGTCTGGACTAGAACCAAGCCTAGTTACCACCACCCTCACCTTTTTAGAAATAAAAGGAATAATAAAAAATGTAGGCGCCCAACAATACATTCGCGTTCGTTAATGAACACGAAAATTTGAAATAGAAAATCAGACCTATCAGACCTATCAGACCTATCAGACCTATCAGACCTATCAGACCTATCAGACCTATCAGACCTATCAGACCTATCAGACCTATCAGACCTATCAGACCTATAAATTATATGCCGGAGTTTCCGAAACACAAGCCCGTAGCCATAACAGTTCTAACATGCCTGATTTTAGGAATAGCTTTTGGCATGTATTATTACCGTAGCCAAAAGCCCCTAACCCATATACCAACCAACGGCAATAAAACCTTGGTGGACTACTGGCAAGAAGCCACACAGTTAACAAAGTCTAAGCAAGCAAACAACCTTCCTACCACAGTTACCTTCCTAGCCGTGGGTGACATATCTCTTTCACGTAATATTGCCGAGACTATAAAGTTAAAAAATGATCCTTTATATCCATTCCGCAACATAGACGCATTGTTAAAGTCTACAGATTTTAATTTCGGTAACCTAGAAACTCCATTCTCTAAGAGTAATGCTTTTACTCCAAACAACACTCTGGTGTTTAATGCACCCAAAAAAAATGTTGCAGGGTTAAAAGAATATAACTTCCAAGTTTTAAACCTGGCAAATAATCACGCCTTTGACCAAGGGTTAGGGGGAATAACCATTACAAAAAAAGTACTGGATGAAAATGGCTTACTTCATATGGGTACAGGACAAAGTCTTGAGGAAGCTTGGCAACCTGCGATTATAGAAAAGAACGGAATAAAAATTGGATTCCTTGGTGCTTCATACTCCTCTATTAATGATGGAGGAAAAACAACAAATAATTTTGTCGCCCGCATTGAGGACACCGCCCGCCTCACGGCTCAAGTCTCATCCCTCAAGTCTCACTCCGACTTTATCGTTATCACCATGCACGCAGGTACCGAATACACCGATAAAGCCAATGACGCGCAAGTAAAGTTCGCCCACACAGCCATAGATGCAGGCGCAGACATCGTAATCGGCGCCCACCCCCACTGGGTACAAAACAAAGAACTGTATTGCCCCCAATCTTCCCTCTCCCCCTCCGGGGGAGATGTCTCGCTTCGAGACAGAGAGGGTTCTGCAGATCAGTCACGCTGTAAGTGGATCTACTACTCCTTAGGCAATTTTATCTTTGACCAAGCCTGGAGCGAAAAAACAAAACAGGGTCTCGCCTTGAAGATTACCCTCTCTAAATCTGATTCTCCCCCTTTCCAAGGGGGAGTTAGAGGGGGTGAAAAAAACGTAGCTACTATTTCTAACCTCCAACCAGCCAACCCTCACCCCGCCACTCATCTGGACATTATTCAGGAAATTCCTATTACTATTAAAGAAAACTGTTGCCCAATAATAAACGACGGCGGTAATCAGTAAAACTTTTAAGCTCTACTTTTTACGCCGTCGCAGTTCTCTCAGTTCTTGCAAACGCAATTCCTGTAGGCACGCATGATGCGTACACTTCCGGTGGCATTCGTAACCACCACAATCCCTGCACCTCAGTACCTGGTCCCAGTGGTAATCCTGTCTGGTTATTGCCTCATGGCAATGACAGCAGGTACTAAACAAGCGAAACCTTTGACCGCCCACCTTAGTCACCTCCCCACCACCGGGAATCTAGGCTACGCGCTTCCTTAATTTTTTTCTCTTCTTCAGCGCGAAGCCGCGCGGCTTCGCATTCGCCATTACCCTTGCAATGGCGGCATTGGCCGCCGACAACTCCCGCTCGGGGGTTGTTAGCAATTTTACCGGTACCACTACAATAGCTGCAGTGGTCAATGGTGCAAAACCTCTCACACGTTGACGTTGCCATCACCACTCCTTTTATTTGCCTTGCGCAGGAGAAAGTTCCATCTAGCAAGACAAAAAATGGTAACATATAAGAGGCAAGTTTGACAACTTATACACTTCATGGTTAAAATTGCCATTGTAACTATAACTAGTAGTTAGTAAATAGTAATTAGTAATAAGAAATTATTAATTCCAAGCTTTCTACTTACTTATTACTATTTACTAACTACTCGTGCTTATGGCAAAGCCATTAATAATAGTAGAATCCCCTACCAAAGGAAAAACAATCTCCAAATTCCTCGACGGCAAATATCAAGTTGAGGCGTCTTTTGGCCATGTTCGCGACTTACCTAAAAGCAAACTATCCATTGATGTAGAACACAATTTCGCTCCAAAGTACGACATTCCACCAAAGGCAAAAGAAGTCATTAGTAAACTCAAAGCCTTAGCTAAAGATGCACCAGAAATTATTTTAGCAACTGATGAAGACCGTGAAGGAGAAGCTATTTCTTGGCATTTAGTTCAAGCACTTGGTTTAGAAAAATCTACCAATAAAAAGAAGTCTGAAAATAAAGATGAATCTTCAAAAACAGATGAAGTTACCGTAGACACCCACCGTATAAAACGTATTGTTTTTCACGAAATTACCAAAACAGCTATAGATGAAGCATTGGCGCACCCCCGGGAAATTGACCAAAACATGGTAGACGCTCAACAAGCAAGGCGTATTTTAGACCGCTTAGTTGGATACGAACTCTCTCCATTCCTCTGGCGGAAGATTCGCTACGGCCTTTCTGCTGGCCGCGTACAAAGCGTTGCCGTGCGACTTGTAGTAGAGAGGGAGCGAGAAATACAAAAGTTTAACAGCGAGGAATATTGGAGCATAGAAGCACATTTATCCAAATTAGACGGCGTAGGGGCGAGCTTTAGCCGCCCGTCATCTAAAGCGGGCGGCCAAGGCCAGCCCCTACAAGAAAAAGATGAACAAACTATCTTTACTGGCAAACTCTCGAAAATCAATGACAAGGCAGTTGGCAAAATGGACATTAATTCAGAGAAAGACGCAAAGTCCATTGTTACAGACCTAGAGGGCGCCACCTATACTGTAAAAGATATCCAAAAGAAAGAAGTAAAGCGGAACCCTTCCGCGCCTTTCACCACCTCTACCCTCCAGCAAGAAGCAGCGCGCAAGCTAGGCTTCTCCGCCAAACAGACTATGATGATTGCTCAACAGCTTTATGAGCACGGACATATTACCTATATGCGTACTGACAGCCTTAACCTGGCTGCAAGCGCCATGGCACAAGCACAGGAAGTTATTGCAACAGAATTTGGAAAACAGTATGGATTAGAATCTCCAAGACATTTCACTAATAAATCAAAAGGTGCGCAAGAAGCACACGAGGCCATTCGCCCAACTAATTTAGGCATTCTCCCACACAATTTTAAAGCAGGAACTGCAGACAAAGGCCATGCACGGCTCTATGGCCTTATTTGGAAACGAACCATTGCTTCTCAAATGCAACACGCAATTTTTGATCAGACCGCGGTTGATATTCTGGCTCACGGCTCAAGCCTCAAGCCTCACGACTATCTTTTCCGTGCCAACGGACAGGTTGTTAAATTCGATGGATTTATTCGCGCCTACACGGAAGGAACAGACGAAAAAGCCGAAGACGAAATAGAAGGGGTATTACCTGAACTATCCATAGAAGAAAAATTACAGCTACATGAGCTGCTTCCATTGCAACACTTTACCGAGCCACCAGCGCGTTTTACCGACGCCACTCTGGTAAAGGCCTTGGAAGCCAACGGTATTGGAAGGCCTAGTACCTACGCCCCTACTTTGGCCACCATCCAGGAACGGGACTATGTCACCAAGGAAGATAAGAAATATGCCCCCACCGAAGTAGGCTACTTAGTCAATGATATGTTAGTAGCAAATTTTCCAGAAATTGTAGACATAAACTTTACCGCTAAGGTAGAAGAGGACTTTGATAAAATTGCCGAAGGTGAAGAAGAATGGGTAAAAGTTATTCGCGATTTTTATACACCGTTCAAAAAACACCTAAACGAAAAAGAAGAGACCGTGGAGAAGCAGATAGAAACATCTACCACTCCTTGTCCTCATTGTGGAAAAATGATGCTTATAAAGTTCGGGCGGATGGGCAAGTTCCTCGCCTGCCCCGACCCTGAAAGCAAAGTTACGCAGCCACTTCCGGAAGAAGCAGCTAAAATTGCGGAACTAGAAGAAAAAACCAAAGGCGAAATATGCCCTATTTGCCGCAAACCCATGGAAGTAAAACGCGGTCGCTTTGGTTACTTCCTGGGTTGTGTAGACTATCCTAAGTGTAAAGGGATTGCTAAAATTTGGAATAAAACTGGTTTCAAGTGTCCCTCATGTCTTGCTTCCGACACACGTAAAGACAAGCCTGGAGATATAGTAGAAAAAAAGTCTCGAGGCCGAGGCAAACCATTCTTCGCCTGCACCCGCTGGCCAGACTGCGAATTCATCGCCAACCTCAAACCCGAAAGCGAAACCCACCTTCAAGAATTGTACAAGACGTGGCTCGAAAACAAAGCCACGCCCCGCACCGGTCGCTCTGGGTCTGGTACTAGGGATAAGCCTAAAACCACCAAGAAGTTCGGCCGTAAGACCGTCACCAAGAAATCCTCCAAAAAAGAAACCGCCGAGACTACCTAGTCCAGCGGTTTTTTCTTTCAATCATCAATTTTCAATTAACTCTTACCTAATTCCTTTTGGTGTAAGGTAATGCACACCGGGATCCAGGTCACCAGTCTTGTTGCCGATACAGAAATAATAAGCGTAGTCTGGATACACTGTAGCCCCATTATAGACACTAGATGTACCACTTGGGATATAGTAATAAGTGTTACCGGGTTGACCAGTAGTCAGATTAGTAGTATCACAGCCAGTGTCAGCGGGTAGGGGTGCAGTGGGTAAGCTCGCTATATAGCTAGGTATCATGTCACTTGGCACACCAGCAGGTGAAGCTACAGGATAGCCACGATTAGTAGCTTGGTACAGTTCAAAGGCTGTCACCATGCGAGTCATATCCGAAACGCGCTTTGCATCCCTAGCCTTAGCCCTAGCATTGTACACAGCCACCAGCACCACAGAACTCAAGAGACCAATAATAGCAATAACTACCAAAAGTTCTATAAGCGTGAACCCTTTGTCTTTATTCAATTTCATTTTATTTTAAACGGTATATTAAGTGATTCTATTATAACATACTTACAATAGCATAAATACAAAATCACCCAGCTAAGGCAAGGTGATTTTATGGTGAAATCGTACAACACTGGTCGAACCTATTATGGCAAAATCTGCTAGTTTTGCCTATGACCCGACCGCTCAGTTGACAACTCATACGCTTTAGTCCTACCATTGCGTTGACCAAGGGGTGGTGAACTGCTAGTGGAATGAGGTTCTACTAGCACGGACGCTCAACCACGAGTATTTTCTGTAGGTTTAGAAGCTTCTCAGCGTTAACATCCAACCCTGGAAACCACTGAACGACAGTATATATGTCTAACATATCTATACTATCTAAAACAGTGAATTCCATACCTTCTCTCTAAACCTACTAACTAACCAATACTAAACCCTAAAACCAAACAACAACACCAAAACCCAAGACAACCTATACTACAACACACAAATCAAGAACAAAAGACTAAAACGAAACGAACAAATTAAGCTCAAAAACTATAACCTTACAATATTTATGCACTTAATACCACGGCAGCAATTCCTACTATGATAAACCCAAACACCAGTAGGTTGAGAATTTGGTCAAGAAAATGAAGTATATGCCGGGCAGGGTGCTCTGCTACGGTAAATTTTAGCCCATTACTGGTTTGGCTTTTCGTGCCCCGTGCTTCGTCATAGGTTACGACGCTCACAATATAGTCTCCAACTGGTACGTAAAATACACCCTTGTCTTCGGCAATGGTAAATTGGCCGGCATTATCTGCTTTTCCGGAATAGAGTCCGGGCGGGTTTTCGCTATCTGCGCCATGTGCTTCTTGGAGAATAGCTACTACGGTTTGGTTTGGTTTAGCCGTACCGGTAATAGTAACACTGCCCTGGGTACCTGTGGCTGTGGTAATGTGGGGCACGGATAGCTTTGCATCTACAGCTGCTTTGGGAATAGACGTGGTTACCGTAAGGGCTTGGTCTATTTGCGTATTTGTTTCTTGCACCTGGAACGCTTCACGCGGGTCTAACACAAAGAGAAATAAAAGAATAATGAGTAGCTTAATAATCCAGATTACCAGGATGCTAGACAGTACGGACAGGGTAATTACCCGCCGTGCCTTGTACTGTCCGGTGCCCGTGGTTTTTCCGGCTACATTTTTCGTGACCAGGTAGAGCGGCAGAGAAATAATTGCCAACCACACTTCTGCGAGCATGAGTTCAATAACCAAAAGAATTGCAGCCAGTGCATGCGCGGTTTGCAAGCGATTTTTCCGTTCTGCAATAAAACTGCTGGCGTGCAGAATAAAGTTGGTCCACGAGGCGTGAATAGTATTGGTTTGAACTGCCATTTTGTTTTAAGGTTAGTACTTCGGCCAGAGTCTTTTTATAGATGTTGCGTGCTCATGTGCTTTCTAAAATTTTCTGTACCTTCGCTGTTAAGTCACGCAGGTCAGTGGACGATTTTACATAGTAGTCTACCGCGCCTAAATGTAACCCTTTTTGTTTTTCTTCATCCGAGCCTTGGTTGGAAAGGACAATGACAGGGATATTTTTTAATACCTCATCCGTCTTGAGCTTTTCTAAAACTTCAAAACCATTCATCTTCGGCATAAGAATGTCGAGTAAAACCAAATCAGGCTTTTCTTGCTTTATTAATGCGAGCCCCACCTCACCATTATTGGCCGTGAGCACGTTAAACCCAGCGCTGAGTAATTGTATGGACAACGCCTTGAGTAAAATTTCCTCGTCTTCCACTAAAATAATTTTTGCCATATATACAAAGTCATTTTTATTTCAAAAATACTTCACATTACGATAATTATACCATGCTTCTTATTTTTCTCAAAATTGTGTATACTCATAGCAAAGACAATTTAGCTCACATCTTGTATGAAACAAAAATGGCTCAATGTATTGTTGCGACTTTCTGGAGTTATAAGCAAGTACAAAAATAAACTTGCCACTGCTTCCGGAGCAGGCATTATTGCTATAGGTCTTTGGGTACTCATACTTGAATGTGCAAACTTCGTGGTGAGCCTGCCGACCTATTTTTTTATTTCCCCAAAAGATTTTTCCAATAAAAACGATGAAATTGCTGCCTACCGGTTACGGCGAAAAGTTTCTTTGTCAGTTATTGGTACGATTGTGCTTGCGGTATTGCTCAAGGTTGGGGTTGCCGCGCTTATAACCGCTGGTTTGTTCTCGCACGGCAGCAGAGCGCACGCAGATACTATATCTTGGGACTTTAACAATCCAGTGGCCTATTTATACGACGCAAGCAAAATCCAGGTAACAGATGGTATGGCTATTTTAAAGGCTAACCCCTTAGCGCTGACCCAGCCAACAATAGAGGCTGCAGATACTGCTATTAGCCTGCCGCCAACTACCGGTACTGTTGAGGCAACAGCAAATACCGTGCCAAGTGCAACATCCACTGATACTTCTGTCCAAACATCGATTGGCAGTACATCGGTCACCACCGAAACAAATAGTTCGGGGCCTCTACAGGATGCAAACGCAGGAATTGACGTAAATACAGGCAGTGCCCCAGTTGAGACTTCGCCGCTTGCGCCAGTAATTCAGACTGCTGAAGCGACTGTGAATACTTCCACGCCTGCACCCACCAGCACTTCTGTACCTGCTCCTGTTGAAACAGCACCTACGGCACCGAGCAGTGGTGGGTTGTTAAATTATATTAAATCTATGTATAATTTTTTGTCATTGCGAGGAGTGCATCCGACGAAACAATCTGCATTTTCTATAAATAGATTGCCGCGTCAGTCGCAAAACCTCCCTCCTCGCAATGACAGACAGAGTACGGTTTCCGGAACGACAAAATACGTACGTGTAGCACACGCGGCAGAACAAACCTGTACTGCAACAGTCCAGCCGCTCGTACCGTTAGCGCCCCTTAACTTGCAAAATTGGACAGGTTTTTCAGACGCAGTAACTGGCGGCACTACAGACTACCAACTGTCTAGTGATGGCGGCATTACCTGGCAGTATTGGAATGGCTCTGCGTGGGAAACCGCAGACAGTACTAATTACAACGATGCTTCTACTATTAATGAACACATTCCGTCATTTCCTACAACAACAAGTAGTATATTGGTCAAAGCCAGAATGATTGGTGATTGCCAGACAGACGTACAGTTGTTAAATATTGACGTAACGTACGACCACACCCCACCCACCGCACCAGAATTAAACGCGAGCACTTACAGGCTTACTGCGCCTTTGGGTATAACTTTTACCGACGCATTTGGCACGAGCATTACCGCGACTACCAAGTCCGCCTATATTACCATTGGCACACAGCGCATTGCCTATGTTGAGCTGAAAGGTAATTTAGACTTATCTACATCGTTAATTTTAAACAACCCTACAGCGGTTTTAGCCACCTTAAACCCTGTGGCGCAAAATAGTATAGATACATTTGAGTTAATGGTGCCTAAAACTTTGGGGCAAACCGAAGTACACTTGTGCCCTGGTATAAGCGCGTTAGACGCAGTACTGCCAAGCTGTCCTAGTGGTGCTACCCTATCTGCAACCACTCCAAACGTGGGCGCATACGCATTGGTAAAATTAGACGCGCCTGACTATTGGTACGTAGACGTACATACAACAGGCGTTATTGCCGTAGGTGCGGCGCAAGTTCCGCCTATTGTCGTTGCAGTACCAACAGCACCTGTTACTTCCACGACCTGCGGTACTATTTTTAATGAAGGCTCTTTGAGTGGTGCAATCACGGCGTTGAACGGTGTGAACGATTACAGTCTCACGACAGAAATGTGGCTAGACGCGTCTACCGATGCTGGTATTGTGATGCGCAATAAAGATGAAAACGATTTTTGGCAACTGCTATTTCATGGCGGCACTGTTCTGTTTAGCGGCAAAGTGAATGGAGTAAGTAGTATTGCCCAAAACAGTAACGTTGTCGCTTTTGGCCCGCAAATAAACACCCACTATACAGTAAAAATCCAGGTCAATGGCAGCAAGCTCCGGGCAAAGTGGTGGGAAGTGGGCGCAAGCGAACCAGAGGCTTGGCTTTTGTACGCTGATGACAACCGCATCCTCTCTGGTGCAATACAATTGGCTGGCGGTGCAGGGTCTAATTACAGCAACTTCAATATTTCTACTTGCCTAGAAGACGACACCATCAGCATTCAGGAAACCAACACACAAAACCTGCTTGCCAACAATCACGCGCCAGAAATTTCCGACATTGTGGGTGTACAAGGCTTGACCAGGAGTTCCATTGCTATTCATTATCTCCTAAAGGATGTTGAGAGTAACTTTACAGCGCTTACGCAATATCAATATTCGCTCACCGGAGCATTTACCGGAGAAGAAAAGACAATGACGCCGGACAACGAGTCGGGCGATGGCACAAGTTCCCTTACCTCTTCGTCTGTGGGCCAAGAACACATTTTTGCCTGGGATGCCCGTGCGGATTTGGAAAATGTATACGATGCTACAGTGTACGTACGCCTGCAACCTAAAGACAGTCTGGAAGACGGAGCGCTTGTGGCTAGTCAACCGTTTGCAGTAGACATACAGAAGCCAGTTATTGCCATTGACCTACCTGCGCAGAGTTTGGGAAGTGATACTGTTACTATCAGTGGCTCTGTGATAGATGACAATCCATTTCCAGGCGTGCGTCTACATTTTTCCTCTGACGGAGGTCTGACCTGGATGCAGTCCAAGAATTCCATTTCCACTGACACAGGCCCTGGTTTGTTGGCGCTATGGAGCGCAGATATTGATTTACCAAATCGGGAACAAGATGTTCTAGTAAAAATTATTGCCACGGACAGTTTTGGTAATACAGCAGAAAAAAATTCGCGGAACTTTGAGATAGACACGAAAACGCCATTTGGCCTGGCAAACTTTCATGGCCAGGCAAGCGACCAGGATTCTATTTTGTGGGAATGGTCACCAGTGGCAAGCGAGGCAAATTTTGACCGATACGAGGTCTGGTATGATACTGACCCAGAATCTGTAGACCCCAGTACAGCCACGGCAAAAAAAGTGACGCCAAAAGCCAATGCCAATTTAGGCATTATGGGTATTGACTCTATAGTAATAGGAAATTTGCAGGCAGACACCAGCTATTACGCAAGAATTTTTGCTTACGACACCTATGGCCATGAAGTATTTACTGTGCCTGTTGCCGAGTTTCGGACAAAACCACTGGTTGGTCAAGCGAGCCGTGAACCGCTGTCGCGAGAGGTAGAAGGCACGCTCGCCAGTCCTCCAGAGGGAGGTCCCTTAGTGCTTGTTGGTGGTGACGAAGCTTTGCCTGTAGGCGCGGATAACCCACCAACCTCGCCAAGCGGCGGATTCAAAGTGACTATTAATAGTGGCAACGAACAAACGAGTAACGCAACAGTTAGCTTAAGCCTTAATGCCGGAACAGACGTGAAAACAGTTGCAATCTCTAATTTTGTGGACATGCACGATGCAATTCAAGTGCCCTACCAAGCGTCTCTGCCTTGGAATTTGTGTGAGCAAGACGGTGCAGTAATCACTGGAGAGACTTGCGAGGCAGGACGGCACACCGTGTATGTTAGGTTTTATACGGAATGGGGAATTTCCAGTGCAGAAATTAACGACACCATTATTTTTAACGTTCCCAAGCAGGCCGCATCAGAAAGCCCTGCTGGCAATGACAGTGGGAGCTTGGGTAATAGTTCGGGAGAGGGCTCCGCTCCAGGAGAAAGTGGCTCATCGCAGAATTCCAGTGGAGGCAACGGTTCAGCTAACCAAACTTCCGGAGGCGACCTGCAAGTACCGAGCGAAAATCACAATGGCGCGAACGCGGTTACAGTTCAGACAAATACTGGGGTCTCTGCGGCTACTATAGTACCGCCGCTGACCGTGCCGGTTATTAACAATTTAACTCGCGCCAAGGAATCGCCCATTTTGCTCGTGCCAAAAGTTGCTAGCATTACGCAAGCGACAGCTGCCAATACGCTTGAACTTACTGGCACCAGTGTTCCCAATACCGAAGTAATTTTGTTTATTCATTCTGACCAGGTGGTTATGTACTCCACCAAAGCAGACCATAACGGCGCGTGGAAATTTGTGCACTCGCAGGACACCGTAAACCTGGCGCCGGGAGAACACTCCATATTCGCCGTAACCTATGACAAAGGTAGTAATATAAAGAGTAAGCCTTCACTAATTAAAACTTTTGAGGTTAAAAAGAGCAAACTCGCTGACCTTCGTGGCTACTTCCACCTCTCTACCACACTGCTGACGCTCCTGGTTGGTCTCCTCGGCGCTATCTACCTCTTTCGCCACCGCCTCTCTGCCCAACCGCCAGTAGTATAAATGCACGGAGAGTAAGTATACATGTCTGAAGAAACAAAAGATAATCGTAATAGCAAAAACAGAGACAGCGGTGGGCAGCTGGTACAGACTTTTTCGTTGGTCGCTGCTCTAGCGTTGCTCGTGTTTGGGTTTGTGCAAAACTATAGGGGCGATGTGCGCGTGGGCGTGGCAGAAGTTCTTGCGGCGTTGGTAATAGTAGTCAATTACCTGGTTTTTTTGCGTACTCAGAAAACCAAGATTGCCAAAAACATATTGACGTTCGTAGTGTTTGCCGTGCTCATTATACTGCTGGAGAGTGGCGGCATATATGGTACGGGTATTTTCTGGTGGTTTATGTTTCCGGTAGCTGCGTTTTTTCTGGTAGGGCGCAGACAAGGTTTGTGGTGGGTAGGCGGGCTGTTTTTGGCTTCTGTGGTAACAGTACTGTTAAATACAGACACTACCCAGTATCATCCCGCTGTTATCCGGCAAATGTGGTCGGTGTTGGCAGTAGTCACTGCTTTGGCGTATGCATATGACCGCAAACAAGAGCAGAGCCAACAAACTATAGAACGAAGTGCGGAAGACCTGCAATTGCAACAAGAGCGCCTAAAAACTTTGTACGAAATTACTACCCGCCCGAACCTTAGTTTGCCAGACCAAATTCGTGCCGCGTTACAAACCGGCATGCTTACCTTACACTCTAAATTAGCCATTGTCAGTCGTATTGAAGGCGAAAAGTTCACCATACTCTATTGCGTAACTCCCCCGAACACAGTTCAGGAAGGCAATGTATTTGAGCTTAAAGAAACCTACTGCGATATTACGGTTCGAAAAAACGAAGTCTTGGCTATAAACCATATGACGGAATCTGAGTACAAAGCTCATGCCTGCTATGGCAAGTTTCATTTGGAGAGTTATATTGGTCTGCCGGTTATCGTGTCCGGCAAACTCTATGGCACGCTTAATTTTTCCTCTCCAGACCCGCATAATCCCAAATTTACGGAAAGCGACGAAGCCTTTGTTAAGCTCTTGGGTAAATGGGTGAGTAGTGCGGTTGAACATGAGTTATTGGCAGAAAAGGCCGCAGAAGTAGATAAAATGAAGTCTGAATTTGTGTCCCTGGCCAGCCACCAGCTCCGCACACCGCTTACGGGAATTAAATGGTTTACGGATTTATTACTGCGGGGCATGGCAGGAAAATTATCCAAAGACCAAACCGATTTTATCCAGCAAATTGCCACGAGCAACGAACGGCTTATTAAGCTGGTGGAAGACTTGCTGAATGTCTCTCATATAGAAACCGGTCAAAAGTTTAATTTGGCCATGGAGCCAACAGATGTGGTTCCAATTATAGATTCCTTACAGAGCGACCTTATTGCCCTAGCGCATAGCCACAATGTAACCGTTACAAAATCCAGTAGTTTCCCCAAAGCACTCGTGCTGAACATAGATAGTGAAAAAATAAGAGAAGTATTCCAAAATTTGTTGAGCAATGCCATTAAGTATTCTAAAGATGGCGGGGTGGTGGAAATAGGGTACGATATCGGCAAACCAAAACAAGCTGTCTTCTCTGTTAAAGACAGCGGTTTGGGTATTCCCAAAAACCAACAAAATCGCATGTTTGAAAAATTCTTTCGCGCGGACAACGTGCAAACCAAAGAAACTACCGGCACTGGGCTTGGCATGTATATAGCCAAAGCTATTACCGAAAAACATGGTGGCACGCTCACCTTTGAAAGTGAAGAAGACAAGGGAACTACCTTTTTTGCAACCTTGCCTCTTTAAAACAAACCCTAAAACCAAAAACACAAAACAACCAAACAAAGAGAGAGATACGCTTACCGTTTGGTTTCGAGTGCTTGAGATTCTCGCAATTGGTTTTAACCATAACAAAAAACCCACCTTTCGGTGACTATTCTTTCTTAAAGTGCAGAAATATATATTAGATACTAGTTCGAATGTATATCTGTACCCTTTAAATGCTGTATTAAATTTGTCTCTTAAAAGTTTTTGTATTGGTGACGGCTCAACAGAGAGCTAGTCGTAATTTAGAATAAGTGTTTCTATAAAACAGATCATTTTTCATAATAGAGATGGTCTGTTTATTTTTTTAGTCAAATTATAAGGGAGTACATATACTTAAGCCGCGCGTCGGGAGGGTGGGGTGAGCGGCTTTTCGAATATCTAAACGCTGCAAAAAAAAATCTTCGGCTCGAACCTCTTTCTTCAAAATGGAAAAATTTGATTCACCCCCACGATGCAATGGGTTGCACTACGTGCAGCCCTGCAAAATTCTTCTGAAACTGAATTAAGTTGTATTCTGGTGGGATGGGCGGGGATTGAACCCGCGACCGTTGGCTTAAAAGGCCACTGCTCTACCAACTGAGCTACCATCCCCTATCAATTTAGAGTATCAAGCAATATAAATACTAGAATAGTATACAATAATACCACTTTATTTTCAAGGCTTAGACTGCTACAATACCTTATGATTTTAGAAACATTTTCAGATTTTCATGATTTTGAACTCCTAGATAGCGGAGGAGGCTATAGGCTAGAGAGGTGGGGACAATACAAACTAGCCCGACCAGACCCACAAGCTATTTGGCAGCCCCACTTGTCACATTCGGAGTGGGCCAAAATAGATGCAAAGTTTGAAGGCAGGTGGATAGAGAAAAAGCGCGTAACACAACCTTGGGTGATTAAGTGGCCACTGCCCTTGAGCCCAGGAGAAGCTAAGACTGGAGACTGGAACCTCTATTTAAACGCGCGTTTAACCGCTTTTAAACACACGGGCATTTTTGCCGAGCAAGCCGCTAATTGGGAATGGTTGACTTCGTTCCCTCCCCAAAAGCGCGGAGCTACTAATTACTCTCCCCCCCTGGGGGAGATGTCTCGACTCGGAGTCGGGACAGAGAGGGTCTTAAGGGGAGGACTAGGGAAAGGCAGTGATTGGCCAAAAACAAACAACCAAGGATTAAGGATTCTTAATCTCTTTGGCTATACTGGAGCTGCCACCATACTTCTTGCAAAGCTTGGTTGTTCTGTTACTCATGTAGATGCAAGCAAACCCAGCATTACTTACGCTCGCGAAAACCAAACTCTCAATAACCTACCGGAAGATAGCATTCGTTGGATTCTAGATGACGCTGTAAAGTTTGTAAAACGAGAAATTAAACGTGGAATATTGTATGACGGTATTATTATGGACCCTCCGGCTTTTGGGCATGCCCCAAACGGACGCACTTGGAAATTTGCGGAAGACTTTCCCGAGCTACTTACAGACTGTGTAAAACTACTGTCACCAGATGCAAAGCTTCTACTCATAAATGCCTACGCAACCAACACATCAAGTATCGCGCTTCAGAATATCCTGGAAGACGCCTTAAGCTCTTCCTCTTACCCCAAGTCTTCTTCCCCTCTCCCTATGAGAGAGAGCGAAATGAGGGCAAGAAACGGCACAATAGAATCTGGTGAACTCTGCTTAAAACAACAAGATGGAAGACTCTTGTCCACCGGAATTTTTGCCCGTTGGAGCAGATAATGATTCAACTATGAGGCAATTAAACAATTCAACCAATAAAGTCAAAAAGGTTATCTATCTAGACCATGCAGCCACCACACCCACACGGCCAGAAGTAATAAAGGCCATGGCACCTTTTTGGTCAGACAAGTTCGGCAACCCTTCTGCGTTATATAAACTTGGTCTAGAGGCCAAATCTGCCACAGACACTGCTCGTAGCAATGTAGCCAGCGTACTCTTTTGCAGACCCGAAGAAGTGGTTTTCACTGCTGGGGGTAGTGAAAGTATAAATTTAGCTATTTTGGGCTCTGCAAGAAACTATCGAAAGAATTAT
>JAHFJI010000067.1 GCA_023245955.1 Candidatus Doudnabacteria bacterium | reverse complement strand
TTGATTGTTCTGTACAAAATGCAACCTGTCAAAAGCCTCCCTCTGTGGACCTGGCTTACCGGTAAACGCATCGTACTCAAGTAACCAATTCTCCACAGTGGGCGCTAACTCCTTGTCCCCCACAACAATCTTTTCTCCCAGAATCTCCTGGTTCTTCTTCAACAATGGCAAAAACTGCCTCCCCCACGCCCCATTATCGTAAACAGGGCTTGCCACATAATACATCCACCTGAAATCTTTAACTATATCTTCCCTAAATTCAGTTAGTTCTATAATACTATTACTAACTAGAACATGTAGCTCGCTCTCTGGTAAATACCGCAATAGGTTAGACTCAGTAGCAACCAAACTAGTTCCAAGATTACCTTTTGCTTGAGAGCTTAAAACTGGCAAAATATACATGCGGATATCCAATATCAAAGGAATGGCAACTCTTCCAAAATCCAAATCTGGTTTTTCAATTATTCCAACAAATAGTTTATTCAATAGTTGTACGTCACCCACTGTTAGAGCTTCTATGACCCGAGTACTAGACACAATAAAGCCAAGAACTGCTAATACTTCATATTCACCGAACCCATCACTGCCAAGAACTTGCCTCAGCTGCTTAAATACATGTTGCTGTAGCTTTGGCAAAATAGCTACTATCTGTGCAGCAAGTTCTGTAGGTAAAGTAGTCTTAGCAGATAATAGTTGTTTAATTTCTTCTACTTGTTCATTATCCATAGTCACTACAAACTAGCATTAAACCTTGTAATTACATCAGCTACTGAAAGTTTTATAAATGAACCTGGATGGGCTGGATCTGGCACATCAACATCCGTTAACCCACCATTGGCTTTTATCATCGCTGCTTCCAAATCAGCATTATGAGTTCTAATAATTTGCCTGAAAGAACTCTTTTGATCTGGGTTTAGTTCTCCGGATAAGAATGAAGCACGAACAGGATCCTTAAACTCCAAGGCTAAAGCCGCGAGACCATTTAGCTGTTTAACCCTCACAACTCCGCCAGGAGTGCCAGTCTTACTACCAGTCTTGTCATCAAAAATGGCATAGGTACTAGGATTGATGGCTGCTAAGTCTTTGGCATTTTTACCCCCAACTCTCTTTAACCTAAAATCTTCTGCCTCACTAACATTTGTTGGATCATTAGCATCAGTTGTAAAATGCAAGTTTCCTTTAGGTATAGCATCGGCATTAACGGTACGTGCAATCCTAGTAGCCAACACTGATCCGTCCTGTCCGCCTACCTCTTCAATCTCCTTGTAGAAATGAGCAATTTCTCCAATTTCATCTGCTTTTACTTTTGTAGGATCAGCTAAATGTGTTGCCTCAGTTCTCGTATTAATGAGAGTTTGTAAAGTTTTATCAGCCAAAGACTTTTTAATTGATGCAGCTAATTGATGTTGTTCGTCTAAATTAAGTTTCAAACCTTGCTTCTGCTTATCAAGTAAATCATTTATTCTAGTAATAGTTTTATTATTATCTTCTCCATCAATTTGTTTGCCAAACTTAGACTCTCCCTCAGCACGTTCTTCTGCCTCCATACGAGCTAACTGATCAGGTCTACGCCTAAGAGCATTCCTACGAGCGTCTTTACTCATCTTAGATTTCTCATAACCAATATCTTCTTCTAACACCTTGTGCCTACTAGCCGTAAGCTGACCACCACTGACAATATTAGCTGCAAAACGCCTAGAATATGCACTGGCACCTTTCGCGCCAGCAGTCGGCATAATTTTAGACACCAACGCTGCTTGTTGGGTCGTAGCAAATTTTTTAGCTTCTAATTTACCTGTTTCTATGCCGGATTTTATACCCTTACCAGCCAAAGTAAAGGGAGATTTGGCGACAGCAAGAGCCCCGGAGCCAATCTTGGTAGCGGCACCAGCTGCAGCTCCTCCAAGGAAGGCGGCTGGAAGGAAAGCTTTACTTGCACCTTTTTCAAGAGTTTTGTCTATAAAACTAGATGTACCTTTACCAAAGGTAGTAGCCGCTTTTATAGTCATGTAAAGGAAAGCGATTGGTATTGCTTGCCCGGCTATAGCGAACATGAGCGCCACAGACTCGGCGCTATTTCCGGCACTTACGTTTGACAAGTTTTCTATGATTCCCTTCTGTCCAGTTCCATTCTGACCATTGTTATTCAGCTCGGTTATGGTCGCCGTTAAGTTAAGCATAAAGGCAATAATAGGTGTCATAAATGCCCACTTGATAAACGTACTCCACCATTTTTTAGACATGCTACGTGTAGCTGGTAATACCATAGCCACGTAAGGCAAGGGCGAGAGCATAAGTAGTATCCACATAATTACCACCCTAGCAAAAAGCAAAAATGCCACGCCAAGCAATGCTACAAATGCCGCGAAAGTCACCCAGAAACTTATTATCCCTTGTATAGATGAAGTAAAGTCGCCCAGATTCGCATTTACGTTTGCCCAGATATTTGTATTTACCAAAGGATTAATAATAGCTCTAATTGCACCAGTGTTAGGACCCAAAAACTGATTTTGAGCTGTATCTGCCACGCCAAGAATGGCCTGCGCTATGGTTAAGCTAAAGTTTATGAGGATGGCTCCAGTAATTAGTTTTACAAGAACATCTTTCACTGCATAACCAGATATGCGGAAAACCGTAGCCACCCCAATGGCCACAATAGCTAAAATAAAGAAAATATTACCCAAATTACGCAAGATCTGCCAAGCAGAATAAATTACACTGGCAAACTCATCTTTAAACGTACGTATAGAAACCAAGGTTTCAATAAAAGGTCCCAAATATTTTATGATAACATTTTGTACAACTTCATTAAAAAGATGCGTCACACCAGCAACTAACAAGTTCAGCGCGCACACAAAACCTTCTGCATTTTTACACTGTTCCGACTTTTGGCCAGTCGCCTGAGTTTCTTCATTGGCTGGTGTGCCTTCGGGTGGAGGGTCATTAGCTACAGCTGCCAGTTGTTCTTCAGTATCAAATATTTGTATATATAAGGCTTTGCGTAAATCTAAGAATGCTGGGTTTTTAGTAGCTACATTCAACAGTCTAAACTCGGGCATAAGTTGGATGGCATGCGTAACGCCAGTAGAGGATGACTTAGTAGCATCCAAATTACTAAGAGCCCTCGCTGTAAGAGTGATTGGAAAACTAAGTGTGTAACCTTTTGTCCAAGTGGTTCCTGTAATCTTGTCTGTAGTATATTTAAAATCACAACCAATAGTATTAGAATAGTTACTTGCAGTACAAGCGCTAGCCATCTGAGTCAAGTTCACAGCACCTATATCCACACCACCCAGACAATCAGATTCATAAACCTGTCCTTGGTATCCACCTATAAGCTCTATTAAAGTACCTGTACATCCACCTCTAACAGTGTCAAAAACTGAAACAAGAGTTAAAGAATCTGGCGCATCTAGAGTAAGAGAGGCTAGCACATTTACACTTTGCCCCTTGGCTATGCGAACAAAATTCTTATCTAGCTTGAAGCTCATCTTAACATCTTCAAGCTTCACAGGAGTTTTTTCCGCCAAGACCCTACCTTCTGGAACATTAGTGTCTGCCCCACCCCTAGGCACTACAGCTGCCACTGCCGGAGTAGCAAAATATACGGTTAAAACTACTGCTAGGAGTAGTTTTAAAGAGAGCTTACCAATTTTTAAAGCGTACCTGGTATGCATGAAAACTAACGATTACTGAGCCGAGTTTGGATTGTTAAATACTAATTGACCGCAAGACTGAGGATTAATTACACACTGACCTATATATTCCTGGTCTGGATCCAGCTTAGAAGGCGAAAAGTCGCCAGGAATAACAGGACTATAAACAGCGGTCTTAATACAGGTCGCCTGCTCTTTTAGAGTAACTGTGCCTTGTATGGATAACTGGGTAAGTACAGACACAATCAAGCCAGTAACCACTCCACTCCAAGCAGGTCCACCTGTAGTAGCATTAGTTGGAGCTAAGTTAAATATAGAGTTAATTGCCCCAGTAATTTTCGCACTAACTAAGTCCACAGATTGCAATATTTTCTTAGTACCATCTGTGCCATAGCCAGCTTTCTTTCCGCTAGACAGCTGCTCCACCAGTGCTGCCTGTGAACTCTCACCTGCTACTACAGAAGCCAAGCTGGAGTAGAATAGCTCGTAGCCTCGCCCAGAAGGGTCTCCTCTAAGAGTTGCTACCTTAGAAAGCTTTGTGTAATAGTCGGGGTCGTTCGGGTCTAGGCTATTTGTTTGAGCAGGGTCAAAGCCTAAGTGGGTAAGCACTTTTACTCTCAAGTCTTTACGAAACTTTTCTTCATCCAGCCTGCCACAATTCAGCTTAGGCATAATATCCTTAACAATTTTTCTGTCTTGAGCGTCAAAGCCAAGCTCATCCGTAGCATATTTCTTTATGTAATCATCGGTATTCTTATTCACTAACGCGTCACCGTAGTACAAAAAGTTAGCAATAGTATGATCCTTATCAAACCTGGTCACCCAAGTTAGAATTTGATTTCTCATGTAGTTTAGGACTACTTGCCCAATAATCGTCCTAAGCATTTGCTCCCAAAAACGAGGCAAGTCGGTGATCACCTCAACCGGAAAAGCCTTAGCGACCTTTACGCCAAAGGCACCTGTAGTCACCACCTCACGAGGAGCAAATATGTTTACATATTGCTTCTGCAAATCCTCTATAGTGCCATCTAATTTCTCTTTTTCTAGTTGAGCAGCCCTAAAAACTGGATATGTGTTGATCCACCTACCCTCTCCCCTAGGTAAAACTGCAACAGTAGCTTTTACAGCATCGGAGATAAGCTGCGCTTGTATAACTAAAGAACGCACTAAAGAAGTATGCAACGGTACAGCTGTTCTTGGCACAGACAGATTATACATATCTGTAATTACCATACTAGATTTGCCCTGCATAGTACGTGCCAATACAGGATCTGGAGTAGCAGATAACACAGCATCCCAGTCTTCGGTAGGAATAGCGTTATAATTTTTCAGGTACCCAGACACGGCAGTTAAGTATGCCTGAACAGCTGATTCACTCACATCTTGCGAGACCTTAAATTTGCTAGAATCTATCTTCGGTTCAAGTGCGGGTTTATTGGCGCCCAGGTCAGCAGTTACTTGTTTCTTTAGCTCTGGATAATCTATGGTACTACTAATAATCTCATAGCTTGCCTTTGGATCTGCTTCTATTGTCGCTAGGTACTTATTATAAGCGGCAAGTTGGTCATTGGTTTTTTGTTGTGCTGTTTCTACTTCCGTTTGGGTCGGCGGCTTATACAAAAATCCTGGCCTACTCCAAATAGTAGTTACGAGCAGTGCCACAACAACCAAACTAGAAACCACCACAATCACTTTTTGTTGATTAGCAAGTTGCATAAACGTTTTTTTATTTCAGACTTTACTCATTATGTTTGAAGTATAACATAAAAGGATGTTACACGAAAGATTATACCTCTTGCATAACCATCCAAAACAAAAAGCCCTTGCCAAGGCAAGAGCTTATGCGAAAATAAAAGTTTATTCTTTATTTAGCCCTAGCCACAACACTTGTTACTACGGCTTTTACATAAGGGTCAGAAATAGCTCCACTGACTAATATTTTTAAATAGCTTTGTTTACTTAGTTCCACAACATAGAGCGTAACGGCGCTTTTAGATGGACCATACGAAGCAGAAATAATTCTTGCGCCGCTATTAGCAAAGCTTTCGCTAAGTTTTGTAATATTTTGCTGACCTTTAACTAAAGTGGTCACTACGTCTTTTATGTCAGTTTGAGTAGACTTAGACGCTATGGACACTTCCATAACCACACCACCCGACTGAGCAATACTTAGACTACTATTATTGCTTAGAGTAAAATTATTAGCACTTGTCCCGGAC
>JAHFJI010000066.1 GCA_023245955.1 Candidatus Doudnabacteria bacterium | reverse complement strand
TGAAGAAATATATATACTACCATCTGAACCAATTGCTAATTCTTCTAAAGGCGTGGCGTCATCGTCTCCTGAACCACCTAAGTAAGTGGAATTTACGAGAGTAGCCAGGTCGGCTGATACGCGGGAAAGAACTATATCATAGCTACCGTTAAAACTAGAGTCATACGCGCCGACAGTTGTGGGGAAATTACTACTACTTGAACCGGCGATGACAACAACATTACCAGAGGTATCGAAAGCCAGAGCTTTAGAGCTAGCGTTATGATCAGCACCTGAACCGCCTAGATATGTCGCTGCAACTAGACTGGATAAATTATTTGTAAACCTAGCAATAAAAAGATCTTCTCCTCCATTTTGAGTCGTATCGTAAGCTCCTCCGGTTACAGGCAGAGTTCCCGAGCTGGTACCATAAAGGTATATAGAGCTATCTGAGGCGGGTAATATAGTAAAAGGTGAATCGCTACTACTACTTCCGAAATAAGTAGAGACCAAAAGCGAGGTTAAGGTAGGGTTCATCTTAAAAATAATGACATCGCTTGATCCCCCAGATGTTGTGGAATATGCCCCAGCAGTTGTAGGAAAATCCGTGCTTAAAGTGTTGGCAGCTATTAGAATCGTACCATCAGTCTCAAACGAAATCCGTGGGTTTGTGCCATCGATACCCGTACCGCCTATAAAGGTGGACGCTTTGAGGGTGGTAAAGTCATAGGAAAATCTGGCTATAAACTGGTCGGTTACTCCACCAGTGTAATTCGTATTGTAAACACCAGTGGTTACTGGGAAGGTATTGTCAAACGTATAGCCGCTTACATAGAAGTCACCTGTTGGACCCTTAACAACTACATAACCTTGATCACTATTACTCCCCCCCAAATACGTCCCGGCAATGAGTGGGTCTATGGTTAGGGGGTAGTCTTCATTGTAGAGACCAAGGGAGAAAGTATAGGTATCTGGGCTAATCAAAGAGTAAGAAACAGACACATCTACTTTAGTACCGTCTATGTTTTGAAAGGCAACTGGCTTAGTCAGAAGAATGTCTCCGGCTTCGTTATGAATAACCAGCCTGCCCTGGTCGTCTACGGAAAGAGTGCCGCCATTGACCAACATTTTGATTGGTTCAGGATTCGCGTGAGGGGCAACGGTAAAAATCTTCTCTATGTTCTCTCCATGGGCATGGTAAGCAACATCTACACCAGGCCAAACTTCTCCGGCATGCACTGTGCGGAAGGCGGAAAGGTTGGTTTTCCATTCAGATTTGTCATTACCAATAAAAGAACTAAGGTCTACGTCCATGGGTTCAGTGGCAGTAGGAGTCAGTGTACCTTGAGAACCTACAAAGCTTTCATCTACAACGGCAGATGTATGAGGAGTTGAGATAGGCAGGTTTTGTTGTATTGCTCCCGTGCTATCTTTGTAAGGAATACCGAGGGGAATGCTCGGGTCTGAAGACTCGGGAGAAGATGGGACTTTGTCACTCAAAAATACATAGCGCAAACCTTGAGGCAAGACGTAAGCCTTACCCGCAAAGGTGTTAGTGTAAAAACTAACGTCTGTACTATCAACTTGCCCTTGGTTTTGAATGAAAGGTAAGCTGGTGTTGGCTAGGTCGTGGATAGTAGGTAGTGCAGCAGGTTCGTCTTGAGGAGTTGCCTCTGGCACACTTACAGGGCTTGGTTGTTCCTGCGCGGGGGCATCTGCACTATCTAATGAGTTTTGGCTGTCTGTGGTAGGCTCGCTGTTAGTTTCATCTATATCCTGTACAGAGAGAGTTGGCACTGGTTCTCCTTGAGTAATCTGGACAGTGCTCGTGTCAGGTTCATCGGAATGTACAAATCCAGCAACGCTAAAACCAAGAAACGCAACTATAATCGCAAGTAAAAGCAATCCATGTTTGGGATTTGGTAAATTCATAGTCTATAAATGCCAGTAGTACAGAGGTGGCACTAGTTTAATTTTGTTTTTGTTTCAGATTGGTAACTATTTTTATCACCAACCAGTAATTTACTGATTGTATTATAGCATGGTTGAGAAATAAAGTAAAGGGAAACTATTGTCATATACAAATTTTGGCTATATGATAAATATATTAATTCATTAAATTTAATTCTTATGGGTACAAATCATAATCACACGTGTGCTTGCGAGACTGGCACAGCACAAAGCATGCCACAAGTTGGCCAAAAAGCTCCAGATTTCTCTAACATGCAAAGCTTCCACGGCGGCGAATACCACCGTGTGTCGCTCTCCGACTATAAAAGCAAGTGGCTAGTTTTGTTTTTTTACCCACGCGATTTTACCTTTATTTGCCCAACCGAAATTCAAGCTTTTGGCACGATCTACGAGGAATTTAAAAAAGTAAACTGTGAAATACTCGGAGCAAGTACAGACAGTGAGTACGTGCACAAAGCATGGTACGAAAGTGACGAACGACTTAAGGACGTAAAGTATCCAATTGTTGCAGACAGTACACAAGAACTTGCAGAAATGTACGGCGTACTAGATGTAGATGGCTCAGCTCAACGTGGCACTTTTATAATTGACCCAGAAGGCACACTCAAGTTTATGCTCATTTCCGCAGATTCTGTGGGTAGAAACATAGAAGAGGTGCTCCGTGTGGTAAAGGCTCTCCAAACCGGAGAAAAATGCCCGGCAAATTGGCATACGGGCGAAGCCACTTTAGGCAAAGCGTAATTAATTACCCTATAGGTCTTATACGTCCTATAGGTCCTATAAGACCTATGACTTTCCAACCAAAAGAATTCAATTCCATCAACGGCGTCTCTGGACTATCGGAGCGTCAGATGAAAGAGCACTACAAGCTCTACGAGGGCTACATTAAAAAAGCCAACGAAATTCAAGAATCGCTTAAAACAGTTGATGTGTCTAAAGCCAACGCGACATATTCAGACTTACGAGCGTTAAAACTTGGCTACTCTTTTGCCGTAAATGCCATTAAGAGCCACGAACTCTATTTCGGCAACTTGTCCGGTAACGGTGCAGCACCCACTGGCGCAGTGGGTAAAATGATTGTGGATCAGTTCGGTTCCTACGAAAACTGGCTTGCCGACATGAAAGCAACTGGCATAGCTGCTCGCGGTTGGGTCTGGTTTGCCTTTGACTGGCAAAATGCAACCGTGTTCAATTACCTGGGCGACGCTCATGACGCCTTCCCTATTTGGCACGCCACCCCGTTGGTTGCCTTAGATGTCTACGAGCATGCCTACTTTATGGACTATGGCACCAGCCGTGCCGACTACATAGTCGGCTTCTTCAAAAACCTTAACTGGGAAGACATAGAAGCAACTGCTACAAAACTCGGAATGGACAAAGTCGCGACTTCCTAATGCTAATACCTATATACAGCATAAAAAACCACTCAACTGAACTGAGTGGTTTTTTATTCATAATTAATGACTCATAACTCTTGACTCATCCGAGCTATCTCTTAGCTTTTACTACTTTTTTAGCCTTACGAGTACGCGGAGAGTTGTCCTGACGGGCTCGTACGTAGTATAGCTTTGCCTGACGCACTTCTGGTTCTTTTACTACTTCTAGCTTTACCACGTTTGGGCTATGTAGTGGATAAATACGCTCCACTCCAACACCACTAGCAATCTTGCGAACCATAAAAGTAGCGTTGGTCCCGGTACCGCCCTTACGAGCAATTACCAGGCCTTCAAAAATCTGCACACGCTCTTTAGCTCCTTCGCGAATCTTCTGGTGAACCTTTACAGTGTTGCCAACCCGAAAGCTGGCAAGCTCACGAAGTTGATTTGGCTCTAAATGTTTTATAATAGACATATGCGTATAAACTCAAAGCTCAAAAGTCAAAACTGCAATTTCAAGTTCAAAAGTTGTAATAGTTTTGAATTGAAGTTTTGCGTTATAAATTTTGAGTTTTTACTTAAATTAATTATAACTGTTGAACTTTTAAACTACCCATCTCTTCTAAAACTATCCGTAGATCCTCGGCTAGTTCGCTCTCCGCCTCTATCCATGTACCGTCTGGAAGCTGCACTTCTATAGACTTGGCGTGCAAAAACTGTCTTTTTAAGACAGGTAGTGTTGCCTTTTTGCCGCCATCACGCTTAGCGTGCCCATACAAGCTATCCCCAATAAGCGGATGACCAATAGAAGCCATATGCACGCGTATTTGATGGGTGCGACCTGTATGTAAGTCTACAGAAATTAGGGCTGTTTTGTCAACATAGGCGGACTTGAGACTAAGAATCTCTAAGACTCGATATTCGGTCAGGGAAGATTTTGGCTCTATCATGTCCTTAGTGGTGTACTTACGAAAATCGGTTTTGCTTTTCCCTAAAAGAGAGTCTATGAACCCATGGGCTTTGTCTGGCACACCCAAGATTAGCGCTAAGTACCGCTTTTTTATTTTTCTAGTCGCAAAGGCGTCTTTTAAGTACTCATACATTTCTGCAGTCTTAGCCACCAACATAACCCCACTGGTGTCTTTGTCTAGCCTATGCACTATACCCGGCCTGTGTGCTTCCCCAACTCCTTCGATTTCCGGAAACTGCCAAAGCAATATTTCTGAGAGTGACACTTCCTTTACTCCTGCCCCAGGATGTACAGAAAGCCCAGCCGGCTTATCAATAATTAACAACCCATTTGCATTATACAAAACCTTGATTGTTTTTTTTGAATTTTCAATCTTCAATCTAAAATCTGCGATCTGCAATTGGTTGTATTCAACCCTATCTCCTTCTCTTACCACAAACTTAGACTCCAACCGTACCACCCCGTTAACTTTCACCGCCCCCGCTTCAATATCTTTCTGCAATTTGGCACGCGAAAACTTAGGTAGCTGTTCTACCAAAAACTTGTCTAACCGTATTTTGAGTGTTTGTACAGTAAACTGGTACATATGTGGGGGCTGGCTTTAGCCGCCCGTCAATCTAATACGGGCGGCCAAGGCTCGCCCCTACGATAAAAAACTATATATTCGTTAACAAATCCGGTCTATGCTTTTTGGTTCGTGTCCGCGCCTCTTTATTTCTCCAATTTTCTATATTCGCATGGTGCCCAGTTAGCAATACTTTTGGCACTCGCAATTTCTTAATTCTTGTCCGCCAGCTGGCGGATTGATTCTTGATTCTATCTTTCACTTCCCACACCTCTGGCTTTGTATACTGCGGATACTCCAGCAGGGCTAGATTTTCACGGCCGTGAAAATTACGCACAAGAGAAAATGATTCGGCCACAGCAGATTCGTCTTTTCCAAGAACGCCTGGAGTGTGACGAAGAACCGCTTCAGCTATTACAAGTGCTGGCAACTCTCCACCCATAAGTACGTAGTCGCCAATAGATAGTTGTTCGTCTACAAACTTTATTATACGTTCATCATAGCCCTCATACCTCCCAGAAACAAAGATAAGATGCTTATACTTCGCCAGCCTTACCGCATCTTTCTGTGTAAAGCACCTTCCGGATGGTGTCAGCAGTATTATTCGAGAGGCGTGAGACTTGAGGCGTGAGACTTGAGCTTTGCGAATTGCTTTATACAAAACGTCCGGTCTGAGCACCATTCCTACACCGCCACCATACGGACGGTCATCTACGGTTTTGCGGGCGTCTAGCCCAAACTGACGCAAATCAATTGAGCGCCATATTAAAAGCTTATTTTTAATAGCACGAGCAATAATGCCAAAACTAGTATATTGTTCAATAAACTTTGGGAAAAGAGTAATAATACTAATAGATATCTTTCTGGACTTTGTCATTAGCTATATCTTAACAAAAATAACCCCACCATGTAAGGTAGGGCTATTTTAAACATATGTTCATTCCGCGTGTATCCGCGTCTTTAGATCTTAAAGTCATCTATGTCGTCTGCGCCACTTGTGGCAGAAGAGGACATATCATCACTTTGAGGACCTGCACCGTG
>JAHFJI010000009.1:17664-21327 GCA_023245955.1 Candidatus Doudnabacteria bacterium | reverse complement strand
ATCCGTATTATTATAGGTTCTCTTGCCATTTTGGTCAAGGGGTGGTAGAATCTTAGAAGCTTGAATTAAGAGTCAGGAGTCATGAATTAGGAATTTAAAGGACTTGTTCATAACTCATAATTCATGACTCAATTAATCAAACATATCGTACCTATTTCCTCCCCGCCCTTTGGCTATCTTTAATATTTGAAAGTGTGGGTTTATTTAGTGATTATGTTAAGTGCACTAAATTCAAGGTGAACAAAGGGCGGGGCTGTACGGTAGAAGATAAAAGGACACAATTATGAAAGATGTTACATTGCTCGAGCTCCTGAAGAGCGGAGCTCATTTTGGGCACACCACTAGCCGGTGGAATCCAAGAATGAAGCCGTTTATATACACAGTTAGAAATAACATCCATATTTTAGATTTGGCCAAGACTCGTGAGGCTTTGCTTAAAGCTTCTAACGCCCTATCCGACAAAGCGGCCGTGGGTGGAACTATTTTATTTATTGGTACTAAGCGTCAGTCCAGAGAAGCAGCACGTGAGGCGGCTCTGGCTTGTGGTATGCCATATGTGACGGCTAGATGGCTTGGTGGTACCTTTACCAACTTTAGAACAATCCAAAAAACTATCAGAAAGCTAGAGAAACTCCAAGAGCTAGAAGCCAACGGGGAACTAGCTGCTCAGTATACTAAGAAAGAGCGTTTGCTTATTGAGCGCGAAATTATAAAACTACAAAAACTTTTTGAAGGTATGCGTAGCATGCGAAAACTTCCAGAAATGGTTTTTGTGGCCGATGTAAACCATGACGATACTGCGGTGCGTGAAGCTCGCAAGATGCATATCCCGATTGTGGGTTTAGTAGATAGTAACAGCGATCCTGCCTTAATAGATTTTCCAATTCCTTGTAACGATGATGCTTCTAAGGCGGTAAAACTAGTGGCATCGGTAGTAGCCGAGGCAATTAGCGCGGGTAGGCAACGTTTTGGTGCAGTAGCGCCAGAGCAGGCAGCTACACCAGTGGTAGCTAAAGAAACAGAAAATGTGAATTAATTTTAAATTGCAGATTTTAAATTGCAGATTGAACTTGTGTTACAATTTGCAATTATCAATTTGCAATTTGCAATAAACTTATGTCTAACGACCTAATAAAAGAAGTAAGAGAAATAACCGGGGCCGGTATGATGGATGTAAAAGAGGCATTGGACGCATCTGGTGGAGATAAAGATTCTGCCATAGAGTACTTGCGTAAAAAGGGTATTACCAAACTTGCTAAAAAAGCAGATAGAGTTGCTCGTGAAGGAATAGTGGAAAGTTATATCCACGGTGGGGGACGCATAGGCGTGTTGGTGGAGCTTAACTGCGAAACAGATTTTGTGGCTCGCACTGATGACTTTAAAAACCTGGCTCGTGAGCTAGCTCTGCACATTGCTGCTAGTAACCCACTTTACGTATCTATTAGAGACGTGCCAGCCGAGGTAATAGAAAAAGAGAAAGAGATATATAGGGCAGATGTTGCTGGCAAGCCAGATGATATTGTGGAGAAGATGCTTTCTGGTCGTATCCAGAAGTTCTATGAAGAAGTTTGCCTGCTTGAACAACCATTTGTAAAAGATCCTAATATAAAAATTCAGGAAGTGATTGCGCAGGCTGTAGCCAAGATGGGCGAAAATGTCCAGCTTCGCAGATTTGCCCGTTTCGTACTTGGAAACTAAAATAATTTTAGATTGCAGATTTTAGATTGCAGATTTGTAAAAACGCAATTATCAATTTGTAATTATCAATTTGCAATTCTTTATGTCTGCCTACATCTTACCAAACGTAATTTTGTTTGTAGCAGTAACGGGCCTTTTGGTGCTCTTGGGTAGGCGTATTCCGGAAGCTAGGAGGGAGCTGGTAAAGGATGAGGCGATTGGCAAAGGCACCAGACTAGGAATCTGGTTTATACTAGCGGGTTACGCTCGGAGTATGTGGCGGTTCGTGCTGGAAGCCAAGGGCATACGCAGTCCGCTTGGTTCTAAGTTGCGTATGAAGCAACTGCTTACAGAGAATAAGCAGGCAATAAAAAAGACTTTAACCTCCGCCAAGTCTGTTGTATCTAAAGGGCTAGGGAAGACACAAGCTAAATCGAAACATCTGACTAGCTATGCATCTGAGGCGCAATTACCATCTCATCCGGAAGTTGGATTAGTGGAGACGGAGACAATACTACCCAGGGCAAAGCCTGTGCCTGCTACACAGGTTCAAGTAGCTGGCCCAAAAGTGGTGACGGAGATGGATACTATGGCTGTGGTAAAACAGTTGCTAGACAATAGAAAATATTTTGAGGCTAGAAAAATGTTAGAAAATATGGGGTCTGGCATGGAACAGAATCCACTCTTCTGGGCTAGGCTTGGCTATGCTCAATACCACTTAGCAGGTTACGCCGAAGCAGTGAAGAGTTACGAGAAAGCCATTGCTCTTGATTCCACTCAGCCAAACCGGTATTATAACCTAAGTCTGGCCTATGAAGGCTTGGGCAACAATGCAAAAGCTCTTATAAACTTAGATGTTGCCTTAAAGCTAGACCCTGGCAATGCCAAGTATCTAGAAACCAGAAAAGGGCTGGTTGGGACGTAGGTAAGAAGTACGTATATACGAGTTAAGTATGTAAGCTACTTCTTTGGTGACCCACCCAAGAGGTGGGAACTAATTATCTAGCAGATGGTTAACAGTACTTTGCCATTCCCGTCAAAGTCTTGGCGATTCGGAATCCAATATTCGTAGTTTATATTATTCGCCGTTGTAGCTCAGTTGGTAGAGCATCTCCATGGTAAGGAGAAGGTCTGCGGTTCGATCCCGCACAACGGCTCCAGGCAAGGAATGAATTTTAAATTATAGAATAAGTCATAGCTCAGCTCCGACGCTTCGGCCGGAGCCCCGACCCTAAAGACGTCGGGGTTGGTAGTCGCCTCATCGGCGATCCGCCGAAGAGGCGGGAGCACATCCATGGTAAGGATGAGGTCTCGGATTCGATCCCGCAAAACGGCTCCACTATAAAAACCACCTATAGGTGGTTTTTATAGTACTCTCCAAAATAAACCTGTATAAGAAGACTTGTTTTGGAAAGGGACGAATTATGCGCGTATAATTTGTCTATTCATGATAGTATAGTGGTCTCGCGTCCACAAGATGTCCTTATACATAAAGTTAACGAGATCCAGAATTGTATTGCTAGGAATGGAATCACGCAACCTCTGCTGACACGCAGAATACTCCGCTATGTGTTCGTAGAACTCTGCTAACTCTTCTTTTTCTGGGGGAAATTCGGATTGTATTCCTGCCCGTAAAAAGTGGTCTGGGGAATGAATGCGGGCGGACTTCTGGGATTTTGGCGAGGAGGTTTGGCTGTCTTTAAAATTTGTGATGAAAGTGCTAAAATCAATTCATATGGAACGGATACCAGCTTTTAGACCAAAGACTCAAGAACGTGGAGAGCTTTCTACTCAAGAAAGATTAGAAGAAAAAGAAAATCCTCTGCAAAGTCTAGAAAAAGATAGAGCTCAAATCTCCAGTTTTGACTTAGCCCTGGACGCTATTTTAAGTGGCGAACTTACCACAGATGTTCTGAGAGCTTGGGCTAACCCTAGTTCTAGCTTTGACAGCGATGGCGACCTTAAAGTAAATGGGGTAGCTGTTCA
>JAHFJI010000009.1:0-17654 GCA_023245955.1 Candidatus Doudnabacteria bacterium | reverse complement strand
ACTTAGCCCTGGACGCTATTTTAAGTGGCGAACTTACCACAGATGTTCTGAGAGCTTGGGCTAACCCTAGTTCTAGCTTTGACAGCGATGGCGACCTTAAAGTAAATGGGGTAGCTGTTCAAATAAAAAATCAGTACTTGAATCGGGCAAAGTGTCCTTCGGCAGAAGAAGTCTCTGTTTTAACTAAAATTGCTCAAGATAAAGAATCTGCTACAAAAGGAAAAGATTCAGCGGAAGCTCAAATCTCCAGTTTTAACTTAGCCCTGGACGCTATTTTAAGTGGCGAACTTACCACAGATGTTCTGAGAGCTTGGGCTAACCCTAGTTCTAGCTTTGACAGCGATGGCGACCTTAAAGTAAATGGGGTAGCTGTTCAAATAAAAAATCAGTACTTGAATCGGGCAAAGTGTCCTTCGGCAGAAGATTTGAGATTATTGACTGCATTATTGGAGGTGATAAATAAACCAACTTTTCCTGATGAAGTTAAGGAGAATCTAAAAAGATATGTAAAAACCGGAGATCAAAAAGTTTTGGAACGACTAGGGACGGTAATGGCTATGTCAGGAAATGACCAAATGTCATCTGAAGTAAATAGCCTAGTTTCGGGTTTGATAAATAATAAAAGAATTGTTGAGTTAAAAAAGGATGTGTATGGCGGAATCGTCAAAAATCAACCTCTGCCAGAAATATCAAAAAGGATTTCTGAATTTGAAGGAAAAGAAGTAGCAGATTTGCAATTAGTGGCAGAACTCCAAACTGCTGTGTCAGCAAGAAGAAAAAGAGAAATTGTTTCCTCTGTCAATCGTTCGCTCCAATTACAAGGAAGGGACATAGACAAAGTTCTCGCAGAAACTACGCCACTACTTAACTCAAGTCGTCCCGATGAAAGAGAAGCAGGTATTCAATTAATTAGATCGGCTTACAACGCAGAGCTAAAGAATTTCAGAAATGAAGTTCAGACAATGATCACTGGAAATGTTGATCCGGAGATGCTTCGGATATACATTGATGGCTTACCAATACGACCTTCTGTCGGAGAAATAGATTATGTTCAGACAGTTGTTGATACAAGAGAAAAAGCATTTCAAAGTGTTGGTGAAATATTGAAAGTTAAAAGAATTGAAGCGGCTACGAGGATTAGAGAAAGTTTTGCTAGTCTCGGCGTGGATTTGGTACTCGCTAATATTGGGAAATTCCCCGGAGAAACAGAAGAGGATAGGGCTATCAAAACACAACTGCTAGAATTATATAAAAGTTATGTTGCAACTAATCGCTCTGAAATATTTGATGATCAATTTGCAGAAGAAATAAGGAAAAGAGAAGCAGAACAACTTCAAGCAAAATTTGTTAATCCAGAAAGAGGAAAAAATAAAGAAGCCTTTGATTTTATCAGAACAAGATTCGTTGAAACGATTTATCCCTTGGTTGAAAGTCTTCGGGCAGACGATACAACTGCTCCGAAAATAAAAAGTTTTCTTGACTCTGATAGTAAAGACCCAGATAAGCCAAATCCTCGCCGACAGTTTGAACAAAGAATGGGATTGCTTGAAAAACAGCGTTCTCTTACTGAAATAGAAAGAAGTTATTTACAGTCTGTTGAAATGCTTTCAGTATTTAATCCTTATCTAATAGCTTGTGCGTATTCTGATCCAGGAGTTACGAGTGAATTTTTGAGACACCACTTTGAAAATATTTCTGAAAATACTACTTCTCAACTTAAAGATGGAGATTATTTCCCATTAATTCAGATTGGTCTGGGGCCAAATGGCCTAGCCGCTCTAGGAGAAACTGTTAGGAATAATCCAGACCTTGCCAGTGCGATGCTTGTGGTTGATGCAGGTAAACAGCCAGGCGGACCATTTGCTATACCAGAAGGAGCTGCCTGGAAACTTAATAGTGCCAATAAAAGAGGTTCTGGAGGTAGAATTTTACCAAAAAACCCAAACGGTGAGGAATTAAAAACTGTCAGATCATACGGCAGTCCTATACGCTGGTATCCTGGAGAAAGGGGGTCTGATGAAGATATTCGTCAAGCTAGCATAAATACTACAGTGGATTATTTGGTTACTCCTGACGATCTTTCAGGTTCTAGATACCCAACTAACGAAGAATTAGCACTAGTCTTATCATTACAAGCCGCAGTAATTACCAAAAATGTTGCATTACAAACAAAAGTTGTGGGGATTGAGAAAAATCCTGATTCTCACGCTAGGGGTGATAAGTTAGTTACACTTGAAATAACTGACGAAACTGGGGTAAGGCGAGTTAAGATTGTAACAGATGCAATATTTGGAGCGACAGGATTGGGTGAATCTGGATACGGTTTTAAACTTCAGGGGAGCAAAGCAGAGAAGGTTATCGCTCAAACAAAAGATATGGGCTTTCCTAAAATCACTAGAACTCTAGAAGCCTTTAATGCTTTGGCTGGTAGGTCAGAGAGCCAAGTTTCTCCAGGAGAAACTCTTGTGATATGGGGAAGAGGAAACTCTGCCGATGTTCTTATTGAATATATTGGAAATATTTTTCAAGGCAATAATCCTAGAGTCAGAGATATTACCAAAGTTTATATAATCTCCGAAGGAGATTTAAGTGCTCGTCCGAGATATGCTCTCATAAATGATTTGAAACCTAGAAATGGTCGGGGTAATTTAATTGAACAGATAAATGCCAGAGTAACAGATGCTGATTTTGCTTCTGAAAAAGGAGAACCATCAAAAAGAAAGTTAGTTTTTTATGGTAATGATGGTCAAGTCATAAAAGATAGCTCAGGTAATCCGATTGTTGCTGATTCCGCTATCGCCGCCACAGGATTTCGTTCAAAATTAGACGCTTTGTTTGAAAATTATGCTTCAGATAAATCGGGTGAAAGTGAGAGAGGTGTATTAAGAGAACCTGTCACACTCCCAACAAATGAAGAAGTTTCTGTGGCAGAAACTCTAAAGGGCGATCCGAGAGTTTTAATTCTCGGCACAGCATCCAAAGCGGAATTTGATAATGTTGATAAACTTGATCAGCTCCCTGTTGAAGCCAGAGAAGCATTACTACGAAATGGTGCCGAAAATGCTGTGGCTATCGGATTTAGAGCACCAGATACTCAAGCCGCAGTTAATATCTGGTTGAATTCACAAGATATAAATATTGAGAAAAAACCTGCTGGCACTACCCGAGAGAATTTAGTTATTAGTGGTAAGGAAGATGTTAAACCAGGAGAGACTTTTTGGCTTGATCGAATTATCGTCGCTAAAGATATAAAAATTCCAAATAATATTGAAGACGAAATAAGATTGCTCTCGCCACTTTTCGCTTATAATGTTGGAAATTCAGTTGAGTTAAGTAATCCGGACGGGAAGAAGTTTACAGGAGAATTGGATTTTACATTGACTTACAATCCAGAAAATCAAACCCTCGGTTTAACCTTTAACGAAGATAAAAATATTCCGGTTTCTAAACAAGTCATTGAGGCAGTCAAAAAAGCATGTATGGATGATGATTTTCAAAAATATGCTTTTGTGGCACTTAGAAAAAAAAGACGAAATCCAAGATTAGATTTAGTTTTGTCGTTCAAAAATGGTTTCGTTGATCCCAAAACTACTTTTGTTCAGGATTAGCCAAAACTCTCCGCCACTATTTCATGCTCCAAATGGTCGCATAAAATTCCCGCGTGACGGGATCGTTCTTTTCGAATCCTGCTCGTCCTTTTCACCATAACAAAAGAGCGTACATATGCACGCTCTTTTGTTATAGTGGGAACGCTGAGCGTTCCTTTTACCACGCTAAGCGTGGTGGGCCGAGCAGGATTCGAACCTGCGAAGGCATAAGCCAGCTGATTTTTGTCTGGCTTATGAGTAAGTTTGTATTGCGCATTTTTGCGCGCAGACTTTAGCTGGCTCGCATGCAAACTAAGTCCATACAAAATTACTTCAAGTCGCTCCAAGGCCTCAGCTTTGCTCACAGATACCTCCTATGTGCTTTATGAGGTCAGATGTGTCTGTCTCGCGCAAGAAAGTCCATGCAGCATGCTATAACCTTACTGTCGTATTGGTGTTTTGTCAATAAATTTATTCGCCGATTCGGGCGAATTGACGAATAATAAAAATGATGATAGTATCTAAATATGAAACGCTGGTCAATACTTTTTAAAACGTTTGGTAACATTAATCGCCTCAAAATTGTTTTGTTGCTTGTTCGACATGGGCAAATGGCTGTAGGTGATGTGGCCAAAGAGATCAAAATTTCCGTTAAGTCAGCATCAAAAAATCTGGTATTGCTACAGCAACTAGATATTTTAGAAAGCATTGGTACCTCTGGACATGTGTTTTACGACATAAACCAGAGCATGCAAAAGGACGCTCGTCAAATTATTGCTTTAATTACAAAGTAATCCATTCGTTAATTCGCCCGAATCGGCGAATAGAGGAAGATAAATGGCTAATTTGACAGGGGTTTGGGGAGGTGTATGCTGTAGGTAATTCAGGAGCTTTGTCTGGCTTGCCGCCCGGGTAAAAGTTTAAAAATTTAAGCATTTAAACAATTAAACAAACAACATGACAAAAATTCAAAAAATGTGGCTGTGGGTAGGTATCGGACTTTTTGCAATCCCTGAAATTTTGTGGAGTCCGGTAGCAAATTTTATTTACGCATTTTTTTGGCCGACTAAAAATGGTTCGTATCAAATTTTAAGAGATAATTTTTTACACCATTATGGCAATGACACATGGTGGAGTAACCTATTGCTTATGCAGTTTATCGGACTTTTATTAATTTCCATACAACTCTTGTTTATTAGGAGGCTTTTTCGCAATAGCCCAATTCTATATTGGGTTGGTTGGGTGTTGCTTTTTCTCTTCACGTTAGCCATGTTTTTTATTTATGGTTTCTCAACAATTAGAATTAATTGGTAGTTCATATGAAAAAGATCGTATTATTGTGTTTAGTTTTGTTTTTTATTCCTTTAGTAAGTCATGCATTGTTAATTCTACCCACTGCGCACATTACAATAGTTAAAACAACAGACGGTGAAGACGGAAATTTTGACTTTCAAATTCGCGATACATTAGTTTTTACTGAGTACTCGGAAGATTTTAACATTCAGACTCAAAATTCAACAGGCTCTTTTTCGGTAGACCCAGTGGTATTTAATACAGAGAGTTTTAACATTTCTGAGTTTGTGCCAGAAGGGTGGAAGTTTAAAAATGTTAACTGTTCTGGCAGTGGTTTACTTGGTGGTCCAACCTTTCCTTTTGGCCCGGAAACCCCACAAATTACCGTGCAAGCTTTTGCGAATGTAACATGTACCTTTAATAACCAAAAGTCTAACGGCAAAACTCCGTTATTAATTGTTCCTGGGATAATGGGAACAGAAATATTCAAAGGAAGTACACAGCTTTGGGCAAATGTCGATAAAATGGCATTAACTCCTGGCGATCGTTTTATGGATCCGCTTGCTTTTAATGATGATAATACCCCTTTAGATACAAGTTTAAGCCTCGGCTCTGTTATAGGTAGTGTACCTGGTTTTGACTACACAAAAAAATTGATTGAAGACCTTACTGCTGTAGGCTACATCCTAGATCAAGACCTTTTTCTTTTCCCTTACGACTGGAGAAAAGACTTAGACTACACGGCACTGCAAAATGACTCAAATGACCCAGTAGTCAGTCTGCGAGAAAAAATAGATTCTGTACTAAGCAGTACTGGCGCGTCTAAGCTAGACATTATAGCTCATAGCCAAGGTGGTTTGGTAGTAAAAGATTTGCTTTATAGTCAGCCAAATTATCGGCCAAAGGTAGACAAGTTGGTATTTGTGGGTACGCCGCATTTGGGCGCGCCAAAAGCGGCAAAGGCACTACTCTACGGCGACAGTATGGATGTAGACTTTTTGGGTATGGGTCTAGACCCGGCGGAAATTAAACGCATTGCCAAAAACATGCCAAGTGTCTACCAGCTATTGCCTAGTAGCGAGTACTTTGCCCATAGTAGCGGCTACTTAGGGAACACTAACCATATTGCACCTGGCATAGACCAAATACAGATATATGGTTACAACGAAACCAAACAAAAGTTAAAAGATAGCGGTCTCAATAGTGCTTTGGTTGACGCTGCAGATACTTTTCATGATTTAGATTTTGATAATTTTGACTTCTCTGGTACCGGAATAGATACCTACAACATTGTTGGTTGCCAAGAGGCAACAATGGGAAGAATTCTTGCTAAGACTAATAGCAAGTTTCGTTTAGAGTACGTTGCGGGCGACGGCACGGTGCCGGTAATTTCCGCAAGCAATGTAGGAACAGCACACACCTACTACGCGCTACATACTTCGCATGGCACTATGATGACTGGTAGCGGAACCAGGGAGCAAATTAAAAATATCATCGCGGGTAACTCTGCCACGCTTGGCCAGGATATGACCGTCCTTGCGAGTGAATGCCACTTTAACGGCCAGGAAGTAAGTGTTCATAGTCCTGTAGATTTACATATTTACGATGAAGCCAATAATCACGTTGGGCCGAATTTAGATGGAACATTTGATACTAACATACCAGGAGTACAGTATGACACCATTGGCGAAGAAAAGTTCGCGTTTTTGCCGACTGGCCATACCTATCATTTAGAATTGCCGGCAACAGGAGCGGGGACCTTTGATTTTTTCTCCCAAAAAATACAAGATGGAGCATTTACTTCAATCGCGTATTATCAGGCAGTAGCCATTACCAGTAACAGTAAAGGCACACTGGTATTAAACGATGCCAACAACCAAAATATTGGAATGGACAATAACGGTGATGGCAGCGTTGATGTTCTCGTCCCGCCATCGGCAACGCTAAATGCAAATCAGTCACAGGACATTACCAGCCCCCTGACCACATCTACCCTCACTGGTTCGCAAGGCCTGCCCGGGTACTATCGCAGCAATGTTAGTGTTCAGCTCTCTAGTGCAGACCCAGTGGTAAATAGTAACCCAAGTCAGACCAGCGGCCTACTTAATACACAGTACCAAGTAGATGGCGGCCAGTGGTCACTGTACAACGGTTCAATTCCACTTAGCGCAGAAGGTGCGCATACCGTTAACTTTTTTTCTACAGACAAAGCTGGGAATAACGAACCATTGCAAACAACCCAGTTCACTATAGATAAAACTCCGCCAGAAGCAGGTTTGCAGTTTGACCTAAACAGGCCTGGTGCCTTGGCTGTGATGGCCTCAGATAACCTAGACCAAAATCCAGCCATTTCCTTTAAGCCGAAATATACGCTTACAGACAAAGCGGGCAACACTACCCAACTAGCCATAAATGAACCAGCCTCGCTGAAATTCTCGGCTTACAGTCTTGCATCCATTACCTACAACCAAGCTCCTAGCATTACTTTTCCAACTAATTCATTTTCTTATACAGTAATTACAAAGGTAGATAAATCTTCTATAACTACTCAGTCTGCCTCTCTTGCCGGTAGCTTTTCTCTGCTAGCTGTTACTGCAAACAACAGCACAAAAATAACAGGCACAGATGCTACCGGGCAAATAAATGTTACACTTCCTGGGTTAGTGCTATTAAAGCTTACAACTCATAACGGGCAACTAACTTGGGGTTATTAAAATAAAAAATTATGTCGGAAGGCAAGAGAGGTGGCCAAGCAGAGGCAAACCGAGAAATTCGTTACCGTAGACAAATAATAGAGTTAAATGTCGATGTATTAGAAACCTTATTGCGCAAGCCAATTTGGGAAAATGTGGGTTTCAGGAACAAGCAGATTGCAACTCTAAAGTTTTTCGTCACAGATACTGGCCATGTCTGTCCTAAAAACGATCCGCAAGTTGCCTTAGAGTGCCTTGCAAAATTTGTTGCTCAAAAAGGCGTAGCGGCTTGCACTTATTTAGATTTCATATCGCTCAATCCAAAGTTCCCTGTAGATACGGCAATAAAAGATTTAATAGAAGCCAGCGCAAGTGGGGCAGCCGAACAGCTGGAAGAGTTCCCTCGCTACATTCCAGCAACACCGATTTATAGGCGAAGTTATTAGTCTCCTAAAATGATATAATGAATTCGTATGCTACAAGACTACATAAACTATTTTAAGAATAACCCGCAAGGCTACTGGTTTAAGCGTAAGGTGTGTGGATGGGGCTGGGTGCCAGTGCGCTGGCAGGGCTGGTTTGTAATTTTAATTTTCGTAGCAGTAGTTACTCATTTAGGGGTAAAGCTTGGGGCTCGTGCGACTGTGACCAATAAAGAACTGCTTTGGTTTTTTGGAAAAATTGTTGTGGCCGTAGCTTTGTTAATAATAATTTGTTACAAAACCGGTGAACCTCCTCGGTGGCAGTGGGGTTTGCCAAATAAAACTAAAAATAAGTAAAAGTATTAATAAAAAAATAAATGTACTACTTAAGTGTTCCCTTTATGGGCTTGGCAAATTTGCTGGCAGGGTTTGTGTTGGCGGCTCCAGGAATAGAACGCTTTGGGCTTGCTGTAGAACACGTGCGGCGGGCGAGTGCAAAAATTAATTCAAGGCGCAACACGGTTGGCTTGGTTATTTTGGTAATTGGTTGTGTTGGCCTTTTGAACCGCTTAGGAATTATTCATATGCAAGCAATTTTAGGTGGTGGCGGATTTCCGCAGTCCTTTATGCTTATTGGCCAGGGCTTGCTTATTGCCCGTGAAAAATTTGACCATGTGCCTTTATTGCGGGATTTTACACGTAAGCTAGAGCCTTACAACGAATACATTGGCACTGCCGGCATCCTCTTCGGCATTCACGCTATTTTTTAAGCCACTTGACAATATTTTGATGTTTGCTATACTTTACTTGGCTAAATCGCTTTAGTTAAGTAAAGTAGGCATTATTTAGGCATATGAAGTGGGATAACAAGAAAACTGAAGAGTTGTTTCGGGCAGTCTTGACTTTAAAAAATATAGATGAGGCCAGGCGTTTTTTTCGCGACTTGCTTACCGAGGCAGAGCTTGTTGAGTTTGGGAACCGTTGGAAAGCCGCTCAAATGCTTGACCAAAACATTTCTTATACATCTATTCGTGGTAAAACAGGCCTGAGCTCAGCTACTATTGCCCGTATTTCTAAGTGGCTAAAAACAGGCAAGGGTGGTTATCAACTTATGTTGGCTCGTTTACACCATACCAATCCTTCTGCGAAGTGATTGGTTATTTAGCTTGCCTAGATGTTCAGTCCCTTCTCAGAAGGGAATTTTTTTATTCGTAGTTACATTATTAAAACATGAACACTAACTTAGTTATTCAGCAACTTCAGGCACTATTTCGACGTCTGGACAAAAAAGAAAATAATCCGTTCCGTGGGCAAGCGAAACAACTCATAGCAAATGCTGTTACGCGCCAAGAACCGTTGCAACTTATTTTGTTTACTTGTTCCACTATCAATTCTAAATACATGTTTAGCAAGCTTGAACCTTGGAAGTACGTCTCGTTGAATCCATTGGGCAATAATTTAGAAGCTGACTTGCCAAAGATGGTTGGTATACTCAAAGACATCCAGTCTATATATCCTTTAACTCAGCTAATAATCTTGATTGGAAATACAGACCCCTATTACATCTATTTACAGCAGCTCAAAGACTTTAAACCTGGGCAGCGAGGGCAGGTTTTAAAAAAGTTTGCTCGGCGTTGGGTGCTGTATAGGAACAAGCTTGAAAAGTGGATTCAAAACACATATGCGCTATCAAACGTCCAAGTTGTAAGTTGGTATGATTTTGAAAAACGCATAGAAAATAAATCAGACGAGTCGTTTGAAGATGAGTTTAATAAAACCCTAAAGTCTATTACAAAATATTTTAGTCAGCAAGACTTGGATTGGGAGTATGGAAAGCTTATTACTCACTTTGGTACGGGCAAGTATTTTAATAACCTGCAACGCCCACTCAAGGCCCTGCTCAAGCAGTGGATACGCCGCAAGTTTGCCGAATACGCTTTGCAGGGCAGGTGGATATACGAGCAGTTTCCAAATGCTATCTTGCTTCAGAATGAAAAACCAAGCGACTTGAGATCAAAAATGTATCAGCCCTTGATTTACCAAGAATACCAAAAACAGTTGCCCGTAATGTACTTCTTTGGGGTTGATAACGAGGGGTTTCAGTAAACTGAAGCTCCTGTTGTCACCCCCAGCGGGTGCAGAAATAAAAACCAAAAATAACCCAGGAGGGAAGAATCGCCGTGAAAATCGACCGTTCAACCAAAGAGGTGCGGCAAGCGCTGCGCCAGTTTACACCAGAACAGAACGCTCTGCTCGAATTTCTTGAGCAGAACGAAACTTTGGGCTTCATTAACCCGCTTCAGCTATGCGCCGCTTTGGCGCAGGAGCCGGTAATTTTTTTCACTTTTTCATGTCTCGTGACTGAGCGGGGCAAGGAAGAGTTGAAGTTGGATTTGTTTGAAACTCTTTTTCTTAAGAAGTTTCTCAAACGTAGCAAAAAGTTTTTCGCCGGACTAGCCTAGTTAGGCCAAGATTGTCGCTTTCTGGTAATCCTACCCGATACCGAGCCTAGGGAAACCTGGGGTTGGTCAGTCCATCAAGAAGAACTCAGCGGTTACTGCCAGCTTATGGCAGAAGCAGCTGCTTCTGAGTTGCCTGCTAGTTGGCAGGTAATCCTTTGGTCAGAACTGCTGGCTAAGTCTCGCCCAGGGTTGTCCTATGAGAACGCCGCCGATTGGGCGCGCATATCTGCACCGAGGCTACTTATAGACGCAGAGGCTAGGCACATCCAAATCTCCGGGGCGTTTGCTGATATCCAACTTAGAGCTGAGGCGCAGGAGATCGCGCTGCGGCAAGTTGCTGCATATGCTCACCAAGGGGCTATTCTTGAGCAGGCAATCCCTTACGGGATTCTGGTGCAGTGCGAGACACCGCCAGATCAAAAAGCGAAGCTCTATCAACCACTTCGGCAGCAACCGCTGCCGATTATTCATCCATTTCAGTTGTAAAGGAGGCGACAATGAGGTTAATTAACCACAGTTGTGGCGGCATGCCGTCGCACTAGACAAGAAACGGGCAGAGTAATTTACTCTGCCCGTTTTTGATTGCCAGCGTAGCCGTACTGCCTATGGTGTGGTAGAGAGCAGTAAGCGGATGTTGTTGTTTGGTATGACAACATCGGTTGTGGGTTGTATCGCTGGTAGAGTGATTAAACTTGGTGTACCCAAATGTTGGTGGGTGGGTTGGGTAATTCTTACGAAACACCCGTCACTCAACCGCTCTCGCAACTTGCAATAGGCCATGTTGTTCCCGTCTGCCGCGCCAGTTTTATTGGCAGGGCAACAGCACGTCTCGCGCCACACTTCCGGTGGGAGTGAGCTGAACGTAACGGGTATCATATCAGCCCGCCAACCTACTACCATAGCGGCCAGGTTTGTGGTGGTGGCTAGGATATATTTTTCCGCATGATATTCAAACATGGCTTTGTAAAGCCTGAGCGCCACGCGGAGATCCTTATGGCGATACTCTGGGCGAACCCAGACTACCCCAAACTCATACCAGTTTTGTTCCGGTATAAGTGGCACCAACGCGGCGTGGCCAACCACCTTGTCGCCATCAAGGGCTAAAATTGATAGTCCTTGTCGCCACAAGGACCATAGTTGCGCGGCTGTTTTATCGAGTAGTGCTGCCTCAGTTTTGCTTGCAGATGCCACTATTTGTAGCATCCGGTAGGCGCGTCTCATGTCCATTGAACCCTCCTATGAAATTTTGACATCAAATAAAAAAACGCCCAAGGATATATTCCTTGGTCGCCTGTAAACGTAAGTGTAATTACACAGAAAGCGCCAAGGTTAACCCTTAGACTTTTTAGCAACTAAATTTACGTGCATGTTTCTCATACCCAATAAATATATCATCCCTACTATTATTGTGTCAAACAAACAGCGCATGTAGAATATAACTATGCTTGACTTGATAGGCGATAATATATGGCAAACCACCGGGGAGCTGCCGGGGCCAACTCTTTGTGTGTTGGGCGGTGTGCATGGTAATGAGCTTACTGGTATTGAGGTGGTAAAAAGAATTTGCGCGGATTTTGCATCCAGTGCGCGCGGGTTGCAGTCGGGCAGATTGATTATGGCATTTGGCAACCCTTTGGCAATAGAGCAAGGGACTCGTTTTGTCGATGGTCGGGATTTAAATAGATATTTTACAGATACACACCTGTTGGGAATTTTAGATGGTAGCATTGAGGAGTCCCGTGCCAAAGAGCTTGCACAGGTTATACAACAGTCAGATATAACAGTAGACATACACTCGACTAATAAGCCCTCCATGCCTTTTATCTCCTCTCGGGTTGACTCAGAGCATCTTCAGGTTTACCAATGGTTTAATGCAAGTGTCGTTTTGGCTGACCCGAACTATGTGTTGGCAGGGGAGCCGGCTACTACTGATGAGTACGCAGATCGCATGGGGCGAGTTGGGGTTTGTGTAGAGGCGGGCGATGCTAAAGATGTCACTCGCATTACTAGCGTCTTGCAAAGTATAAATGGACTTATGACTCACATGGGTCTTGTAAATGAACCAGGAGGAGAGCACTTCACAGGACATCAAGTATTCACTCTGTGCGACTCAATAGTTTTGACCTCGAGTGGGTTTGTATTTGCTGAGGGTCGAGGGGCTCGTTCTTTTGAATCAGTTTTAAAGGGAGATGTAGTTGGCTATGCAGGTAAGGTGCCCGTGCTTGCTTCGGCAGACGGAGTGTTGGTGTTTCCTAAACTGCCTGAACATCAGGTTCTGGATAAACCCCTGTGTTATATAGCCGAACGGACTCAATAGTTTGTGGATATACAAAAAGAGTCTACGTTTAGTAGACTCTTTTATATGGTGGGCCGAGCAGGATTCGAACCTGCGAAGGCATAAGCCAGCTGATTTACAGTCAGCCCCCGTTGACCGCTTGGGTATCGACCCGCATCTGAGTAGATATGAAATCTACCAACAGGCTAAATTCTAGCATGCGTAAGGCTTTTTTTCAAGCGAGATTTTTGCTATACTAGAAGTAGTTGTTTAGCTGTTTTTAACCAAAGTCATGAACCCTGTATTTCCGCAAGCCCTTCTGGACAACACCCCAGAAGCAGACATTATTAGTTTTTTGTTATTTGCACTTCCTAGAACTTTTTCTGCACGTGAACTTGGGGTAAGACTGAACCTGCGTCCTAATAAACTACTAGATAGCCTAGAGCGATTGGTAGAGGGTGGTCAGCTAAGTATGTGTAGTAGGGGGTCTATCAACTATTACAAACTCAATCAAAAACACAAGTTTTACCCAGATGTAAAAGAAGCTTTGACGCGGAAGGCCAATAAGGCTTATGAAGATGAGTTGGTTACAGCGATTAAAAAACTAGGTGTGAGTGGTGCTTACCTGAGTGGTTTGTTTGTAGGCAAACCCGAACTTGCCGTGGATATGTTACTGATAGGCAGTGTTAAGTCAAGCAGGTTGCACCAGTTTATAGGCGCCTGCGAACACATGATGGGGCAGGAAATAAACTACTGCATTATGGAAGAACAAGAGTTTATCACGAGACAAAATACGTTTGATAGATTCATAAAGGATATATTTGATTACACCAACATCCCAGTGGTAGAATTGGTTTCTAAAAAGAAGAAAAAATAAAAACTCAAAACTCTAATTGTGGATAACTTTTAGAAGTCCTGTAAATACGGGGCTTTTTAATTATTGACACTAAGTGAACGTTCGTTTATTATAAACGTGTACGAACGTTTAGTTACAGGTTGCAGGTTAGAAATTGCGAATACAATAGACTTGTAACGAAATAAGGTTTTGATATAAAATTTGATATTTTAGTCAAAACCGAAGTTTATAAACTTTGATGTTTAGCTAAGGCTAAGCGGCAAAGTTTTAAGCTAGGTTTTGGCAAAAGAACTAGTTTTATACGAAAAGTTATTTCGTTATAAGTCTAAAAATGCAATGCCTTAAGTATGAGGGCACACAAACCCCTTAAGGCCCAAGAACCTACAACCTGTAACTATTACGATTCAACTCTTACTTACTTCCTAATTACTTAACTCGTATATACGTAACTATATGTCCAAAGAAATTACTAAAAGACAAAAAGAGCTTTTACAGTTTATCATTAAGCAGATACGTGACCATAACTTACCACCATCCATTTCTGAGATGGCAAGCTTTCTCAAAGTAAGTTCCAAGAATGCAGTAGCAAAATTGCTTACAGCATTAGAACAAGAAGGATTCATTAAAACAGATGGTCGCGCAAGAGGTGTGACTGTGCTAGACGCACTGGGAGACACTTTAGAAAAAGGTTTAGTTCGGGTACCTCTTCTGGGTCGCATCCAGGCTGGGGGCCCAACTTTAGCTGAGGAACATGTGGAAGAGTGGGTTAACTTACCTCAAACCATGGTCAAAGGCAGGCGAGATGTGTTTTTACTTAAGGTGCGTGGAGAAAGCATGATAAATGCTGGCATCTACGAGGGAGATCTGGTAATAGTCCGACCTACTAAAGAAGCCAAGAATCAAGATATTGTAGTAGCACTATTACATGACGAAGCTACAGTAAAAAGATTAATATTTGTGAAAAACCGAGCCTATCTAAAAGCAGAAAATCCAGACTTTGCCAATATATATCCTAAAGATGAGTGGACTATACAGGGCAAAGTAGTGGGGGTGATAAGAAATCTAGAATAGCAGATTATCAAGAGACCGTATCGGTAATGGATGATGTCGGCAAACTATTAACTGGTTGGATAAAGAATCTTAAATAGTACTGACAACAGACTACTGGCTACTTACAACCTTTCATTATTAATTTTAATGTTCTAAGTATTCACACTTAGGCTTATTAGGAGCGTTTTATGTCAGAAGTAGAAAGCAAAAAGAGTTTTATTGTTAGCCAACTACGCCAGCTTTGTGCACATTGCCAAAACAATCCTGCCATGCCACATCGCTGTGCGGTCAAAGAACTTGCACTACGAGTACAGGCTATCCGTGGCGTGCCACTCATAGTCAACGACGAATTTCGGGGTGTACTAAACTTGCAGTACCACTAGGCCTAAGGATTTGCTATAATTTTAACAATAATATTAAATACTATTTTAGTATGAATATAAATCTGTGGGCGGTGTTGGTGAGTGCTGCTGTGTCTATGGTTATTGGTAGCGTGTGGTATGGGCCACTTTTTGGACAGAAGTTCCGCATTGCTATGGGCATGGACAGGTGGAGTGTAGAAAAACAAGCACAAATGAAAAAGGGTATGGCCATGAGTTTTGCTCTACAGTTTGTAGCTAGCCTAGTAATGTTCTATGTACTAGCTGTGTTTATGCGGGTTGGCGTTGGTGGTGTTACTGGTAACATGGCTATAGCTTTTTGGGCCTGGCTTGGGTTTGTTGTGCCGGTTAAGCTGGGTGATGCTATTTGGGGCGGTAGCTGGACTCTTTTCTGGATAGGTATCTCCAACATGCTTGTTACTCTCCTCGTGACCGGCGCCATCATTGGTGCTTGGAGATAGCTTTTATATATAAATAATAAAAACCCAGAAGTTTCTGGGTTTTTATTATTTATAATTACTTAAGAGCGGTGTCTATTTTTTCTCTTAGTTCTTTTACGCCGCCGTTGAAGATTTGTTCACCATTTACGTAGAAAGTAGGAGTGCCGGGGTTTTGGATGGAGTTGCCATCTACCTTTTCTTGGTTAATCCTATCCCTATGGATTTGGCCAGTTAGCGCCTTATCAAACTTATCTGAGTCTAGGCCCACATCTTTGGCAATTTGTCTAAAGACTGGTTTTGGGTCTTGCAGGGTTTCCCATTCTGGTTGTTTGGCATAGAGAGCTGTAAGCATATCCCAGAACTTGCCTTGGTCGCCAGCAGCTTCTACTGCGTCTGCACCGGCTAGCGCGTTATTGTGCTGAGGAAGCGGGTTGTGCTTAAACACAAACTTTACTCTATCTCCGTAGGTTTTAAACAGCTCGTCCATGGTTGGGTTTACCGAGGCGCACGCCGGACATTGCAGGTCGCCAAATTCTATTACGGTAACTTTACTGTCTAGTTTACCGCGGACATTTGGAGTCTCACGGGCTAAGGCTTCTTCTTTACTCTTAGGGTCTACTGTAGCTGTGGGGTTGGTATAGTTTTGCGGTGCGCGAGACATAAGGAATACACCTATGCCAAGCACGGCTACAACCGCAATAATAATACCAGTAACGAGTTTTGCTTCTTTGGTCATATGGTTTTACGTAAATACGAGTTAAGTAATTAAGAAGTAAGTAAGCAAGAAGTACGTAGATAAGAATTACGTAAGAATGCATAAATGCAGTATCCATACTAAGACTGTTTGTTCACTTTGTGCCTAAAGAGTAGTAGGAATATTGTAATAGTGAGGAAACCTAGACCAGCAAGGAGGGGGATAGTAAGAAAACCGAACCATTCTATAAACTTGGTGGTGCAGGAAACTCCTGCCAGGCAAGGGGCAGCTGATTCTGGTAAGATTTTATAGTATAGTAAATTGTGGTAGACGGCTATGGCCAGACCGCTTAGGCTGAGTGGTAGTGCATATCTGTAAATTAATTTATCACGGTTGATAATCCCAACGGCCAAGATGGCAACTAATGGGTACATGCAAATGCGTTGATACCAACAAAGTACACATGGTGGATAGCGTAAAATCTCACTAAAGTACAAGCTTCCCAGCATGGCCACTATGCTACCAACCCAGGCAAGTATAATATAGCCTACTGGCCAAGACTTTTCAATTTTTATTGTTTCCATGAATTAATTGTAGCACGAGATGATTTGGTATAAAAGGAGGGGGTGGTATACTACATGTATATAAGTAATTTCTATATGGAAGAAGAATCACTAGTCAATAAACCTGGTAGTAGTACAGTAGTATCTGCGGGCGACATAGTTCATACCCCCCTAAAAACTGCAGAAGAATATTGGCATACTCTAGGACCGGGATTAACCACTGGAGCGTCTGACGATGACCCTTCCGGTATAGCTACGTACTCTCAGGCTGGCGCTAAATATGGCTTTGGTCTTGCTTGGATGGCGCTATTTACTTTTCCGCTCATGTCCGTAGTACAGGAGATGTGCGCTAGGATTGGACTTGTAACCGGTAGGGGACTGGCTGGTAATATTCGCCAGCATTATTCCAAAAGTATTTTATACACTTGCACCATGTTGTTGTTTTTTGCCAACACTTTCAACATTGGAGCAGATCTTGGCGCTATGGCTAAGGGGGCGCAGTTGCTTCTGCCTGGTGTAAATTTTTACATATTTATTATCTTCTTTGCCCTACTTAGTCTAATCTTACAAGTATTCACGACCTATGCAAAATATGCCAAATATTTAAAATATTTGGCACTAGTGCTATTTGCCTATGTATTATCTGCGCTAAGTGTAAATTTGCAGTGGGGCGATCTGCTCCGGGCGACTCTAATACCGCACATTACTTTTTCACAGGATCAATTACTACTTATTTGTGCAATACTTGGTACTACCATTTCTCCGTACTTGTTTTTTTGGCAGACTTCACAAGAAGTAGAAGAGGGTATTATGCGGGGCGAGAAGACTATCAGCCTCCGACAAGGCGCTGTAACTTCCCAGGAAATAAAAAATATGCGGACCGATGTTTGGTCTGGCATGTTTATTTCTAACATAGTCATGTTTTTTATTATCGCTGCT
>JAHFJI010000008.1 GCA_023245955.1 Candidatus Doudnabacteria bacterium | reverse complement strand
AATTTAACAATTTAGCAAGTAAACATTTAAACATAAATACAGATTGCCACGCCATAAGAATGGCTCGCAATGACAGAAAGTTCTATGGATTTATTAAATCCACTATTGTTGGTATTATATATGTACGATGAAAAACAGTAAACCCATGCTTTTAGCTAAACGATTGGTTAAGTACATATGCGTTTTTATAGTGGCAATTATAGTTTGCGATGGGGCTTTTGTACTTGGGTTCCCAAAAGAACGCTTACCTAAAGTAGGGGATAAAGTGGATGCAGTGGTTGTGCTGGGTGCTGCACCAAACAGTCCAGCTATCCGCAACAGGGCAGAGTTAGGTCGGGAGGTGTATGAGGCGGGCTTAGCCAAAACAATTGTTCTTACTGGTGGAGTTACATCTAGTAAAGACGAGTCTGAGGCCAAGAATATGGCCAGATTCTTGAGTAAGAACACCTCTACAACTTTACCGCTGGTGCTAGAAGAACATTCCGTAAATACATTTGAAAACTTGGAAAATAGCAAAGGACTAGTTCCTGGCGTATCTAGCATTATTATAGTCTCCGACGCTTATCACTTACCTAGAGCTTTCTTAATAGCAAAGCGACTTGGCTACAAGGACGTATATTGGGACTCGCCAGATAGTGGCTATTACCGCCCAAGTGAACTTGCTTGGTACTACGCTCGTGAGATGGTAGCCATAGTGGCCTACGTTCCTAAATTTTTGGGATTGTAAAGGGTGTATCACATGGCGAGGTTGGGTGCTCTGATTGGGTCATGGGGATGACGGGTTGGAGTTTGACAGGGCACTGGCCTACAAGGTATAATGAATCCAATAAATATCCGAAGACAGTTGGTCCCGCAAAACGGGATAAATGGTCGCTTTTAAGAAGCACCGGCCCACCGAGGAGAATTAAGATAGCTCAAAGCTTCCATGCTTATTAGCTTCCTAGTTCTAAACTCGGAATATTCCGAGTTTTTTGTTTCTAAGATATTTATACGTTAATAAAGGTCGAAAATTATTCACTAATCATCAATTACACGAATAACACCAATCTATAGTTCGTGAAATTAGTGCATTAGTGTATTAGTGGAAGATATATGGCAAAAACACGACAACAAAAAGAGGCGGATTTAGCAGAGCTTACTGAAAAAGTGAAGAATGCTAAGTCCATTGTGCTTTCCGAGTACAGAGGTACTACGGTAAAAGATGTGGATACATTTAGGAACGATCTACGTAAGGAAGCAGTATTTACTAAGGTCTATAAGATCTCATTAGTAAACAAGGCTTATAGCGCAAACGGGATTACCGCTAATATAGACTACAAAACACCAGTGGTCATGGCAATTTCGGAAACGGACGAAGTTGCTCCGGCTCGCATTGTTAAAACAGTTGGTAAGACTGTAAAGACAATCAATGTGTTGAGCGGTGTGGTAGATGGTAAGTTTATGTCTCGCGAGCAAATCTTGGCCTTAGCAGACTTGCCAAGTAAAAATGAGCTCAGAGCCAAACTGGTTGGTACTATGAATGCACCTGTAACAGGGTTCGTAAATGTACTGGCTGGTAATATTCGCGGGCTTATAAATGTACTGAATGCAGTAGCGGCGAAGTAGCAAGTAGCAATTAGTAATAAGTAATTAGTAATTAGAACATTATGGCAGAAGAAAACAAGACAGTAGAAGTACCAGAGAAGTTTAAGTCTTTGGTAAGTGAGATAGAAAAGCTTTCCGTACTAGACCTATCTGAACTAGTTCATGTGCTAGAAGAGAAGTTTGGTGTAAGCGCAGCAGCGCCTATGATGATGGGTGCAGCCCCTGCCGGTGCGGTAGCTCCAGTAGCAGAAGAGAAGACCGATTTTGCTGTAGAACTAGTAGAAGCTGGTCCTAACAAAATCAACGTAATTAAAGTGGTTCGTGAAGTTACCGGTCTGGGCCTTAAAGAAGCTAAAGACATGGTAGATGGTGCACCAAAGGTTATAAAGGAAAGCGCTCCTAAAGCAGAAGCTGAAGAGCTAAAGAAGAAGTTAGAAGAAGCTGGTGGTAAAGTTGTTTTGAAGTAGTGATTAGTGAGCAGTGTATAGCACACAGCAAAAGACCTCCCATGTGGGAGGTCTTTTTATCTTAGGTAAAACTCAAGCCGGATACCGTCTGGATCGTTTAGCCAAATAAATTCTTTTTTACTGTATTTGTCTACTGTGATACCACTGTGGGTCATGCTCGATTTATTTAATTCTCGTTCGTAACTTTTTAACTCCGCCAGGGTTTTTACCCGAAAGGCAATATGATTCAGTCCTAAGTTGTGTTTGTCGAATTTTCTGGCTGATTTTTTGTATGGAAAGGTTATAAAAAATTTAGTGTCTCCTAGTATCCAGTGCGCGTCTTCTTTGCCCATTTTGGCTTTACCCAAAAACGCAGAGTAAAATTTTGTACTCGCTTTGAGATTTCGGACAGATATAACTATGTGGTCAATGAACATTGGTATTGTCATTCCCGTGCAGATGGGAATCCATACCCCGTAACATGGGGCACTGATTCACGTTAAATAATTATAGTGTCGGCTGGTAGGCCGACTGTGGATCCCCGCATGCGCGAGGATGACAAATGCTATTACAATGAAAAGTCTATTTTAAGCAGACTACCGTTGCGAAGAACGTAAATTACCTTATTCGTTTCGTCTACGGCAAAGTCGGATGCGCCGTTTAAACTATCAGATTGCAATACTTTAATAAGCTTGCCAGTCTTATCGGTGATGATAACTCTACCGTTGCTATCTAACACGTAGACCTGCTTAGTTTTTTCATTGGTATATATTTTGCCTTTACCAGAGAAGGGGGTGGTGAGGGAAGGAAAAGTAAAACTCACTGGTTTGCCGGCGTTGTATTTGTTTATGCCAGTCTTGGTGAGCACATATATGTTACCATCTATCCCTAAATCCAACGCATCTTTGAGCTTGCTATCTTTTACCGAGACTGTGGGCTTGCTAAAACCAGTGGCGGAGACTAGATAGCTTATTACTTGGCCTAAATCTGTATCTACAGTATAAACACGATTATTGGTAGGGTAGTGAGCTAGGCCGGCTAAGCTTGCCGACTTGGGTACATTTAAGTAAAAAGGCGTTGAATTAGTGCCTTTAACAAAGTTCCACAGGTTTAGTCCTTGGCCATCAAACACCACTGACTCTGTAGGGGAGACATTTACACTTTCTACTATGTCCGCACTGGTGTGCACTGTGCCATCTTCTGTGGTGTTTGTGTTGGTGTTAAAGCTTATAACTACTTTGCCAGTGGCTGTGGCCAGAATGTTGGGCAGTACGGTTAGGTTTTCTGCATTGCTGAGTGTTGCAAGCTGATTTGGGTTGACTGCTTCAATTTTATTTACTTTTAAGGAAAGTGTGTTTAATTGTTGCTCTAATTCTTTTTTTGCACTTACTTGTGCATCAGTGGTAGTGTTTAGGCTTTGGAGTTGCTGGCTTGCGCCACTAAGCAATGTGCTTGCGGCGGCTTCGTCCTTGAAAATAAGTTTGCTATCTGCGTCATTTAACAACTTTTGTATGGCAGCTTTAGAAGTTTCAAATGTTGTATTACTTACTGTGGCTGTGCGGTGGCTTCTGGCTACGAATATATTTACAATTACAGCCAGCAATAGTACAAAAACCGAAACTACAAAGAACTGTTTAGCCCTGTTAAGATTCCGAAACATATTAAGCGGAGCTTTGTAGTCTATGTTCTTATAATTTTTAGCACTGGTGGCGAGTACAGACAAACTTTGGGTGGTGGTAGTAACTGCTAAGCCAGAGAGCTTCTTTATGTTTAAGTTTGGTCTGTGTGAGCTAGCCGACTTAACTGTTTGCCAAATACTCTTGGCAGATTCCATGCTTACTAGTTTTCTGGCTTTATTGGCAAGGCCACCCAGTAGCTTGCCTGGAGTAGGTGCGCCTCGGTAGCTACTTAGCTCCAGATTCTCTTGTGCTAGGGCCAGTGGCTCAGTTTCTTGGAGTAGTAGGGTGCCAAACGAAACTTCTGGACCAGCCGTGTCTTCTACTACGCGTACTATTTCTTGAGCAGCTATTTCTAAGGTATTTTGGCTTAATATATTTTTAATTCTGTCTAAGGAAACGTGGTTGAAGAGTTCGGAAGTAGTAATTATAATTACATCCCCAAGCTTAATACGCCCAGAAGAAAAAGTATCAAAGGTTTTGAGCGGATGCTTGGCGGTGGAGCTTTCGGTGATCTCGTTAAATTCTCCGCCACGCATGAGTAGGGCTACGGCCTTGCCGGTGGTGGATGCGTAAAACTTATTGCCTTGGCGCACGCCTACCACGGCGGAGATTTTTCCAGTCCAATTGTGTTGGCCTAGAGTAGCCAGTTTGCCTACTTCGTCGTTCATCTCGCCTAGAGCAACTTCAAAAGTATTTTCGTTGTTGCTTCTCTTATAACAGCGTCTTAAGGCGCCCAGTAGTCCATTTGCTATGCGCTCGCAGTCGGGTAGCGCAGCTGGATTAAATAAGGGGAGAGCGACCACCGCAAAAAGCTCCGAATCTTCGTGAATAGTACGTTCGGCTAAAGTGCTTACATATGTATTTGTTTGCTTGCTATTACCAATTTCAATCTTGGCAACGTTAGTTTCTATTGTTTCCATCGGTAATTTAGATTCGGAAGAAAGTTATACCAACCGTTACTTTGTAATTTCTAAACACTATTTATAGTATACAGTATTATTGACATAGTTTTTTGCAAACTGTGCACAATTAAGCAATTGGGCACATTTAAAGAACATTTCTACGATGCTAGACAAGTTTGCTGGATTTACGTATAATGTTTAAGCTATTTTGGAAATTTATCCTATATATTAGCCGGCTTAGCTCATCCGGTAGAGCAACGGTTTTGTAAACCGTAGGTGGTCGGTTCGAGTCCGACAGCCGGCTCCACTTCTCCGCCAAGGCTACGAAGTGCGAGCACCGTTTTTCGTTACTGTAAAAAACATTGCTCGTTGCATGGCTTTGGTGGAGAAGTGCCCTTCGTAGTTCCGCCGCAGGCGAAACGAATTAGGGCTATAGTCGAAAAAATGCTTGGGGTATATTGCGGGTCTAGTGAAACTTGCAGTATGCCGTAAAGCGAAGTAAAACAATTAACTACTTACATTTGGTCATTAGCCCTATAACGGCTAAGTGTATCAAGCTAAGTGTCAAAGGTAATTAAGTTATGTCACAAGAACGTCTTATACACTTAGAGTGTACCGTGTGCAAGCACTTAAACTATCAGTCCAAGCGCAACAAGAAAAGTGCAACCGCACAGAATCGTAAGCGCTTAGAGTTTCAGAAGTTCTGCAAACACTGCAGAGCAAAAACTCTCCACAGAGAAACTAAATAAAACCATGGAGTATGTAGCGTATAGCATAAAGCAACCTGTTCCATGTTATGTGTTACATGCTCTATGACCTGGGAGAGTCGTATAGTGGTAGTACCTTGGTCTCCAAAACCAAAGGCGGGGGTCCGATTCCCTCCTCTCCTGCCACAAAAACACTCAGCAATAGCTGGGTGCTTTTGTTTTAGGTATTGTACAGTTAGAACTGGTATATACATTTTTATTATCAGTTGTACAAGGTCGCTCTTAGGGGCAATTTTTGTTATGCTGACAGCATGAGTTTGAGTATATTTTGGTCAAAGTTTAAGCAGGTCTTAACGCACTATGATATCTGGTGGATAGCTCTTTTGGCTCTTTTTATAAGAGTCATAGGAATGCGATGGATGAGCTACACAAGTTTTCCGGAGTTTTATAGAGATTATGGTATGGCCAGCAGAATTTTATCTGGCCACATGGTGGCACTGGGCCCACCATCTATGCTGGGAGGTTTTCATTTTCCATCTTTTTACTACTACTTGCTAGTTCCTTTCCTGTGGCTATTCCACTCGCATCCACTAGGACTTATTTTTACTGGGATAGTCTTTTCTGTATTTAGTGTGGTGGCTTTGTTCAAACTACTATTACTTTGGACGGACAGCAGGGGAGTAGCACGCACTGGTGGGTTCTTGAGCGCTCTTTCCGTGTACAGTTTGCACTTAACTTCTTATGTTTCTAATCCAAACTTTTTGCCACTGTTTGTGCTGTGGTATATGTACCACTTGACTAAGGTAGTAAGAGGCCAGGCTTCTACTTCCCACTTTGTTTGGCTTGGGGTGGCTTTTGCGCTGGCAACGCAGTTGCATGTAACGGCACTCATTGTTTTGCCTATAGTAACCATTCTGGCCATGGCAATTTTACGGGCGCGCATTAACGTAGCTGGGTGGTGGAGGGCTATCATTGTAATAGTATTTTTGTATCTACCGTATATTATCTATGAGGTAGCACACAGTTTTGCAAACACCTTAAGGCTTTTTCATTTGGGTGGACAAAATTTACACGGAGGAAATGTGTGGGTATCTGTACTTGCTATATGGAATTTTTTTCTGGGTACGCTTACACCTTTTAGTTATGCTTATAGTTACAGTATCTTAGAGCCAAATAGCTTATATTGGGTGGTGGCTTTAGCTGTTGGCATGGTTTTACTTATTTTTTTATTTAAGTATTTTTCTGGTGGCACCAGGCACGAGAGTGGTAGGCAAAAGTTTGTTACTAGAGAAGCATGGGTAATCTTACTACTTTGGGTATTTGTAGAAGTACTAACGATTTTGCTGTATAGTAGAGCCGTACATGACCATTATCTAATTATTCTTTGGCCCACACCCATTATCTTCCTTTCTTTTGGTGTGTGGTGGCTCAAGAGAAAGTTTGGGTTATTTATGCCCGTAGTATGCGCGCTGGCAGTGGTTTTTAGCTTACAGATATATTCCTTTTACCATGCGGCAAACACTTCTTGGTCAGAGTTTCAGCCAGTTTATGAACAGAACTATAAAAATAATCTAGGGTTAGAGGAAATTGGTTCGCGTTGGTAAAGGTCCGTCGGAACTATATGGATCATCCTATAGAGTTATAGATTGGCCACGTTGAGGATAAACTTAGACCGGGGGGATGGTAAGGCGATAATATAGAGACTTTTGGAAAATGTTTAATAATGTATAATACCCATATGCAAAATGCCGAACAAAAACTAGCAGAACAAATTGGAGAGATAGCTAAACTGGCCAAGGACAATAAGGGAGTAGACGTGTCCGCCCTTATGGCCAATGTACTAGAGAATCATCAGAAGAATTTAATCCCGAGTAGCCGAAAGCGTTGGGCATACTTGGTGAGTATAGGCGCGCCACCCTTTGGACTCATTTTTGCACTTAAGTTCTATTTCTCAGACGCGGATGATGGCCGTGAGTCGGCCTATGCGTGCATTGTCCTAACAATTATTTCTCTAGTACTAGTGTACTGGTTTACTACGTCGCTGTTTTCTGCTACACATGTAACTCCACAGCAAATAGAACAAATAAAACCCAAAGACATTTTTGAGCTAACACAGTAAACTCGGATTCTAAAACAGAATTGTTCAAACACTATAATACTACGTCGTATTATAGTGCCGCAATAAATATTGTAATTCCACTCTAATACTAAATTGTATTAGAGTACAGAGAAATATATGACAAAAGTATCAAGAAAGGCGTTGCCTAAAGATTTTGGTCATTATGTAAACAATCTCTGGTCTGCTTTTACTCTACTTGAAAGTAAAGCGGATATTAGGCTATTGTTTAAAGACATTTTTACTCACACAGAATATAAAATGTTTGCCAAACGTTTAGAAATTGCCCGCCGGCTTCTTTCCGAACATACGTACCTGAGTATACGTAATGAGCTTTATGTAACAGATGCTACCACTAGCACTGTAAGTAATGTTTTAGCCGAAAGAGGAGAAGGCTATCGCAAAGTACACGAAAAACTATTGGCTCTAGAAGCCAAGCAGAGAAAGGCCGAAAAGACGCGTCTAGAGGCGATGAGTAATCCTTTTAAGAGTAAAGTGAATCGAACGCCAGTGTTGGGCAAAGTTTTAGCGTATGGTATTAAAGAAATAGATAAGGAACTGTCGCGTCGCTCAAAGCAACGGTCAGCTTCTAAGAAGTTAGATATTTAATTCACTATAATACTACGTCGTATTATAGTATTGTACAGATTAAGAAATAAGAAAATATGTTTAATAAAGAAGATTTTGATGAGGAAGTAAGACCACAGGACGATTTTTATCACTATGTAAATGGTGGCTGGTTAAAGAATAATCCGGTGCCTAAATCTGAAAGTAGGTGGGGTACATTTTTAAAGTTGCGGGAAGATAACTGGAAGCGTCTTCATGTTATCTTGCAGGAGTTGTGTCAAGATAAGGGTTTGGTTTTAGGGGGTATACAAAGAAAACTTAGAGATTTTTATGTATCTGCAATAGATCCTCAGAAGGTAGAGGCTACTGGTTTACCATTTTTAAAACTTTGGTTGGATAAAGTAGGGAGCATCGCGACCAGACAAGATATTTTGTCGGTAATATTTGAGTTGCAAAAGTACGATGTATCAGTGCCGTGGGCAAACTATGTAGATGTGGATGACAAGTTAAGTGACCAGTATGTGCTTAGATTCCATCAAGCGGGACTGGGTATGCCCGATAGAGACTACTATCTTAATGAAGATGAAGTTGCGCAAAAGATTCGCGCAGAGTACGAGCTACATATAGCGCGTATGGTGGCCTTGGTAGGTAGCGAGGTCGATAAGATGGTCGTGGAACATGTGATGCAGATAGAAACCGCTTTGGCAAAAGCGTCTATGTCCAAGACTGAAAAGCGAAATATTGAAGCTCAGTATAATAAAAAGACTTTGGCAGAGCTAAAACTAATGGTGCCTACTGTTGATTGGGATGAATATCACAGGTTACTTGGTTTACCTGTCTTGTATGAGTTAATTATAGACCAGCCAAAGTTTATGGAAGCTGTCCAATCTTTATTAGTGGAAATACCAGTTGAAGTTTGGAAAGATTATTTACGTTGGCAGGTTGTGCGCTCGTGTGCAAATTTTTTAGGTGAACATTTTGAAGAAGCTAATTTCTTGTTCTATGGTAAAGTTTTAAGTGGTACAGAAGAGCTAAAACCTCGCTGGAAAAGAGTTGTTATGCATATGGATGGGGCTATTGGTGAAGCTCTTGGCCAAGAGTTTATAAAACGCCACTTTCCACCTTTGGCTAAAGAGAGGATGTCCGCAATGGTACAAGACTTAAAAGATGCCTTTGCAAAACGTATACAAAACTTACTATGGATGTCTGAAAGTAGTAAGCAGTATGCTAAGGAAAAACTTCAGAAATTGCGTTTGAAGATAGGATATCCAGATATCTGGCGTGATTATACCTCTATGAACATTGGAGATGCGAGTTTTATTGAAAACATTTTTGAGGCTAGTAGGTTTGAGCTAGCTCGTAACATCAATAAATTAGGTAAACCAGTAGATAAGGGAGAGTGGCATATGACACCTCAAACCGTAAATGCATATGCTAATTTCAACATGAATGAGATAGTGTTTCCTGCTGGAATCTTACAGTTTCCTTTCTTTGACGTTGAATCTGATGATGCAGAAAACTACGGGGGCATAGGCTATGTCATCGGGCACGAAATAACTCATGGGTTTGATGACATAGGTAGTCAGTTTGACGCAGATGGTAATTTACGAAATTGGAAAACCGAAGAAGATAAAAATAATTTTGAAAAGCTTGCGAAGATGCTTGAGGAACAGGCTAATAGCTTTGAAGTATTACCTGGTCTAAATCTTAATGGCAAACTAACCTTAGGAGAAAATATAGGGGATTTAGGTGGGCTAGAAATTGCGCTAGATGCATTTGAACAGAGCTTACTTCGTAGTCCGTTATCCGATATAGATGGTTTTACTCCTGTGCAAAGATTTTTCTTAAGCCATGCTAGAAGTGAAGCAGAAAATGAGAGAGATGAGGAGGTGCGCAAGCGTGTATTAACTGATCCGCATTCACCAGCCATATTTCGTTCCAATGGGGTTTTGAAAAATGTGGATAGATTCTACGAGGCTTTTAAGGTTGGGCTAATAGACAAAATGTATGTTCCATTTGAAGAACGAGTAAAGATTTGGTAATTTTAACACTATAATACTACGTCGTATTATAGTGTTAAGGGGGAGGTGTTAACAGAATTGGAAGTTTATTAATATGAAAGTATTCTTATCTTTTAGGTATACGGGGGAGAGTAGGGAGGGGTTGGAGCAGTTTTTTTATCCTCTAAGGGATAAGTTGGCCTTTTTGGGACATGAAGTATATTTGTCATTAGATGATTTAATTACTTGGGAAAGTAGTGAGTTAACTTTAAGAGAAAAATTCGCTCGGACTTTTAGTGAGCTGGAAACGTCGGATGCGTTGGTTGTGGTGGTGCGTACTCCTGATAGGAGTGAGGGTATGCTCATGGAAGCGGGTTTTGCTTTGGCTCTACGCAAACCTATCTATTTGTATGTCGCAAAAGATGTAGATACATATATTCGCGAGGTGGCTACAAGTGTGGTAGAATTTACCGGTCACGCAGATTTATTGGAAAAGATCAGTATTGGGGCTTACTAATTTCAAAGGTCACTTTTGCGTAAGTTTATAAATAAAACAGAGTAATCAGCGAAATATTTCGATGTGTCCATAATGTGATAACTTAATTACGCAAGGATGACCCTTGAAATGGAACATTGCTTAAGCTCTAAGCATTTAGAATAAATTATATGCACATAGAAAGACCAGCCTCCAAGCAGCCCATGCCAGAGCGCGCGAAGTTAGTTTTTAAGGGGGTGCTATTTGATGTATATCACTGGGAGCAAGAGCTATTTAATGGTAAGTTTAGAACTTTTGAAAAACTTAAGCGCAATGATGCTTCGGTAATTATTCCGGTTACAGACAGTGGCAAAGTGTTGGTTACTTACCAAGAGCAATCTGGCAGAGTGCCATACACGGCATTGCCAGGTGGGCACTTGGACCAAGGTGAAGAGCCATTGGATGCGGCAAAAAGAGAGTTGCTTGAGGAGACCGGTTACACAAGTGAGGCTTGGAGTTTGTTTGATGCTATCCAGCCGACCAGTAAAATAGACTGGGTCATATATTTTTTTGTAGCCAGGGGATGTAAGAAAATTGCCGAGGTGGAAGTGGATGGTGGAGAGAAAATTCAAACTGAGGAACTTAATTTTGAAGAATTCTTAGAGTTTGCCCGTCGCCCAGATTTTGCTGAGCGTGATATAAAGTTTCGGGTGTTGGAGGCATTGCTTGATGAGCACAAAATGGCAGACCTAAAGCATAAAATATTGGGGTGAAGGGAACTGTGCTATAATGTTTTTAAATAGACAAACTATATGAGCGATACAAATTTCCAACCAATTTTTGATTATATAGATAAGACCAACGAACAGTTGAAAGAAGATCTAAAGCAAGAAATTATGGTGGAGGTTAGGTCTGAACTGGGCGGCATTAAAACAGCTGTGGCTAATTTGTCCAATCAAGTTAAAAGTTATCATGAAGAAATGTTGGTTAGTGGACATAGGATTGACCGGCTAGAGGATTGGGCGGTGCAAGTTGGGCAAAAAGTTGGTGTGCCTATAGTTTTTTAGAGTTTAATTTGTGCTGTATACAAGTGTCCATATAAAGATTAGCTTTGGGCATCATGCTATTCATAAATAAGCAAAAACAAAGTGGCCTAGAAACTCTTATGTTTCATGAGACAGTTCTCGCAACTGTCCCGGAGGTGGATGGGCCACTAGTCAGTCCGTTACAGCGTGCGTTTGAAAACGTACATTTAGAACTCAAGTTAGGTAATTCGGCTTCTGTAATTAGATTGGTAGATTCCATAATAACTCACGCTCATTTAAGTAGGGCATCGGACATACACATAGACCCGCACCAAGAATTTATCTTGGTGCGTTTTCGTATAGATGGCATTATGCGGGTAGCGCATAGAATATCTAAAGATATAGTCTCAGAAGTAATTAGTCGCATTAAAGTGCTGGCCAGTTTAAAGACGGATGAACATCAGGCTCCACAAGATGGTAGGTTTAGAGTTGGGGAGGGGGAAGAGGTTATAGATATTCGTGTATCTATAGTCCCTACTTATCATGGTGAGAATGCGGTGTTGAGATTACTTGTAAATGAATCTGCCGGGTTTACCTTAGACACTCTAGGTTTTTCGGAAGAGAACAAGAAAAAGATTTTACAAGCCATACGGAGGCCCTACGGTATGGTGTTAGCCACAGGTCCCACTGGCAGTGGAAAAACGACTACCCTTTATACATTGCTGCACATGCTGAATTCTGCCGAATCTTCCATAGTAACTATAGAAGACCCTATTGAGTATGCCATAGATGGTGTTGAGCAGATTCAGGTAAACCCTAGAACAGGACTTGGATTTGCTACTGGTCTTAGAGCCATACTAAGGCAAGATCCAAATATTATTATGGTAGGAGAAATACGGGACAGTGAAACTGCGGGAGTTGCTGTAAATACCGCTCTTACTGGACACTTGGTGTTATCTACTTTGCACACCAATGATTCGGCGACTACTCTTCCACGTCTCTTGGATATGAAAATTGAAAGTTACCTCATTGCCTCTACGGTGAATGTGGCCATAGGGCAACGTTTAGTTAGAAAAATTTGCGATCAGTGTAAGACTGAAAAAAGTATTAGTGAAGCAGAGCAGAAGAGTTTACTTTCTGCCATCCCAAATGTAGACACTATTGCTGGCAGTATATTTTATTATGGTAGGGGGTGCGAATATTGTAATGGAACAGGCTTTTCAGGGCGCATAGGCATATACGAGGTTTTGGTGCCAAATGTGGCTATACGAGAGGCGGTATTGGCTCGCGCTTCTGCCAGAGAACTACACTCTCTCGCGGTGGCTTCAGGAATGGTTACTATGATAGAAGATGGACTTATAAAAGCCCAAGCTGGCCTAACTACAGTAGAAGAAGTATTGAGCACTTTGTATGAGTAATTTTACGCAATATCTTTGTTCTATATACAGTAAGTGCATGGTCATTTTTCTTATCTACTTAGCCGGGATACCGGATGCGTATCTAAGAAAAATAACCATGCACTTACAAGCCATATTTTTTATATTCACACAATGTTAAATTTGTTAATCTTTTATGAAAGAATATCTCAATAAGCTATTTGCTAGCTTTAAGTTTTGGCAAAATCAACCAGCAGAAAATAATGATATGGAATTTTCATTTTCTAAATGGTATCTTAGGTTCCCGCTAGAGGAACAAATAAGTTTTGCCAAGCGTCTTAGTATATTACTCAGGGCTGGAATTCCTACTTTACAGGCGCTGATAATGTTGCAAGCACAGACTACTAAGCCTGGGTCTTTGGCCGTGGTAGGGGACCTAGTTGCAGGTGTTAGGCAGGGCCAGTTTTTGCATGTGCGTATGGAAAAGTTCCGCAAGTATTTCGGGGATTTTGCTATCAATATTGTGCGTGTTGGAGAAGCAAGCGGTAGTCTTAATGACAATCTTAGTTATTTGGTGCACGAGCTAAAAAAGAAGAAAGATTTGAAGCGCAAACTAATTGGTGCGCTCATATATCCAGTCATAATTATGTTTGCCACATTTGGCATTACCCTCTTACTTATTGTTTATGTTTTCCCAAAGATCTTACCAATCCTACAAGGCTTCAAGGGCACCCTACCGTTTTCTACTCGGGTGCTTATTTTCATAAGTCACTTACTGGCTACTCGCGGCTGGCTAATATTCTTAGGTGTGGCGGTGGTGGTAATTGTATTTACTTTCATTATTAGAAAGTCTTTTGGCGCAAGATATTGGCTACATGCAAGACTGCTTCAGTTACCAGTTTTGGGTAGTTTACTGAAGAGTTATTACATGGCGAATTTATGCCGTACTTTTGGTATCTTACTTAAAAGTGAAGTACCAATAGTAGAAACTACCAAGATTGCCTCCAGGACAGCTACCAATTTAGTTTATAGAGACTCGCTTATAAGGCTCTCAGAACAACTTACTTCTGGCGGCGCGTTGGCTAGCTTTTTTACAGCTGAAAATAACATTTACCCAGCTATGGTTGCTCAGATGACCCACGTGGGCGAGACAACTGGTAGTTTAAGCGATACCCTCTTGTATGTAGCAGACGTATATGAGCAAGAAGTAGATGATGTGACTAAAAATCTATCCACCTCTATAGAGCCTATTCTAATGGTCTTAATGGGCGTTTTGGTTGGATTTATTGCCATGTCTATTATTACGCCCATTTATTCCTTGACTCAAAGTCTAAGTAGATAACATCTTTTACATTTATGAGGATGGTGTGCAGAGCCAAACAGACGAATATGTCGTGGAGTTGCGGAACTCGCTGGTTTAATGTGACAAGTCACATCAAACCACAATCAAACATCCTCGCTTATAAAAATTCTCTATTCTACTGGTTCTCATCTGGGGTACTTGGTAAGCCAGTGTTGATAAAAGGTTTTTCTCTTATAGAAGTAATGGTGGTTATGACCATGATTACACTTTTAGCTGGAGTTGGGCTTGTTATGAATTTGGACGATTTTAGGAGCTATTTGTTTCGGGATGAACGAAATGTACTTGTTACAGTTTTGCAAAAGGCTAGAAGCCAAGCGGTCAACAACGTGTGTATTGGATCTGGCTGTACGGACGGCTTACCGCATGGGGTGCATTTAGCTCCCGGGAAGTATACTATTTTTCAGGGGTCAAGTTTTAACCCGGACGCAAGTACTAACCAAGATATAGACGGTAACGCAAATATGTCGCTTGCTTATACTACTCCGGACATTTTATTTGGCCAATTGTCGGGGCAAGTAGCAACAGACTGGGATGTGGTACTCGACGATGCTTATGGGCATACTACCGCAGTGAGTGTGAATAAAGAGGGGGAGAATAGATTACTAGGAATAAATGTCAAATTTCTAATTTCCAAATGAACAACAAATTTCAAAAAAGCAGTGGGTTTTCTACGGTGGAGCTGTTAGTAGCTATGGCATTGCTAATTTTGTGTTTGACTGGTGTGTTGCTGGTTTCGTCTGGTAGTGAGTCTTTACTGGTGGGTAGCCAAACTAGTAGAGAGGCCTTGGGGTTGGCCCAGGAGGAGTTGGAAGAAGCACAGAGCTTGGCAAGAAAAGATTTCCAGTTGGTCATTCCGAAAAGTCGTAATGTAACTCTAGATGGCTTGACCTATCATGTAGAAACCAATGTCGCCACTCTTGCTGACTACGTCACTAAGCAAGTAGATGTTAAGGTTACTTACCAGGGGCTATACAATAAAATAGGTATGGAAACACTGTCTGGACTGGTCACTAATTTTAATATTGCCAAAGGCTACGATACTTGTGATTCTACTCTCACTCCAAATGCGGAAGTCTGGAAGCTACCGCATATAAAAAACGCTACTCAGAGTTTCTCTGCTTTAGTTGGCGTGTCGGGTACTTATCCTATTACCGATATGGATGCATACTTGGGCAAACTATATGTAACCACAAATAACAGCTCCGTCAGTCAAAATAACTTTTTTGTTTTCTCTCTAGGCAGTCCCGAGAGTCCAGCACTTATTGGTAGTTTAGATAATGATCTAACTACCAATACGGGATTAAATGCTGTAGTTACAGATGGTGCCTATGCCTATGTGGCTAATGGAGGTAGTCCGCTTACAGTGGGGCAGTTGCAAGTTATTAATTTAAGTACCATGACGGTGGTAAGGTCTGTTAAGGCTTCTGGGGTGAGTGGAATTACCGGCTTGCAGGGGGTGGGGAATAGTGTCTTTTATAAAGATGGCTATGTGTATCTTGGACTAAAGAGTACAGGGGGTCATGGCCCAGAGTTTCATATCTTTGATGTGCATAGTTCAGAGAGTCCGGTAGAGGTTGGCTCTTTTGCTGTAGGGAACGATGTAAACGCTATCTATGTGACTGGCAAGTATGCCTACATAGCTACGCCAAATTCGCAAGAGCTACTGGTGTTGGATGTTGGTAATCCGGGTGGTATAAAGTTTGGTACGCCTGCTTGGGGGTACGATGCGGGGGGGAGTAGTGGTAACGGTAAGAGTTTGCAAGTTGTGGGGGATACCTTGTACTTGGGTAGAACTAACCCTTCGTCTGGACCAGAAGTGTACGCGCTGGACGTGACTAACCCAGAGGCCATACCTGGACTCAACTCAAGCCCAAAAACTATCAGCGTTCTAAGTAGTGTAGACGCGTTGCACCTGCAAACCGGTTTTGACTTGGCTAGTATTCGGTCTGCCCGTAGCATCATATTTTTACTTACTCGGACTGCTTTTGGTGGGTACGACCTAATTGACTATTTGCCTTGGACTCCCACTAAACTCCAATCTGAATTTTTGCAGTTGCCAAAAAATGGTAGTGCTGTTTATGAGCCGGTTATGGACTGTGAAGGTAACTATTTTTTTGTCGGTTCTAACGACGCTAGCAATAATGGTTATCTATATGTTATCGCCCCGTAATTTATTGGCAAATATAAAAAGTGGTTTTACACTTATTGAAGTAGTTATCTATATAGCCTTATTTGGTATCCTATTTGGAGGGGCTATAGTAGCTTCCTACAACGTGATTGAGAGTAGCGGTAGAAACCAATCCAGGGCACAGCTTCAAGCGGAAGGTGAGTTTTTACTTGCGAAGATTGGTTACGTGCTATCTGGGGTGCAAAATATTTCTATGCCCTCGGTAGGTATCACCGGTTCTATCCTTAAGCTTAGCAAATATGATGGTACCACGGTGAGTGTGTACGCTACAGGTCCTCTACTTATGTTGCAGACGAGTGCGAATAATCTGCCCATTAATACTTCCAGTATGGGTTTATCGCCAAACAGTTTGTTGTTCACTCACTTGGCTTCTAGTGGCAACGGGATAAACCCAGAAAGTCTAAAGGTAGAATTTACGCTGACCACTCTTACTCCGACTGGTAGGGTGTTATCACAAGATTTTTCTTCCACTACGTATGTTAGAAAATAATAATGTCAGGAAGACCTGGACCACATAGGACTAATAGGACTTATACAAGAGATACTACACAAGCAGGCCTCGCCACTATTAAAACGGGCAAGTTTAAATAAATTCAATATGCTAGATCCAGTATCAGAAAATGAGACCGAACAAAAGCAGAGTGGATATATAGCACTTGTGTCTACTGTTATTATTTCACTCATTTTGCTGGGGCTGACTTTTACTGTGAGTTCGGCAGGTTACTTTACTAGGTTCAATTCTCTGGATGCGGAATATAAACGTGTGAGTCTTGGTCTAGCAGAGTCATGCGTAAATGTGGCACTACTTAAAATAGCTAAACAGTATACGGCTTATAATCCAGCAGGTGAAGTAGTCACAGTGGGCACAGAACTTTGTACTATAGATTCTGTTACGTATACTACCACCGGGATTGCTGGCCAGAGCTTGGTCACCATCCAAACTCATGCCTGTTATCCAAGAGACCCGGCGGACCCAAGCAAGTGTGCGAGTGGTGCTTTTAGCAACATCAAAACAACTGCAACGGCTAGTGATCCAAATATTGTAAGAGTACTCCCTACCACAATTACTCCCACAGTTATAGCTCCAGCTGGGGTTGATGTATCGCAGTTTGTGCTTCAAATAGATGGAAACTCTGTACAGTCCGGGGTGCCTATTACTGTTTCGCCCGGGGCAAGTCACTCGGTAAATATTGTAAATAGTCCGCCCGGTCTTATTTCTAGTGGCTGGGCTGGGGCCTGTAGTGGGTTGGCTGGTAGTGGAAGTATTACTCCAGCTACTGGTACTAATAACTCTTGTTACATTAATTACACCATCGTTCCTACTACTGCCAGAATAACTTTAGTTGCCAATGTGACTCCATCTGGGCCAGTGCCCATTCTAAAGCTCAAAAATAATGCCACAAATAGTCTACAGATTGTGAGCTCTGGAGTTTCAGTGGATGTGCCCACTGGAAGTGGTTATACCGCTATGGCAGTCATACCTCAGGGGTACGTAGCATCTAACTGGAGTGGCTCTTGTAATGCTACTACTGGGTTGACAGGTACTCTTCATGCTGGCCAAAACTACACTTGTGTTATTAACTTTACAGTGCCAAATACTGCATGTGCAGATATGGTAGTTATGCTTGATCGTACCGGTAGTATGAGTGCTACCGATAGAACCAATGAGGGCACAGCCACTAAGTCGTTCTTAGATTTGTATGCCGGTCTAACGCCACATCCAAAAGTAGGGATAGGCAGTATAGGTGGGCTATATGGTAATACTCCAGCCGGGGTACCAACAGGCACGGGTAGCCAGGTAGAAAATGGACTACTTACTAGTGCTTATGGTGAAGGAGATAGTACGGCGAGTCTTGGTGCTAGCTATCCTACTACTTTTGTTACTCCAGCTTCCTGGATGAACCCCGGTAATGCACTGATGGGCGAAACCCCTACACCTCTATACGCAACCGATGCTACCAATGGACATGCGCAAAGTTATAACAACTTTGGGTTTGAGGCTACTAGTTTCCCAGCTGGCTCTAGCATTACTGGCATAGAGGCAGTAGTGAGTGGCAAAGTTTCTACTTCTGTACAAAATGATACTAGTAATATAGTTCCTAAAGCAGTGGCGAATTTTAACCCACCAACGCAGTGGTCTACTCAAAGTGGTTCTACCAGTTCAGCCAATAAAGTCTCGGCGGTTAATGACGGTAGTGACACTACATACATAACTACTAACGTAAGTGGGAGTAGCCAAACTTTTAAAGTTGGTACATCTAGTGTCCCCAGTGGCGCAACTATTACTTCTATCGTTATCTCTGCGCGTTCGGCTAGAGCTGGAAGCGGAACACCTGCTTTATCTCTACGTTTAGAAAAAGGTACGATGGCTGGTAGCCAAATAGATTATCCTGTGGGTAGCATTATAAATACGACTTACGATACTTTTTCCACCAGCACCCTTATAAACAATCCTTTCACTAGTACGCTTTGGACTATGGATGATATTAGTACGCTCGGGTTTGGTGTTCTAAAAACTAATACTTCTGGAAATCTGAGAGTGTCTCAAATATATGTGACTGTAAACTATAGTTATACTCCCGAGCCTTTGGGTGTGCCTAGACTGAACCTTTCTTGGGATGATGGCGTGAGTTGGTCTGGCAGTAAAAATATAAATTTAACTTCTATGGAGAGTCAGTATAAAGCGGGAGGAAATGAGGATGCATGGGGGACGCACAATTGGACCCTCCAAGAATTAGCAAATGAAAATCTAATGTTACGCCTAACAAATAATTCCGCTACAGGTCAAGTGGTGAGTGTAAATTATTTAACTTTAAAAGTTTATTATTCTAGCCCAGGCACTGGTTTGTATGGAGCTATAGATACCATGATGGCTAGTACGAGCAGTGTTGGCTCCGATCTTTCGCAGGAAATAAGTGTGGGTAACGCAGAACTCAACTCTGTTCGTCATACAGCCGGCTTACCAAAAGTACTAGTTATGATAACCGATGGTGTGCCGAGTAAACCAAGCGGTAACTTAACCAGCGATAAAAACTCTGCTACCACTACGGCCAACACTGCTAAGACTAGTGGAACTCAAATCTTTACCATTCATTTTGGAGATTCTAATGGCACGGCTTTTCTCTCCACACTTTCTAGTGGTGCTGGGTACTCTTTTGATGCCCCTACTTCTTCCGCTATGAAAGAGATATTCAATACTATCGGTGCTAAGGTGTGTCCAGCTGTAGCTAGTGCTACTCAGGCTATAGTAAATGTTTCTACTCAAGTTATAAATAGCAATGGTGGAACTGCAACGGCCAGTAACTTTACTACTACTATAAATGGAGCTGTCGCTAGTCCTGCAAGCTTTGTTGGGAGTGGCACTGGGACCAGTGTAACAGTGACCCCCAATACTACGTTTAGTATAGCTACATCCACACTCACTGGTTACTATCCAGCTCTAACAGTCTGTTCTAGCCCTACGCTTTCCGTGTCTTTAGGTGAGACCATGTACTGTACTATTATTCTCTATGACCAGCCCCTGGGGCCTTCTGTTCCACCTCCTCCACCTCCTCCTCAAAACATAGACATCGGCTCCTGGCTGGAAAGTCCCAATTAACTTCAGATTAAATTTTATGTTTTGTGGATAACATCTTTTACTACGCATATATAAGACATAATTTTTATAAAGATACAAACTGATACCTATGGTACAATCTAAATAACCTTTTGAGTTGTTAATTTTAGATGCCCAGCTAGCATCTAGGGCAGCGCACTCTTTTATAAGAGGCTACCGTCAAACAAAGCGCAAGCGAGGTTAGGCTTTAAAGGATTAAGACGCTGACGGCAGAGGTTTGGTTGCTAAAAACTATATTGTTGTTGGGTACTGAAACCTGCGGAATAATCGCCTTGTCAAAAACCATCGGATTGAACCGGTGGTTTTTGCTTTAATGTTAATATTCCATGTTTATATGTTTAGATGTTAATATGCTTATATGCCTGATTTATATAAACAACTTAGAGATTTACGGAAGCGCATAGCAGACCAAGAGGGGGTGGAGGTTTTTCGGGTGTTTAATAATGCGACTATAGATGAAATGTGTGCGAAACTACCAAAAACTTTAGAAGAGCTTTTGGAGGTAAAGGGGATGGGGGAGAAGAAGGTGGGGAAGTATGGAGGGCAGATACTGCGAGTACTGAATCAGGAATTAGGAGTTATGAGTCAAGAAGGACAAATTCCAAATGACAAATTTCAAATTTCAAATCAGGATGCAAAGACGGATTCCGGTCTTCCCGCAACTGTTCAGGGCGACAGCTTTGTTCAGGCTGAAAGCGTAAGTGCGAATTCACCTCACCTAGCCTCCCCTTGGAAAGGGGAGGAACCGGATAGAGCAAAGCAATTGGTGAGTGTGAGTGAGTACGTAGATTACTTAAATTTGGTATTGCAGAAAACTGCAGACGTGAAGATTGTTGGAGAGGTGAGTGGTAGCAAGATGTACCCGAGCGGGTTTTATTTTACGCTCAAAGATAAAACCGATGAAACAGCTCTCAGCTGTTACTTGCCCATATATACGTATCGTGACTTGGGCATACCCATAGAAGACGGCATGGAAGTTTCGGTAGAGGGTATGCCGCGCATGGTAAAGCGTAATGGTAGATTTCAGTTTACGGTGGAGAATGTAGAACTAGTGGGAGAGGGCGCACTAAAAAAAGCTTATGATTTGCTCAAAGCAAAATTAGAGGCAGAAGGTTTATTTGCTCGGAAACGTGAGTTGCCGGAGTTCGTAACATCAGTAGGGATTATAACTTCTCGTGCTGGGGCGGTTATACATGACTTTCGGAGTAACTTGGCAAAGCTTGGAATAAAGGTCTACTTAAAAGATGTGCGAGTGGAGGGGGCGAGTAGTGTCGCTATGGTGGTGGAGGCGGTGCGGTGGTTTAATAATTTAGAAACCCTCTCTGTCCAGAATACTGGACATCTCCACCAAAGGGGGAG
>JAHFJI010000007.1 GCA_023245955.1 Candidatus Doudnabacteria bacterium | reverse complement strand
CAGCTGGATAAGTACAACGCTCAGCGTTGTCATTCCGGCCAAGGCTATGCGCGAGCCGGAATCCAGAAATTGGCTTAGATACTGGATCCCCGGGTCTTCGCGGACTCGCCCGAGGATGACAGGAGAAGTAGTTTCGATATTCACCTGTTCCCTATGGTGACCACAGTCACGATAAGATACTCTGTTAACCTATAAGCGTCGTCGGTGGATACCAGCTTTGCCTGCTAAATACCTAGGCATAACCCCCTTCACAACGTGAACTAACAAAGAGTATTAGCAAAGGCTAGTGTTTTTTAACATGTTAACGAACAGGCAAGATAGGGTCTAGGATGCGGATAAACTTGGCTTCTAGAGTACCGGTGTCCTCAGTACTTCCTAGTACCACTACCCGATTCATAGGCTGTACTTCTTGTAAGGTAATAGAACTTGGACCACGGCGAATAATAGTAGCGCCTGACACCGAAACCTCGCGCTCTAGTCCGCTACTTGATTGCATTATAAAAAAAGGCTCAGCCACACTCACCACTACCCCACTCACCCCATGGCTATTTACTATTTCCCGCTCCGCAAACTCGTGTAAGAACTGTTGGTCCATACGACCATACACACCCCTCCCCCCAAGAAGACCCAAACTTAGCTCAGCTTTCCTAAAACCTATAATCTGTCCTGCGTGGAAAACTAAGACAAGCAAAAAAAGTCCACCCAGCATATACAGTGTGACGTGCAAAACTTTAGATTTTAAAAAATTGTCTACATTCATAACATTACACAGCTAGGCGTCTAGCTAAAACTTTATACTTAGCAAACAAAATAAACAATACCAACATGGTAAGTAACAGCAGGGAAAACATAACAAAACTTACCACCGGTAAAGACTCAAGTAAGCTATATACGTAAATAGATAAATTGTCATTAACTACCTTAGAATCGGTTACCGCAAGCATGGCAAAATCTCTGCTCCCAGAGCGAGAAGTATCTTCCCAAAACTTTATGCTAGCCGGTAGCAAAAAAACCACTGCGCCACAAAGACAACTAGAAACCACGGTTAGCTTGTGGCGCAAATGATTCAACCGCTTTTCTTTGTCCAGACGATCTAGTACTTGGACAAGAAGGCCAGCCGGCACCAAACTGGATGCGCGATTTTCTTTTTGTTGCACTCTTTGACTCATAACCTATATAGTATACGACAAAAAAACGCACCCGGGTGCGTTTTAAATAAATTAGATTTCTTGCATAACCTGCTTAGAAATAGCTTCAGGCTATGATGAGTATTTTTCAGATTTTTGCCACTAGCAATAGACCAAGATAGTTTGTAATGAAGTTATGTTGGAGACGTACTATCTAGAACTAGCTAAAAGTCCTTTAAGCTGGAACAATGCTCGTCTATAACGGCTTTTTACCGTGTTAAGCGGCTCTCGCAGCCTGTGAGCAATTTCCGCAAATTTTAGTCCTTCTTTGTGATATAAACTTACCACCTGAGCATACTTGGGTGACAAGCTACCTAGTGCCTTATTTACCCTCACCTGCTCAAAACCACTTTGAGCTTGCTCTTCTGGGCCCGGAGTAGTGTCTTGCACTGTTTGAGACAACCACTCCGTACCGTCTTCTGCACCCAGTTCTGAGAACGGCACTAAATGTTTTTTCTTTATGTAATCTAATGCAGTACGCTTAGAAATAGTGTAAACCCATGGCCTAAATAGTTGCTCTTCATTATATCTGCCAATATACTTCCACAGCTTTACAAAGATTTCCTGCGTTACATCCTCCGCCGAATCTGCATCAAACACGTATTGGCGCACAAATCCATAAACTGGTTTTAGGTACCTAGTAATAAGTAGTTCCAAAGCTTCTGCATCCCCTGCTTTGGCTCTACTGGCTAATTGTTCATCTGTCTCTTCTATCATGGTGTTATGAGTATATCATGCCAGGACGAGAACTTGTGAAGTAAAATATTCCACAGGCACACGTAAGGCCTAGCCATAAGCCTAACAATAGACCTCTTTCAAAAGTAGCTTGCGTTACGAAATTCCATAATTTCGAGCGAAAAGCTTGAAGAAAAACGAAGTGATGCAGCACGCATCGGTGAGTTTTGATGAAAGCTTTGCAGCCGGAATTATGGAATTGCAGTAGAAATGGACTTTTGAAAGAGGTCTAGTATTTAAGTAGCCAGAAATAAAAGCAAAACCTCCAAAAGTTAAATCTTGGAGGTTCAAAACTATCTATGACTAAGACTACTACCAGCCCGCCTACTGCCAGATGGCAGAGCTCTAGGTGCTGGAGGCCTGCCATAGCCTGGTCTAGAGTTACCGCGAGAACGACCGGCACTAGACCTACCACTGTGCGACCTCGTAGCCCCAAGCGGAGGCCTGCTGGGAGTAAACGGATTTGCGGGTCGGGCCGTGCGTGGGCTGTATAAGCGTGGCGTGGCTTGCACTTCTTCACGCGCGCGTGGACTAGGAGCCAAGCGCTCTAGTTTACCTATTTGCTTCACAGGCAACATCTGGCCAATAAGTCGCTCTATATCTCGCACATCCCGCCTTTGCTCTGGAGCGGCAAACGAAATAGCCCGGCCTGAGAGTCCAGCCCGGCCAGTACGACCTATACGGTGCACGTAGTCTTCTGCCTGCATAGGCAAATCAAAGTTTACCACTAGAGCAATACCGGTTACATCTATACCTCGTGCTGCAATATCCGTGGCAACTAAGACTTTATACTTACCGGTTTTAAATCCTTGAAGCGAGGATAGGCGCTGGTTGAGCGAACGGTTAGAATGAAGCTCAGTAGAAGAAAAACCCCAATCGCGCACATTACCAGCAATTTTCTTAGCCCCAAACTTAGTCCTACTAAAGACTAGAATGTTGCCTGCCTCTTCGGAGATAACTTGCTTGAGCGCTGCTAGCTTATCAGCTTTGTGTACAAACAGCACTTCTTGTGTTACGTTCTTGGCCGCAGTACCTGCACGAGCAACTTCTACTCTAACTGGTAACTTCATGTAACCCGATGCGATCTTCACAATAGCATCTGGCATAGTAGCCGAGAACAGCATAGTCTGCCGGGTTGCTGGCACCTCTTGCAAGATGCGTTTTAGCTGTGGTGCAAAACCCATGTCTAACATACGGTCCGCCTCGTCCAAAACCAAAACTTTCACCGCGCTTAAGTCCACCGATTTTTGCTCTAAATGGTCTATGAGTCTACCTGGAGTCACTATAATAATATGCGGACGCATCTTTAGCACCCGAAATTGTTTTACTATAGGCTCACCACCAATAAGTAACGCTGTGCGTATGCCAAGTTCCTTGCCTATGCGATGAAGAGAACTTTCTACCTGAACAGCCAATTCACGAGTTGGTAACACCACTAAGCCTATCCCCTTCTCCACGACTAAACGCTGAATCATGGGGACGCCAAAAGCCAGAGTTTTACCCGTACCTGTTTGAGCAATGCCCAAAACGTCCTCTCCACGAAGACTTACTGGTATAGACTGCTCTTGAATAGGGGTTGGCACAGTATAGCCAGCCCTACTAAGCATACCTAAGAATTTTTCATTTATCCCTAGTCCATCAAAGGTACCAGGCACTTCGGCACTACCGGCCGAAGCTTTTGTAACTGTACTCATATACTAATTTCTTTCTAGCCTCATTCTGTGCAGTGTGTAACCAAAATCTATGCACGGGTAACTACCTATGCTTACTTGGTTAAAATATGACGGCCAGAAAAAATATTTAGTACCAAAGACCAGTCTGTCATTCCGGCCCACGAGCCGGAATCCAGTTTTTATGCTGAATTATGCCAGAGGTCTAATTATTTCTACCGTCTGCTCTACTTTATATAAGAAAAATAGAGATATCTTCTGCTTGTATCCGAGCTTTTAAAATAGCCGGATGAACACTGGTTGGTTAAATAAAAAGCCCTATCCTGGGCTACCAATGCATGAAGAATGTAACTTATAGGTATTATAGCATAAAAAAATCAAGCTGTCCAGTAGTAGTTTCCAGACCCATGCTAAATCTTACGGAATATACCTTTACCAACTCGTATATGATAGAATCATACTAAGTATGATTATTTTAGTAATATATGAACCTATACTTTATAAGACATGGTGAGTCTGAGGGCAACTCAAAACAATTTCACCAAGGCGAAAATGTATCTTTATCTGATGTAGGAATTAGACAAGCGAATGCTGTGGCGCGATACTTCAAACAAACCAAAATAGAAAAGATCTATACAAGTCCCCACCTGAGAGCCAAACACACAGCAGAAATTATTGCTAAAGTCCTAGAACTTTCTACTGAGCATATCGAATTCCTTAAAGAGCTGAAACGACCTACAGAGCTTGAAGGTTTGGAATATAACCACCCAAAAGCTAACGAAATTAAAAGAATTATTAAAGAAAATCAAACTAGTCCAGACTGGAAATATTCAGATGACGAATCTTTCAACGATTTGTTATCATAGAGCAAAACAAATTGGGCAACACATATTGCTGCAACAGAGTAACCAAAATATTATTTGCGTGTCGCATATCCAAATTATGGTTCTTGTCGTGCTAAATTTGTTATTGCAAGATGAACTGACACCATCTGTTTTTTGGCAATTCTTCTACCACTGCAAAGTAAATAATACTGGCATAATCCATTTAGAATACAATGAAAGCTCTGGCTGGAATTTAATTACGTGGAACAATACCACTCACCTACTGAGCTTGGCAGATTAAATTAAAAGTTTAACTAGTCACAAAACTTCTATTAAATTGTATAAAAAAACCAAAGATAGACTTGAATACGATATTCACGCAGCGAGGCATGTTAACAAAATTCGCAGACTTGAATTACACTTCTTTAAAACTGTTAAAATTATTAAGCACGGCAAAGATGTTGTTATATTTACAAAAAAAGATCGTCATACTTACAAAATTCCAACTACAACAAGCCATCTTTATAACGCCCTAGGACAACCATATACTTTTAGGGTAAAGACACTTTCCTATATGATTGCGACGTGGATAATCCGCATTTCTGGAGCTGCTACAAACACCAAAAGGATGATTGCGCCCAGGGATATAAAAAACCTTAAAGCCCTAAGGTCCATGAATTATAGGACAAAAGAAATCATTGCAGAAATGGCACAACATCCCCAAATGCCAACAAATGTGGATGCCGATAAACTATTTAACAAAGTGAGTAAACTTGTTAAGTAAAAATACGCAAATATTATTACCTGTTTTTCCAATATTACAAAATTATACTGAAATTTATTTAAAATTAAATCTATATTTCCTCATGTCTACAAGCATAGTTGTAGATACCACTACCCCCTCACTCTCAAGCAATTGTTTTTGTAAAACTTTAGTCGCTTCGAAGCTCCCTTTAATAGATAACACCCCGGCATTATTTATCACCCGCCACCAAGGTAGGCTATCTAACTCAGACGACCGCAAAATAAATCCCACCTGCCTTGCCGCCCCAGGACTCCCCGCGATACTTGCCACCTGCCCATAACTTGCAACTTTACCTTTGGGAATACTTTTAATAATTTCTACAACTCTTTCTCTAAAACTCATAATCATAATATATAAGAAAAGAGCAATGGGCTATTTTTACAAATACGCATCTGGTACTCCAGCCTAAGTATTTGGGAGAATAGCCCATTGCTCATAAAATGTTTTACCTGTTTACATATAACGTATTGCTATACTGCTTGTCCGCAGTGCTTACAGCGCTTAGCTTCTAGCGGGATAGTGCTACAACATTCTATACAATCCTTGGCGGTTACCTTTTTTGGTACAAGCTTGGATACGGGCACAACCACAAAAAAGTAGATAGAAGCAGAAACCAACAAGAAAGAGATTAGAGCGTTTATAAACGCTCCGTACATAAAAGCACTACCGTTTATGCGGAAAGCCAAACCAGAAAAATTGGGTACCCGAGCAATCGCCCCAATGAGTGGCGTTAAAATGTCTTTCACTAAAGCCTCTACCACTGCCCCAAAAGCCGCACCTATAACTACACCAACTGCCAGGTCTATAACGTTACCTCTCAAGATAAATTCTTTAAATCCTTTTAGCATAAAATTGTGGGAGTAATGAGTAAACAGTAATTAGTAATTAGAAAAAAACTAATTCTCTCCTACTCTTTCTCTTTGCTTATTACTTTTTACTATTTACTATTTACTGTTTACTACTTTCTTCTGAGCAAACTTCTTCATCTCCTTCTCCATCAATTTGCCCAAATGCCCGTGAGCTGGATGGTGCTTTACACACCTGCAATTCTTCACACCGCCGATAATATCGCGGAAATACTCTGTACCGTAATCATACACTATCTCCTCGCCGGGTAAAATGTTCTTCCGAGCACAAACCCAGACCTCTTGCCCATACCAAATAGCCTCAGCGTTAGGCCTACAGCTGTGGTTTGCATAGCGAGCCAAGTTCCATCTTGGTGTGCCGTCTATGGTATATTTAGTATCTATAATATCAAATAGGTACTTACCATAGTGTTTTTCTGCTTCCTCATCGGTAATCCTATAACCGCCATACTGGATAATCTTCCGGCCCTTCTTAATTTTATCTAAAGTATAAAGTCCCAGCCCCGAACTGCTGCGCTTAGCCACCAAGTGAAACTTGGAAGGCTCTGGACGTATAACCACTTTCTTCTTCTGACTTTCCTTCTTAGGCATAACCAATCTACATTAATAACCAATATAGTATACCAAATAGACGACCAAATGATTACTTGATAGAATAGTAATAACCATTCCTAGCAAAATTATACGGTATGATAACAAATGCAAAAAAAGAAACAGTGGAAGGCTCTATCCCAGCCCATGCAGTGCACCAGCTGATAGCTCGCATGACTGCCCCACCAGAACTAAAGCAGTTACTTACAAATAAGCTCCAAAACCATAACCACGGTCAGATGCTAAAAGTGGGAGAAATAGAAAGAACCTTCAAAGAAATAAAGCTAAACCGCGCAGGATCAAACGAGGCTTTTCATATAGACCAACTTCATAAAAGCATTACCAGTCACATAAAGACAAATGGGACTTTGAGCGGATTTAGCACCGCCAACCACCCGGGCCTGTACCACTTATAAAACTAAATTTACTAAACACTATGGACCTGAACATATTTAAAGACCACGCAGACCACCGAGTACCAGCCAGCCATATAAAAGAAGAACTGCACAAGCTAAAAGAAACCGGCCATCTGGATGACCGGCAATACAGGACTCTAGAAGGTGGCCTAGAAGCTATTACCCACACCTCCGACCACTCGGTTACTGGTCGTGACTTACACGACTGGTTGCACAACGTAGGCACACTCCACGGCGACCATATAAGCGCCGAAAAAGTTCACGACCGTCTGGCCCCCGCCCTAGCCGGCCTCATAAAAAGGACTTAAAAAGATATACATGATAGACACACGAAAACTAAAAGCAACATTTAGCGGGAATATCTTGGAGGATGCAGAAACTAAGAAAACATTTAGCCGCGATGCCAGCATCTTTGAGATAACTCCACTAGCCGCCTCCAAGCCGCCACGAGGCTATAAATTATTTAGTGCTCTAAAATTACAATACTTGAGTTGCTCGCATTAGCGCCAGCTACCACATTGACCGTTCCTCCTATGGGAAAAGTAATCTTTGGTTCTGTGTGGCCAAAATCTACGTTTGCAAGCACCGGCACACTTTTTAGTTCTGGACGTATCTCTATCAAATTTTTTAAATGGGTCATGGTCATAGCACTTTCTTTCTGGAACCGACCAAACACCAAACCCTTTACACCAGAAAAGCCTAGTGTGTGAATAAGCGACTGCAAGTTTCTATCTACGTCTCTGTACGTAGATGTATAGTCGTCTTCTAAAAATAAAACTGCGCCATCTAAACTGGGCATATACTCCGTACCTTGGAGAAGATTTACTGTACACAAATTACCACCGAGTAAAACCCCTTCTGCCTTGCCTGAGTTTAAAACTACCCAACCGCTATTTGCCAAAATATCCGAACTAGCTTCAGTACCTAAATTTTGGTAGCTTGTCGCTGGAGCTAAATCTATACGCCCATTGCCCATAACACACTGCCTAAAATAATCCAAAGTGTAGGTTAACATACCAGACTTACCAAGTACGCTTAAATTTGGTCCAGAGTAAGTAACCAAACCTGTTTTAGCGAATACTGCATTTTGTAAAACAGTAATATCTGAGAATCCACAAAATATTTTCGGATTATGTTTAATTACATTCCAGTCTATATAGTCCAATAGCTGGTTAGCAAAAAAACCACCACGTACGGCTAAAATTGCTTTTACATTTTTATCGGCGAATGCCTCGTGCAAATCTTGTACACGAGCAGCAACTTGGGCACAATCAAAATTATCTACTAAGTGAGTATTGCGACCCCAGGTAACTTTTAAACCAAGCTGTTTTAACACTGCTAGCCCTTTTTCTAATACAGCCTGGTGTACACTGGCTTTAGCACACGAGGGTGCTATAATTCGTATTTCATCTCCTGGTCGTAGTCTATCTGGAAATATAGGGTTCATATATTTATTCATAATAAAGAAAAAGGTGGGGTAACGCAAAACGGTTTTGCGTTACCCCAAAAACTATACCCGGCGTTTAGCGGCTAGCCTATTCCCTGAGTCAGAATAAAGTCTGGAAACCTCAGTCATAGTCATGGTCATAATTTGCTCGGGCACAATCAGCCGAGCGCCGGCCTCTACTAAGTCATGTTGGCTGCACGGCCAGGTTACTTGGTCTTGAATGTCGTAAAAAACATTCCAAGCTGGCAAATTCTCACGCACTTGCGCAAGATAATTTGCCCTTGCAGGTGAGGTACGGTCTCGCTTGAGCTGTTCAAGCCCAAGCAACCCCTCAACCACCAACTGGCCGGGCTCGTGGCCTTGTATGTAACTAAACCGCACATCTGCGGTCGGGACTATGTGCACCGCAACCTGTGACGGAAGGTTGAGACCAAATCTGGGCCCGTGATTCTGCAACACACCCCAGACGTGTCGGATTTCCTCAAGCCATGCATGATTTCGCGTATAGCGAATCATGTCTGGTCCCGATATTTGATACACCTCGTCCCGCCCGGAGTCCAAAACGTTCAACACAGACTCGAGCACCATGTGGAGAGGTAAACTCCACAAGATACCGCTTCGACATATTGGCTTGTGTCCTTGCTCAGCTAGGGCAATGCTTTCTACCAAACCCATGGCTGACTCAGCCAGTTCAGACTGAGAAAAACTGTGTCTGCCACACACAGAACATTCAGCTACACGAAAACCTGCAAACATGACAGTTTTATGCACATCACCGCAGGTACACAAGTAACGGTCGAAGACCTGCGGCATGCGTTTGGCCATAAGGCAAAACATTTTTTCCACCACCTCGCGGTGCTTTAAAAAATATTCTGCCTCAGTCTGCCATAGGCCAGGGTAAAGCTGGCATAGCGCCGAAAGATGGGTTGTTACTGCACGGCCACCGAACGGAACCAAGCCATGAGTATAACCAAGCGACTCAACCCGGTTCCCGTAAACCACAACTCCTGGGCGGTTGTTGTGGTCTTTTTGGAACAGGTTCCTGTCAAACAGCAGGGACTTAACCCCCACTGCCAGCAAAACCAAGTTAGAAAGAAAGTGATTGCCAATGTGACTGGAACGAGCCACAAAGTAACCCAGAGATTGCAACTTGATCAGTCCATGCAAACTAACATCGTACTTCGGCCTGACTGTAAACATAACTTACTCCTCCTGAAAATTGTGACCTTGCACGGCCGGAATTGGCCGAAAACAAAACAACTTCCCGTTTGGAAGCTGTTTTAATGCTATCTTGAAAATTAATCTAAAAACTCAAGCCAACATCAAAGCAACTACCAAGAGTGGAAGTAAATAGCCAAAAATACATATGAAAGCTGGCAATTGCTTGTTTGTGCATAACAAAATAATAACAAAAATATGCGCTTTGTCAACAACTAAAAAAAGCTTGCTATACTATAAACATGCTAGACGTAGAAAAACTAAAACAAAAATTTAGTGGAGAAATACTAACAGATGCAGAAACTAAGAAAACATTTAGCCGCGATGCCAGCATCTTTGAGATAACTCCGGAACTGGTAGTCCAGCCAAAATCGGTAGAAGACATACAAGCCTTAGTTAAGTTTGTAAGTGAAGAAAAACAAGCCGGACACAATATCTCGCTAACTCCCAGGGCCGGTGGTACCGACATGACTGGTGGCAGTATTTCTGAGTCCATAATTATAGATTTTACTAAATATTTAAACACAATTGGCCAGGTCCAAGACAAAACCATACAAGTACAGCCCGGAGCCTACTACCGAGACCTGGAAAAAGTAACCCATGCACAGGGTCTAGAAATGCCTAGCTACCCAGCCTCTAAAAGCATTTGCGGGGTTGGTGGTATGGTAGGCAACAATGCAGGCGGAGAAAAGTCTCTGGCCTACGGCCAAACCATAGACTGGGTAGAGAGCCTAGATGTAGTTTTGAGCGACGGCAACGCCTACACCATAGAGTCTCTTACCGAAGCCGAGCTCATCAACAAAATAAAAGAACAAACATTTATAGGAGAGCTCTATAGAAAGCTCTGGCATCTAGTATCTACTCACTACGAAGACATCAAACATGCAGAACCTTCCACTTCCAAAAACTCCGCTGGTTATTTTTTGTGGAAAGTCTGGGATGGTAAGATGTTCCACCCCCAAAAGCTACTCGTAGGCTCGCAAGGAACACTAGGCATAATTACCAATGTAAAATTTAAGCTTACCGAAGTACAACCGATCCAGGAACTGCTGGTTTTGTTTGTCAGAGATTTTAGAGAACTGGGCCAAATAGTGGCTAGTCTCAAAAAATACCAACCAGAAAGCCTAGAGCTTTACGATGACCACACCTTACGCCTCGCACTCCGCTTCCTACCAGATATGGCTAAAAAGATGGGTGCGGGCATACTAAAACTTGCTTGGAGATTTTTACCCGAAGCCTTTATGGCTTTACGAGGTGGCCTACCTAAGTTAGTGATACTAGCTGAGTTTACCGGTACAGACCAGCAGCGCGTTAAAGAAAAAGCCAGGCAAGCAGAACAGGACATTAACGCACAGTATAAGGCTATAACTCACATAACCAAAAACTCGGCCGAATCAGAAAAGTACTGGACAGTTAGGAGAGAGAGTTTTAACCTGCTTCGCCAACACGCGCATGGAAAAATCTCCTCCCCATTTGTGGAAGATATTATTGTCCACCCAAACGACTTACCTACTTTCCTACCCAAGCTAAACGCAATCTTTGCCCGCTATCCAAGCTTTGAGTATACTATTGCAGGCCATGCTGGCGACGCCAATTTTCATATTATTCCTTTTGTAGACCTGGCCCGTGAGCACGAACGTAATATGATGCTAAGGCTTTCTGATGAAGTATATAAGCTCATCTCCGACTACCACGGCTCTTTTACCGCCGAGCACAACGACGGTCTAGTTCGTGGACCATATCTGCACAAAATGTTTAATCCACATATAATGGAACTGTTTCGCCAAGTAAAACGTATGTTTGATCCGCTAGACATATTTAACCCTCACAAAAAGATAGACGCCACGATGGAATATTTTGAAAAACATCTACGTCGCTCTTAACATATCAAAGATGACCATTGACACCAGATTCAATGGTCATCTTTGACACTTTGGCCACACATAAACTAATTTTAGATAACACCTATGCATCAATTGCCACAAACCGACGAAGAATGGAAAGCAAAACTAGACCCTGCAACCTACCATATAACCCGCGAGAAAGGCACGGAAGCGCCTTTTGCTGGTAAGTATGTAAACGAGCACAGCAAAGGAGTGTATAAGTGTTCAAACTGTAGCCTAGAGCTATTTTCGTCCGACACCAAGTTTGACTCCGGAACTGGTTGGCCCAGTTTTGATAGCCCTATGAATCGTGAAAATATAGAGTTAACTCATGACAAGTCCCTGGGCATGGAAAGGACGGAAGTAGCTTGCAAACGTTGTGGCGCCCACCTAGGACACGTGTTTGATGATGGCCCAGCCAACACCACAGGTAAGCGTTTCTGCATCAACTCCTGTTCTCTTAACTTGGAAAAACCCGCATAACAACATATGCAGACATTCGATAGAATACACAGCATAACCAGACATAAAGACGCAATTCATTCCGTGTTTCTAGCCTACAACAGCCAATGGCACCTATACGGCTACATAATACTCGCCTTTGGTATATTTATAGAAGGTGATGCAGTCTTGTACACAGCTGGTTTTTTGGCACATCGTGGTGTTTTTGACCCTAGCCTCACTTTCTTCTGGTTACTGGCTGGTGCTACCCTTGGAGACATTGCCTGGTATGAACTAGGTGCGTACCTAGAACCAAAAGACAACACAGTAGTCAGATGGTTAAAAAAAGCAACCAACCCTTTTGGGCCGTATTTAATAAACCACCCCAAGAAAAGTTTATTCATCTCCAAATTTCTCTACGGCGTGAACCACGCCATCCTTTGTAAGGCCGGTGCCATGCAAACACCGCTACAAACCTTCATCCGCAATGACTTACCTGCAAATCTTTTCTGGATAATTATCATCGGTGGTCTGGGCTATGCATCTAGCGCTGGCCTTTTGCATATGCGACACCCAGTGCGCACGGCCGAAGTAGGACTCCTAGTGGGCATACTCACCATTATGCTCATCTCGAGGGTTTTCGCCTACATATTTAAACGCAAACTCTAGCCAAACACTGTCAAGATTAAATGGGCGCCATAACTATTACCACTATATCTAAATAGTGGTTTTTAATAGACCTCTTTCAAAAGTAGATCTGTATTTCACGATTTGTCATTCCGGGAGCCATCCCCAATCAAGTTGAGGACAGGCTGAGGGCTACCCGGAATCCAGTATTTGCATAAGCCTGGATTCCGGCTTCCCGACTCGGAGTCGGGAGAATGACAGACTTTTAAAAGAGGTCTAATGTGCTACCGTAGCAATCACAAAGGAGCTTAATCTTGCTATACTGATAATATGAGTAAAAAGGTGACATTCTACTTCTTGATAACTGTACACTTGGCCATAACTGGCTATTTTTGGTGGGAAACTTCTGGAATTAGGATACACAGAGGTACCACTGCCGTACTACTGGCCTTCGGCCGGTTATCTGGACTCATGCTTGCAAGCATGATACTTCTGCAAGTGCTACACATGGGCAGAGCCAGATGGCTAGAAGGTGCCTTTGGCCTAGACCAACTCGCCCGACTCCATAGACGTAATGGTAAGTGGCTGACTATATTTTTAATAGCCCACCCGCTACTCTTAGTACTCGCCTATAAACGTTCTAGTGGACTAACATTTCTTGCGCAATTCCTAAAGTTCCAAGTCTCTTTTGAGGATGTACTTAACGCCACTATCGCAGCCTGCCTGCTTGGATTTGTAATAGCCTATTCTGTGCTCATGTCTAGGCGTAAATGGGACTTTGAAAAATGGTACTGGGCCCACTTGTCTGTATATATAGCTATTTTACTTTCCTTTGGCCACCAAAATGGTGTGGGTACGGATTTTTTGGGTGCAAGCCCTGTATTGGAACGCTTTCCAGATCTAACCTGGTTTACGTTGTACTGGTATTTTGCCTATGCATTTATATTTACTAGCCTAGCTTGGTATAGGTTCATTTCGCCATTAAAACTCTTCTACACCCATCGCTTTAGCATACAGAAGCTTACACAAGAAACTCCAGATGTCTGGTCTGTATACATTACCGGAAACAATATAGAAAAGTTTAGGTACACTGCCGGTCAATTTATTATCGTTCGCTTTTTGGCTAGAGGTTACTATTGGCAAGCACACCCTTTCTCACTTTCCAGCTACCCTAATAGTGACCATATTCGTCTATCTATTAAAGCCAGTGGTGACTATACAAAAACTATAGGAAAGCTTACACCCAGGACTAAAGTATATATAGAAGGCCCCTACGGTCTGCTCACAGCCAAAAAGTCTAAAACTAATAAAGTACTCATGGTTGCCGGTGGTATAGGCATTACTCCGTTCCGTGGCATACTAGAAGACCTAGGGAAAGTAGGTAAAAATGTAGAACTAATATACGCTAACAAAACAGAAAGCGATATTGCCCTAAGAACCGAGTTAGAAGAGTTAGAAGAAAAATACAACCTCCGCGTCCATCACGTACTCTCTGCATCTGGCGTAGGGGCGAGCTTTAGTCGCCCGTCATCTGGAAATCAAGCGGGCGACCAAGGCCAGCCCCTACAATCAAATACTACTTTTCATACCGGCTTCGTCAACAACGATCTCATTAAACAACTTGTCCCAGATGTTTCCACCCGAGAAATTTTCCTCTGCGGTCCACCGCCTATGATGTCCGCTCTCCTAAAAACCCTCCCAACCCTCGACATTCCTAAAAATAAAATCTACTTCGAAAGATTTTCACTGTAAGTTACGCCAAGAGCGTTTATACTCTCTTTTTTTAAGAATTTGTGCCAAATAAATACGTTATGATATAATGTATGAGTCAATTTTTACCAATACTATGAAGCAAAAAATGCTAAGTAAAATCGGAATACGCCAGGGGTTTTACAAGAGGGCTGTTTTTGTATTGGGGAAAAAATATGACTTCTAGCGTTTAAAGACAACTTTTCGTTTAAGAATCATAAAGCCCGATACCAATTGCGGCTTTTTTATTTATTAATTTTAAACTTATGATTCTAATTCGAAATCTTACCAAACTTGTTAACTACGAACCCCTATTCCAGAACATCAACCTCACTATTCATCGGGGAGATAGAATCGGTATTGTCGGCCCAAATGGAGCGGGCAAGTCTACACTACTCAAAATGATTGCCAATATGGAATTTCCCGACAGCGGCGGAATCATTCTAGAAAAAGAGCGAGTTGGATACTTAGAGCAGGTTATCCCGCACGAGGAGCAAAAACAAACCGTGCGCAATTATCTACAGAGCTACAGACCATACGAAATAGATGCCACCCTTAGCCAGGTAGGGCTACCCACACTAGATACACAACTGGCTATTATCTTATTGAGCGGAGGACAAAAAACCAGGTTGGCTTTGGCAAAATTATTGCTGGAACACCCCACTACCCTGCTGCTAGACGAACCCACAAACCACTTAGACGCGGGCGGAATACAATTCCTAGAAAAACTGGTGAGAGAGTTCAGCGGCGCAGTGGTCATAGTCTCGCACGACCGCGCCTTTCTGAATAAGTGCGTAAACGCAATTGTTGAATTCGACATGCAAAGTAAGAACATCAACGAATACACTGGCAATTATGACGCGTACCTGGAGGAACGCACGATACGCCACGCCCGTACCGAAGAATTGTATAAAGTTCAGGAAACCAAAAAGAAACACATGGAGGCAAAGCTAAAAGAAATGCAAATCCTTGGCGCGCGCGACATGCTAGATGGCAAAGTAATTCGCGCCTGGAAAAAGCGCATGGACCGTGAAATATATAGCCAAGGAATAGCACGGCCGCAACATAACGTGGCTATAAAAAACCTGCGATTTGAAGGCAACACACATAGCGGAAAACTAATAGCGGGGTTTGTAGAGACCACCAAAAGATTGGGAGATTCACTGTTACTGGATAAGGTGAGTTTTGAAATTCGCGGCAGTGAGCACATACTCCTAGAAGGCAACAACGGGAGTGGTAAAACTACCATCGCCAAACTACTGACTGGCACTCTGCTACCAGATAGCGGCGAAGTAAAGATTGGCGAAAGCTCGCGCATTGGCTATTTTGACCAAGAACACAACACGCTTAGCCCGGAGCATACAGTCGAACAAGAAATATTCTCAAGTCTTGGTTCAAAAATGCAAACCGATAATATACGCAGCTTTCTGGCACGTTACGGATTTTACGACGCTGACCGCCACAAGCGCATAGAGCAACTGTCCAGCGGCGAGCAAGTTCGACTCATGCTGGCCAAATTGGTACATGAGCAATTTGAGTTGTTAATACTTGACGAACCCACCAACCATCTAGACATCCAAGCCAGAGAAATTATTGAAAGATCCCTAAAATCCTACTGCGGCGCCATGCTCATAATCTCCCACGATCACTACTTCACTAAACAAATTGGCGTTGACCGAACCTTGCGCCTTGAAAATAAAACCATAAGTGAAATAAAAACATCCCTGTAAAAACAGCGTTGACGTATATACACCACGGTGTATACTAATTATATATGCAACGAACACAAATTTATTTGCCAAAGCAACAACTCAAAGACCTTCAAGTAACAGCTCGCCGTACTGAAACAACCGTCTCCGCGGTTATCCGCATGTTTCTAGCAGAAAAGCTAGTTACTTCTCGTGGCAGAATAACACAACCCATAAGCACAACACTCGTTAATACCGCAAAAAGGATTAACGCGCTAGGTAAGCCAGGCCCAAAGAACCTGGCCGGCAGTGTAGACCATTACTTGTATGGAAAGTAGCAGCCGAGTTTTCGCAGACTCGAATTTTTTTATTGCCCTTTTTAACTCGTCTGACTCACTTTATACGAAGGCTGTTTCGGCAGCACAAATACTGGACGGACAGGCAACCACTCTAGTTATTTCCAACTTTATTTTCCTCGAGGTAACCACCGTTCTATCTCAAAAAAGAGGCAAAAAAGTTGCCCTGGCCGCGGGAAATTATTTACTATCCGAACCCAGGATACAAGTCCTTCATGTGGATGAGCACCGCCAACTTCGCGCTTGGAACATGTTTCAACGCGTGCCCGCAAAAAACACCAGTTTTGTAGATTGTAGTAATATTGTACTTATGCAAGACGAGGGCATAGGTACTCTACTCACGTTTGACCAAATAGACGCCAAAATCTTACAGAAATTTTACCGCTTCCGAATTTTTAAAACCTCGAGCTAACAATCATGAACATTGCCTTCCTAGGTGCGGCACAAAAAGTTACTGGCTCCAAACACTTAATAGAAACAAATGGATTTAAAATTCTGTTGGACTGCGGACTTCACCAAGGTAGGAGAAGTGAGACCAATGAGCTCAACAGCGCTTTCCCTTTTAATCCCAGTGAGATTGACGCCGTCATCCTGTCCCACGGTCACGCAGACCACTGTGGCATGTTACCGCTCTTGGTAAAGAGCGGTTTTCGGGGCAACATTTACGCAAGCCCTGCTACCGTAGACGTAGCGGGTTACATTATGCGTGACAGTGCGAAAATCCAAGAACAAGACGCCAGCTACCACAACACGCACCTAAGACCAGGCGAAGATCCCATTAGCCCGCTCTACTCCACAGAAGATGTAGAGCAAGCAGTGGCACACTTTGTACCCGTACCTTATTTCTTGCACAGCAAAGAGTGGACCAGACTAAACGAGCAAGTTCGGTTTAAGCTATACGACGCTGGGCATATCTTAGGCTCCAGCATAGTTCTTCTAGAGATAACAGAAGATGGCAAAACCAAAACCGTTGCTTTTACCGGTGACATTGGTCACAAAGACACTCCGCTCTTGCGTGACCCCGAGAATATAGCAGAGCCGGTCAACATACTCATATCTGAGTGCACCTACGGCAACCGCGTGCACAAAACACTGGAAGAAGCAAAAGCAAACCTGGCCAAACTCATTACACTAGCATTTGAGCACAAAAGCAAAATTATTGTACCCTCTTTTTCGCTTGGAAGAACACAAGAGCTTATTTACATACTTCACCAACTCACTGACAGTGGCACCATACCCCGCCTTCCTATCTACATAGATAGCCCACTAGCAGCTAACCTCGGCGATGTATTTATAAAGCACGCAGAAGAGTACAATACCAGTACTTGGAAAGACTTTGCCAAGCCAGGAGAACCCCCCCTTGCCTTCCACAACCTAGAATATACCCACTCAGTAGAAGACTCCAAGCGGCTTAATACCCTGCCCGGACCCTTTATGGTTATCTCCGCTTCAGGCATGTGCGAAGGCGGACGAGTAGTACACCATATAAAAAACAATATCACCGACGAGCACGCCATCATTATGTTTACCGGCTACCAAGCAGAAGGTACGCTAGGTCGAAAGATTATAGAAGGAGTAAGTCCGGTTAGAATAATGGGAGAAGAATACCCAGTCTTGGCTCACATAGTAAAATTTAACGAGTTCTCTGCCCACGCCGACCAAGACCAACTCCTGGAATACATCACAAATCTGCACGGCCTAGAAAAAGTCTTCTTGGTCCACACAGAAGCTTCTCAAGCCACCAGCTTTGCACCCATCTTAAAAGAAAAAATGCCTACGGTAGACATTATAGTACCAAAGTTTCAAGATAGTTTTGATTTGTAAAGCAAGTAAGGAGTAAATAGTAATAAGTAATTAGAAAACAAGCTTTTCCTTATGGAAAAGCTTGTTTATACATTTATTTCTGTTCGTGCTTATTACTTATTACTAACTACCTATTACTACTTAATTATCCTACTCGCCAATTTATAAAACCAACGACTAAGCGTAAGTTCAAATCTTTTTGTAATTGTTTGTATCATAGTATGTAAAATCTTAACACCTTTATGATTATAGCACTACTCCATAAACTTGAAAAGTCCGCAAAATGAGCATACAATATGCAAGCAGTTAAACCACTAACCAACATATGGACAAACACACTGGCATAGGCAAGCTTTTAGAAATAAATAAACTACACGCCGGCCGCTACGATGCCCCGGAAAGCACTCTAGCACGCAGGCTGTACCGGGCAAGCCACCCCACTGAAATAGGGGTATTTAAATGCATGGATGGCAGGCTACACTTGCCAGTCATGACCAACACCGCCGTGGGTATACTCCAACCTTGGCGCAATCTGGGTGGAAAATTTAACTTAGGCTGGCCAGGGCTACTCTACACCGTACGTGAATGGGTAAGTTACGCTATATCCCGAGGACGCAACTGCATGCCCATAGCTACCTATCACTTTTCCAGAGGCGACGAACACCGTGGATGCAAAGGTTTTAATTACGACACCAAAGCAGCTATAAAATTTTCCCAAGAACTAAAAGAACAGTTTGATAGAGTTTTTGGCAAAGGACCAGTTTACGCGGTGCAAATGGGTATAGAAACAGACCTGGAAGCGCTTATCTTGCACGGCGACAACGGAGACATGGTAGACCTTTCGGAAATTAGTGAACAAAGCACAGACGACTTACAAAAACTCATTGCAAAACTTTACCCAGATATGCCTCCAGTTATGCAAGCAGATTTACTCCCCATAGTCTCTGGTAACATTGCTCATATTAAAGACATAAGGGCCGAGAACAGACCTATAGCCAAGGCAGAGCACCAGGAGTGGGTACTGGGTATTGGCCGCGGATTTGATTGGCTACATGAAATAAATACCGCGCTCTTAATAGGTCCCTACGACCCAAGACTCTGGAAAACTATTGCCGTAGGGGCAGGACTGTTACTGGATAACATAAACAGTGGACGTATAAATCCCCAAGATGGTGTAGTACTTATAACCTCCGCCATTTACCGCGACCCCATAGGCTCTAATCGCAACCTAGCAGAGGAAAAAACTAAGTTCCTGCACGACTTTGCCGTAGAAGTTATTACCGCTGAAGTACCAGACCTCCTCCCCCACCTAGAACACCTCACCACCACCGTAGACATGAACACCCGAGTGCTGGATGTGTTAGAAAGTATCAATCCAAAATAAAAGGCTGAGACACGCAAATTGTTTTGTGCGCTCAACCTTGAAGCTAAATGATGATTCTCTGGGCAGGCCTGGTCTAGGTTAATCCAGATGGATATCTACTGTCTATCCATTTGAATTTAACTCCCTGGCCAAACAACCATGCCCACAAGCGGGACCAGACGCCATTAGTCTTCGACCTTACCATGACTGCTCCCCAGACCTTAGCCTGTGGGATGGCCTTAATCACCTTGGCCATGGCCTCTCGGACTATTTGCTGAGAGCCTAGCAGCTCAGCATCGTCGTTAGCAAAACGAATATTCCGAGCTACCAATGCCTTGCAGGTTGCGGTGTGCTGAATCAGCACTACATCCCGCACACCGTTTTTGCATGCCAGGGCAATATTGGCTAGTATGTGCTCTACGACCAGCGCATCCCCGTGGACCAGCAAGGACGGCCCACCAAAATCGGTGACAGTGGCTACGGCTTCTCTCGGGACGGCGAACACGTTGGCAATCATATTGCGCGTGGACCAGCGCCAGCGCGGGTCGGAGCAATAGAGAGCGTACACAAGCCACTCTGTTCCCTCACGAACGTGATACACAGAAAGGGCAGCTGGTACCTTAGACCAAACTCGCCCCATTCTCCACCATCCTGCGTTGTGTGCCAGGATACGAAAAAGCAAAAGCCATACGCCTCCAGCCAAAAGCCAAATTATGGCATCATGCATACGGCCACCACTTTTTGTTAAATCATACGCCAAGCCAAACAAAGGATAGGCGCAGACCACCCAAAGGGTAGCAAAAGCCGACCACTTCTCTCTACGTCCCCTAATCATATTTCCTCCTAAAAAAATAAACCACCCACGCTATTTTTCTGCCTGACTGGCAGACAAAAAAACAGCGCCTTCTTGTGCGTGCATTAGCAATTTTACGCTTATTTAGTAAGATTAACAAGGCATTTTTTAGGAGAAAATGTGAACAGGACAATATGGAAAATAAGACATATATAAAAGAGATACATAAAAGTGAGTATATACTTGCATATATATGCAACCTATGTTATCATATATACATGAGAACAACTATTGAATTTAACAACTATACATTTAAGCAGGTAAAAGAGCTCCAGGCCAGAACCGGAAGAACTCTCTCTCTGACAGTCAACGAACTTGTGGAAAAAGCTCTTAGGCAGCCAAAAAACAGCACCTATGTAAATTTTCGGGTCAAAGCTAAAAACTTAGGCACCCTCCCTGGTGTTGATTACTCCAACACACATGCGCTACTAGAGATGGCCGAGGGAGAATCTTATAAATGATCCTGCTGGACGTTAATATTCTCCTCTACGCTTTTAACACCAACTGTCCAGAATACAGTACTGTTACGGATTGGCTGGAAAAGGTTATCCGATCAGAAGAAACTGTTGGCATACCATGGTTGAGTGCCATTGGTTTTTTAAGGGTTTCCACTACAACCGCCCTATATAAACCAGCCTTTACCCCAGCAGAGGCGTTTGAAGCTTTGGATACTCTTACCCAAAATCAAAATGTGAATATACTGGACACTCTGGACATATCTCTCAAGACTTTCAAAATGATCAGCATGCAAGCAAACACCACTGGGAAGCTATTTCCCGACGCTTATCTTGCTTGCTTAGCTATGCAAACCGGCAGTACCCTAGCTTCTGCTGACCTGGACTTTGCTCGGTTCCAGACCATAGGACTTAAATGGTTTAACCCTTTAGCATAGTATTACACGCAAATCTTATGGAAATCACCAAAATTGGGCATAGTTGTTTAGTTATAGAAGAGAATGGCGTACGCATTTTAACAGACCCCGGTAGTTATAGTACAGACCAAAATAGGTAACTATTTACCTTTTCCCAAAACAAAGCAAAACATTGTCATCACGCTTAGCGTGATAGAGACAACGCTTAGCGTTGTCATTCCGGAAGCCACAAGGCTTCGCGAGTGCTATCCGGAATCCAGTATTTAGCCTGGATCCCGGCTCGGAGGCCGGGATGACATTGGGAAATGGTGAATAGCTACTTAAAACGGTATTGACAAACCATAACTGTTGTATATACTATGGTTATATTATTCAATTACTATGAAAACAGTACTCAATTTAAAAATCGATAGGGAAACAAAGCAACAAGCCGCTGGCGTAGCAGAAAGTATGGGGCTTACTTTAAGCGCT
>JAHFJI010000065.1 GCA_023245955.1 Candidatus Doudnabacteria bacterium | reverse complement strand
CATCTATACCTTTAAGAAAATCTATCCTCGCATATTTAGCAGCAAATGCTTTATTTACGGTGTCCAGGCTTGTCTCTGCTACTGCTAAACGGTCTTGCATAAATGCGACATCAGCCCCGTGCGAACTAAGTGTTGGATTACTAACCAATGCATCTAAAACTTGCCCGTGCGCTACCACATAAACATGCATTTGAGTGGCCAAAGTGTGCGCTACCATAAAGTTTTGATCACTTAGTAGTTGTGTAAGTTCTGTTTGTGCGCGTGCAAAAGCGTTGGTTTCAGCAAGCTTGGCCCATTTTTGTTCATCTGCATTACCACTCACCAAGGATTCTTCTAGCTCTACATAGTGCTTCTGAAGTTGTGACGAGACTTCTTCTGCCCGACCCTTACCTGTAATTCTAACCCACACCCAGACTGGCTCGTTTACTACTATCTGCACCCGATAGAGCACACTTCCTACTGATGCATTCATGGCCACCGGTGCCGTGACCATCCAAAGTACCAGCAAAAGAATTATCCCAAATTTTATAAATCTCATATTTTTGTTTTTTTAGATGTTTTATAAATTAAGTTATGTAATTTGTAAGAAAATCAATTTAAAATATATTTTCTAGACCCACTGGCCAAAGACCGCCCGAAGCCTTGGAGAAGTGTGGTCGGGCTGGGGAGAATCGAACTCCCACTACAAGACCCCCAGCCTTGCGTACTACCACTATACTACAGCCCGTTGACGTTGGTTCTTTCTTGTTTCTAATTACTTATTACTCTTTGCTAATCCGTTACACAGTAAAGTACGGCATATCATTCGTAATTGTAGATGAACTAGCAAGTGCTTCTTTGCTTTCTGCCATTTTGGTTACTATGTCTTGCAGGTCCTCGTCGCTAAAGAAGTCTATGGTTATTTTTCCGCCACGGCCTTGGCGCTGAACTTTTACCTGAGTGCCTAGCCTACTCCTAAGCTCAGTTTCTATAGCCATGAGTTTTGGGTCTGGCGCCACAGCATCCATAGCACGCTTCTGTGACAGCTCTTTGGCCTTAGCCTCTACCTGGCGGACATTTAAGTTTTGTTCAATAATTGCTTTAAACAGGGCTAGTTGTTTTTCTGGCTCACTTACTCCGAGTATTGCCCTAGCATGACCTTCAGTTATTCGATTCTCAATAACCGCACGCTGTACCTCTACTGGCAAGTTTAGTAAGCGAAGCGTGTTAGTTACCGCCGGACGAGACTTACCTACTTTTTGCGCTACCTGTTCCTGAGTAAGCTTGAATGTCTTAATCAACCTATCATATGCCCGGGCTTCTTCTATTGCGTTAAGCTCTCGCCGTTGAATGTTCTCTATGAGTGCCACTTCTAGCTTGGTTTGGTCACCAAGCGACTGCTTAACAATAGCAGGCACACTGTGAAGCCCAGCTAAAATGCTTGCACGAAACCGGCGCTCTCCCACCACCAGTTCATAACCAGCTGAAGTAAGAGTTACTACTATTGGCTGTATTACGCCATGCTCGCGAATGGAACTAGCAAGTTCCTTGAGTCCCTCTGGATCAAAAATTTTTCTAGGCTGATATGGATTTGGGACTATTTTGGTAACTTCTATTTCTTGAATTTGCGCATCCGCATAACTCACTTTTTTCCCATCCCCTTCTCTCCCTACGGGAGTGATATCCTGTCGCGGGTCAAAGAGGGTCTCACGAGACGCAACCGCGTTATCAATTGGAGCCACTTGCCCCGTAGCGATTAAGTCCGCGAAATCTGCTACTGGGGTATATCCCAAAATAGACGAAAACACCGCATCGTCTATTTCTTGCTCCAAGTTATTTGGTTTTCCGTATCCGTTTTGTGGGACTATTCCATCTAACATATTTGAAAATTGCTGGATACTCTCCAGCAAGAAAATATAATTTTGGTGGCCAAGGAGGGAGTCGAACCCTCATGAGTTTCCTCGCGCGATTTTGAGTCGCGTGCGTCTGCCATTCCGCCACTCGGCCAGTAGACTTGAGCCACATTATTTTAGCAGAGTTAAGTCGGTGTTAGCAAACAAAAAGATTAGCTTACCAGAGCAAAAATAAAGCCAAAAACACCAAAAATATGCAATAAATAGACTACCAAAATAGCTAGCAAGAGCCCTCCCAGTACGTCTCTTAGGTAGTGATACCCAAGTAAGACCCGTGCAGTAGCTACCAATACAGTTATGAAAAAGCTCAGCCAAGCGAGCGGTGAGTTAAATAAAATAATCATGAGGGTTAATGCTATAAGAGCTGTCACATGACCAGATGGAAACGAGTCAAGTCGTGTATCTAAACCTGAGAAAAGCCCATCTCCGCCAGCCGGTACAAATCCATACTTTTGGTAAGGTCGAGCTGTAGGATGCAGAAAAGCGATTAACTGTACCAATACTCCCCAAGACACAACTAGTGCAAGCCCAGTAGCCGCTATAAATTCCCTACCACGTTCACTCCACACCAAAAAGAAAGGTACCAGCACGTAAATAGCCACTACCTGCATAGCAAAAAAATGCGCCAATCGTCTTAGCACTTTATGTGACTGAAAATACTTTTGTAAGTTTAAGTATTGGTCTTTGTCCATTAGATACCTTTAAAAGTTTCACGACCTTTCTTTTCTGTCATTCCCGTGCAGACGGGAATCTAGCTCGCCTATCAAAGCGAGCAAATAAAAATAGCTTTATTGTCGACTGGTAGGCCGACTGGACCCCTACCTACGCGAGGATAACCAGATACTGTGATATGTATCTTGGAAAGAAGCCTAATCTTGATACTATTTTCTCGCAAAATATACCACCAAAATCAAGACCGCAAAAGCAATGCGGTACCACACAAACATAGTAAAATCTTTTTTAGCCAAAAGCTTAAGCAGAAACTTAATAGACAAAAATCCAAATACCGCGGCGGTGATAAACCCAATCACTAGTTCTGGCGTAGTTACCCCATCATGAAAATGACCAGCCTTGGCTAGTCCGGCCCCAAAGATTATGGGTATGGACATGAGAAAACTAAACCGAGCCGCGTCTGCCCGCTTAAACCCGAGAGCCAGTGCAGCTGTCATAGTGCTACCACTCCTAGAAACTCCAGGAATAATGGCCAAAGCCTGGCTCACTCCAATGAGTAACGCATGACGCGGTGTTATGTGGTCTAAATTTTTAATCTTAGTGCTAAACCTATCTACTAGCCACAGAACAATGCCAAAACTGAACATGGTTATGGCTATGAGTGGAGCGCTACGAAAAACTGTTTCTGCTTTTTCTTCCAGTAATTTGCCTATAACAGCTCCGGGAACCGACGCAATAATAAGTAGCCAAGCAAGCTTTTGATAGATATTATTTTGGAGGTCGCGGGTGGACTTAAATAACGAATGGACAAATCCTTTTGCAAGTAACCATATATCATTTCTAAAATATGCGAGTACAGCTAAAAGCGTCCCCCAGTGGAGCGCCACGTCAAAACCCAAGCCCGGGTCCTGCCAACGAAACAGCCACGGCACAATTATTAAGTGCGCCGAACTTGATATCGGCAAAAATTCCCCCAGCCCTTGTACCAAACCCAAGATAAATGCGTGGAACATAAATTTTTAATTAATTACCACCCGGAACTGGAAACTGCGCGCAGAGGTCGCGCACAAGGTTGCGAATAATGTGTATACGGCCGTTTGCTTGCATGCGCGCTCTAAAGTCTTTTATGTAGTTTTGCCGTTCTTCTTTTGCTACTGGTAATTTTTCGCTCTTAACTATTTCCACAACTTCTGCTATCCACTCGGCAATTTTCCTCATTTCATGCTCCCCCATGCCACGGGTCGTTACGGCTGGAGTACCAATGCGTACACCCGAAGGGTAAAACGGGTTTGTATCACTCGGTACAGTGTTCCTGTTTGTTACAATCCCCGCAGCATTGAGCGCAGCGGCAACTAAAGTACCCCCACCCTCGGAGTCACTAGAAAAATCCATGACTAGCAAATGATTCTCTGTTCCCCCACCCACTATAGTAATGCCTTTGTCTTGTAGGGATTTTGATAGAACTTGAGCATTATCTACTACTTTATGTCCATATTCTGTAAAATCAGATTGGCCTGCAAGAAGCAATGAAATAGCAATACCAGCAATAGTGTTATTGTGCGGGCCGCCTTGCATTCCCGGCATAACCGCTGAGTCTATCTTCTTAGCTAAATCCGGGTCTTTCTTTAAACCTTCGTCGGTAACTAAAATAATTGCCCCCCTTGGACCGCGTAAAGTTTTGTGGGTAGTAGACATTACTACATGGGCATATGGCACAGGAGATGGATGCACACCGGCAATAATTAAACCTACGATGTGCGATACATCTGCAACCAAGTAAGCGCCCACGCTATCGGCTATCTTCCTAGCCTGCTCCCAGTCTAAAATAAATGGGTAAGCCGTAGTGCCAAAAAATATTACCTTGGGCTTGTGCTCTAGAGCCTTGGCGCGCATGTCTGCATAGTCTATTTTAGCATCCGGTGTAAGTCCAAACTGAATGGAATTATAATATTTGCCAGAAAAAGTCACACGCGGATGGCCGTGCGTTAAGTGCCCGCCCGAAGACAAAGCTAAACCCATTATAGTGCTACCAGGCTCTGCAAGTGCAAAAAGTATTTCACTATTGGCTGGGCTACCCGAGTAGGGCTGTACGTTAGCATGTGGTACACCAAAAAGTTTTTTGGCACGATCAATAGCCAAAAGCTCTATTTCGTCTATGGCTTCGTTACCTTCATAATAGCGCCTACCCGCATAGCCTTCCGAATACTTATTTGCCAGCACCGACCCGACTGCGTCCCTTACAGCTTTAGATGCGTAGTTCTCGGAAGGAATAAGCATAAGAGTATCCTGCTGTCTCTCTGCTTCTTGCTCTATTAAATTCTGTATCTCTGTATCTTGCATACAACTTTTCCAACTCCGTCAGTGCGAGAAGCTCAAGCTTGGTGAGCGACGTAGCAATCTGAATTTATGTTTAAATGCTTACTTGCTAATTTGTTAAATTGAAATATGGATTACCACAACCCCCTAGACTCCGTCGCAATAACGACGCTATCAAATCAAAAAGAACAACAAACTACTCAAACCACCTAGAATATATAATACTGGGTAACTCAAAGTTATAGCAAATAGCCCTACTGCCAGCATGGCAAACACTAACTTACCCAGAGCCAAGCTTTGCTCAAAGAAGACTACATAAGGCAAGATATCCTGGCTTTCTGCCCGCTCATAAGTAATCGTACAAAGAGGGATAAAATATAAATTTTTGGTCACCCGAGCCCCAGAGTCCACACTTAGTAGTGCAGTAGCGCCAGCCATAAATGGTCGGATAAACCAAGTTAGCGCGGTGAGCAAAGCCCCAAGTCTCAGCATGGGCAGTTTAGACTTGCCTTCTGTTTTCTTGCCAATATATAAACTAAACAAAACCGACACCCCAGAAGCCACAGTAACCAGTAGTCCAGTAGCACCATAACCCGCCACAGCCAGAAATATGACAATCGGCCAGACACTCAGTGCCAAAAACTCCTCCCCAAACCCAAAATAAGCCAACATGCATTTTGGGTAACTCCTATATAACTCTAAAACTTTTCTAAAACTAAACAAACGTTTATATTTCACTTCTACATGTTTGATCAAAGGTATTATGGCCAGAGTGTAGATACAACCAGCCACTATCAAAAGCCCGCCACCACTAGTCGCCTGAACGATTAGACCTCCAGCTAGGGGGCCAAATATTTGCGCTGTTTGGATAATTGCACTAAGACCGCTAAACTCTCTGGCTACTTGAGCCCGATTTGCAAACTGCGCCACTATGGCATGAAACGCTGGCCAATAAAGTGATTTACTGACCGCATACATGAGTGGTGCTACCAAGAGCAACAAAGGAAACTGCCCAGCAAAAAATAGACACGTCCAATAAAGTAACTGAAACGGCATACTAGATATAATACTATGCTTATAGCCCAGACTGGACGCAACCATACCCCCAAAGGGCAATAACACCACATACCAGGCATAGACCATCGCAAAAAACAACAAAACCTGAACCAGGGAAAGTCCAAGTTGGCTGTACAAATATATAGGCTCAAAAATTAGCATTGCGGAACTAGCAATGTCCATTATAGCCGTAGCTGCATAAAGCTCCTTTACCTCTCTACGTAAGTGATATGTAAAATAATGCGGTAAGTGAAAAGAATAAGTCATAGTCGGAGACGAATCAAGAATTATGAGTCAGGAGTTATGAATCATGCTATACAGATATTATGCCGTTACTAAACTTCTGAATCGTATCAATCTGTATTCATGCTTAAATGTTTAAATGTTTATTTGTTTAATTGAAATTCTTATGTATTCAGTATACCAGGTTTATTTCTTTTGGCTTAATTATAGGTAATCGTAATTTAAATTTGACAAACTCCTACTAACTTGT
>JAHFJI010000064.1 GCA_023245955.1 Candidatus Doudnabacteria bacterium | reverse complement strand
AGAATTATAAAACTGGTGGACACATTATTACATCCACCATAGAGCACCATGCGGTATTGCACACAATAGGCGTACTTAAAAAGGAAGGTTTTACTGTTACCAAAATTAGTGTAGATACAATGGGTGTTTTTAATGTTGCCGAGGTCAGAAAAGCCATACGCCCAGACACATTTTTAGTTTCACTCATGTACGCTAACAATGAAATTGGCACCATAGAGCCCATCGCCGAAATTGCTAAACTTATCGCAACTGTTAATACCTCACGTCTCCCAACTTCGCCCAGGCTACGTCGGGCAGGCAAGTCTCATTCCTCACGCCTTCTTTTTCACACCGACGCTTGCCAGGCAGCAGGCTTTCTAGACTTAAATGTAAATAAGCTACATGTAGACATGTTGTCTCTCAATGGAAGCAAGATCTATGGCCCCAAACAAACTGGCTGTCTCTATGTTCGCAAAGGTACCAAGCTTGAGCCTCTAATATACGGAGGCGGGCAAGAAAAAGACTTACGTAGTGGAACCGAAAATGTACCCGGCATAGTTGGTTTTGCCAAAGCCCTGGTGTTAGCTCAACAGTCTCGAGAAAAAGAGAGTAAGAAACAAGCTCTACTTCGTGATTACTTTATAACCAGGTTGCAAAAAGCCATCCCAAGCCTAAAACTCAATGGACCGATGCCCACTACTACTAAACACAATAGCAATATTCGGAGACTTCCAAACAATATCAATATATCTTTTGCTGGTGTGGATGGCGAGGCCTTAGTCTTATACCTAGATGCAAACAATATCTGCGCCAGTACCGGTAGTGCATGCACATCCAGCAGCACAGACCCTTCACACGTTCTTGAAGCCATAGGCCTAGAACTCAAATTTATAAAAGGTAGCATTCGCTTTACTCTGGGTAATAGCACGACCAAGGCAGATTTAGACAAAGTACTTAAGATATTACCCAAGCTGCTTACCCAAGTACGCGCTATGCGAAATTCGTAGTCTAATTATCAGACCTGTGTGAAACAAATCTGCCAAATATAATCAAATACGCTACTGGTGCGATAAGCCAAACAAATCCAGCACCCAAGTGCAAAAATAAAAAATGAATAAGTGGATGCAAACTTTGTTGCACGTTTGTAGGTATAAACGACAGCACGATGTTTAGTAGCAAACCAATTTGTAAAAATGCAAACGGAACACCAAATACTAAACTAGAACCTCCTCTACCCTCAGCAGTGGTTCTAAAGCCGTATTTAGAAAGAAAGAAAAACAATATTAGGAATAGGACACCAAAGGTAGCCAGTGTCTGCAAACTAGTCGTAACTATATTTAACTTGGCATTTACAATAGTCTGTAAAAATGGAGCTTCTAGTACCAATAACTTAGCCATGTATACCGAGACCAAGATAGACAACAAGCGACCCCGTCCAGCCGTAAAGGCATATAGCACACTCGCAACCAGCCAAAACAAAAGAATAAACAAGTCCCAACTTGGGCTGTGCCAATTAAAATTCCTTACTAAATGTTGAAATTCAGTATAATATTGCATATGTAAATAAGATAGCTATCTGGAAGCTCGGCCCGGGTTTTGCCCATTACTAACAGTATCTTTTATAGCACCATCAGGCTCAATAGTGTAAGAAAACACACCTTCTGTGAACCGGCCGTTGGCATCCGTTACCCTTACCCCCACCTGAAACTCCCCTGCATTTGGCATACTACTACCGTCTACTCCAGTGACAGAAGCAAAAAGACCATTTGGGTGTAGCACAATTAAACAACAATGATACCAATTAATACTTGACTGAGTAGTGGTTTCCCAGGTGTAGGGAGGTACACCACCAGAAGCTACAAACTGGTAGGCGTATGGTCTGTTTTGCACCCCACCAGGTAAAACACTTGGAGTCTTAATAGTCAAAGCACTGCCCAATCTACACCTAGGACTTGTGTTGGCTGGGTCACAAATAGCTGGACCAATGTAGCGCACATTGCCAGCGGCACTAGAAGACAAAAACTTTGGCCTGTTTACTCCACCCACCAACACTGCAATCGCCAACATCATAACCATACCCGCCACATAAGCGGTAGCAATTCCACCTATCGCCTTATCACTCCTAAAAAACTTAAACATATTTTTATTTCTTACTTATTAATCTATGTAACTATATTATTACACAACTATTACCAGCAAACAACACCCTGCTATAATACTCTTATGAATATTGGCATTATTTTTGCCCTAATCGCCCTACTGGGTTGGGGCTTGGCAGATTTTTTAATAGAAAAAAGTACTCGGAAATTCGGAAATATAGCAAGCCTCTTTTTTATTACTACCTTTGGAGTAATTATCTTGCTCCCGTTTGTGTACAAAGATATCATCCCTCTTCTAATGTTTGAAATGGGTACAAGAGAATTTTGGATACTCATAGGCGGAGGTGCGTTCGCATTGGTTGCTGCATTATTTGATTTTGAAGCCTTGCGCATTGGCAAGATAGCAGTAGTAGAACCAATTTATGCCTTAGAAATTATTGGCACGGTAATAGTTACGGGATTGGCTATCCACGAGTGGCTCACAATCACCCAAACACTGCTAGTATTGGGTGTGGTAATAGGAGTAGTATTAATCTCACTCAAACAATTCACGCAAGTCAAACAAATTCGCCTGGAGCGAGGCATTATTTTTGCACTTACTGCTACATTATTTATGACCGGAGAAAACTTTCTTATCGGCTACGGTTCACGACTTTCCAATCCGCTACTCACCAACTGGGTAATAGACCTGATTATTAGCCTGGCAACCTTCGGCTACCTACTAGCAAAAGGAACAGCTACTGCACTGCCTACACACTTAAAAAAATACCCAACTCTTATTTTCTGGGTCAGTGCTCTAGATACTCTCGGCTGGGTTGCTTTCGCCTATAGCACTATACACATCCCTATTGGCCTGGCTACGGGTATTTCGGAAAGTTATATAGCACTGGCAGTATTACTTGGACTATTTATCAACCGTGAAAAACTAAAAGTCCACCAGTTCCTTGGAGTGATCACTACCGTTACAGCCGCAATTGTCCTATCATATCTTGGAAAATAATTCCTACAACACTTAAAATATCTAAACGTCTAAAGTAGACTTATTCCCTTTTGTGACGGCCGTCAAAAAAGGGAATAAGTTTATATTTTGTTTTATATTTTGTACTTAAAATTTTGTACTTAAAAAAAACGCCACATAAAAACCAGCCTGCATGGCTGGTTCTAACTTTATGTAAGGTTAAAAACTTGCATCTAAAATTTTAAAAGCTGTCTTTTATGCTTTCCCAGAAGGATTTATGGACCTCAGCCGTTTCTCCACCAGCCTTTGACAACTGCTCCAAGAGTTCTTTTTCTTTTTTAGAAAGTTTGTTTGGAATTATCACCCGCACTGTTAGAAGCAGGTCTCCACGTTTACCAGAATTTATCACGGGTACTCCCCGACCTGTAACTTTCAGCACCGTGCCTGGCTGAGTCCCGGCTGATACTTTTACTTCTATCTCTCCATCTAAAGTATGCACATCTAACTTGGCACCAAGAGTCGCCTGAACAAAGCTAACGGGAATCTCTTTTTGCAAATTTATACCATCGCGTTTAAAGTCTTTGGACGCTTGTACACGGATAGTAATGTATAAATCTCCAGCACTAGATCCTTTATAACCCACTTCACCTTCACCTTGCATGCGCACCCGCTGGCCGTTATCTATCCCAGCTGGAATCTTTACTTCCAGAGTCTTTGGCCGACGCAAAACTCCCTGGCCATTACACACACTACAAGGCACCTCTGGTACTTTGCCGTCTCCCTCACATTTATCACAGGTACTAGCCGACTGCATATTACCAAAAATAGTTCTTCTGGTAGTGAGTATTTGCCCCTGACCATGGCACTTAGAACAAGTGACCACCTTAGTTCCTGGTGCAGCCCCACTGCCACTACACACATGGCACTTGTCCTGCTTCTCTATGGTAATGGTTTTGTTTACACCATGCACCGCCTCTTCAAAGCTAATAGTCATGGGCATCTCCAGGTCTACCCCGCGTTGCCTCCTAGAACCACGTTCCTGCCGGCCACCAAAAATATCTGAGAATATATCCCCCAGATCAAACTCTACTCCAGCCCCCTGGCTGCCAAACCCGCTAAAGTCAAAACCTCCGCCAAATGGATTACCTTGGAAACCGCCACCCTGCCCACCACCAGCAGTGTTTTGATAATTATCGCCAAATCTGTCGTACTGAGCTCTCTTAGAGGAATCAGACAGAACCTGATAAGCCTCATTTACCTCTTTAAACTTTGCCTCATTCCCCCCACCCTTATCTGGGTGATACTCATGAGCTTTCTTTCTGTAGGCACGTTTAATTTCATCTGCGGAGGCAGACTTGGATACTCCTAAAATGTCGTAAAAGTTAGCCATGGTAAAAAGTAATAAGTAAGTAGTAATTAGTAATTAGAATTGAATCTTATTACTAATTACTTATTACTAATTTCTATTCGGTACGGAAGCCAATATGTGGTTGCTGATCACTACCAGCTTTAATTGCACCAAATTGGTCTTCGTAGCGTTTGATGTTTTCCGTGAGAGCCGCGACAATTCGTTTCATATGTGCGGGACTTACCACCACGCGCGAAGTTACTATGCCTGCTCCACCAAACAAGTTCATAAAGTCTAACACAAACTCTTCCGGAGTATGCGCGACCTGCACCATGTTGGCATACACGCCTTTAAGTACTTCGTCGGTTATTTTTACCTGCACCTGCTGTTGTTGGCCTTGCGGCTGGTTTTGTTGTTCCATAAAATTTTAGTTGATTGGTAAATTGTGGTTAGTCATTAGTCTAGATCCAGGCTCTTGAGCCTGGGTAACATCCCCTTGTAATCTCTCTCTCTTTCCGTTATCCTTAGCTGTCCACGTTGGACAAAAAGGAGGCAAAATGATCACACGAAGCTCAAAAGTTACAACCTACTTGCTTAAAACTGCAATCAGGAACCAGACCCACTACATTGCGCCAAAAGATTTGTCGTCACATAAACCTGCTGGTGGCTACAAGGCGAGTCGCAGTGTAAGAGTCACTTCTAAACAAGATTCCAAACACAAATGGGAAGTGCAATGGGGCGTATACATACAAATGTGGTCTGTACGCAAATCACCCCGCTCCGCATGGCAACACCTTGTGCTGGATTAGACATACCCAACCGATACGGACTATTAGTCCGTATCGGTTGCATCTTTTATTCTTTTTCCTTAAACTCTGCGTCTACGGTAGGATTGCCCTCGGTACCTGCAGATGTTCCAGTATCAGCCCCCGGTGTTTCTGTATTGTTACTTGATTCTTGATTCGTGCTTCCTGATTCCGGCTTTGCCTCCGCATACATACTAGCGCCAACTTTTTGAATAGCATCGGAAAGTGCTTGCATGGCAGTTTGAATAGCCGTGGTGTCTTCTTTGTCTTTAACTTCCTTCAGCTTTTTGACCGCTTCTTCCACGACAATTTTGTCTTCCGGTTTTGCCTTTTCGCCAGCTTCTTTTAAAGTCTTTTCTGATACTGATATTAAGCCATCTGCCTGGTTACGCAAATCTATAACTTCCCGACGCTTTTTATCTTCTGAGGCATGACTCTCAGCTTCTTTTTTCATACGCTCTACTTCGTCCTTAGAAAGATTAGAAGAGCCTTGGATAGTAATATGTTGCTCTTTACCGGAAGCCTTGTCTTTAGCTTTTACAGTCAATATGCCATTCGCATCTATATCAAATGTTACTTCCACCTGAGGTACACCACGGGGCGCTGGAGGCAGACCGTCTAGAATAAATCTGCCTAAAGTTTTGTTATCAGCTGCAAACTCACGCTCACCTTGTAACACGCTTATCTCCACAGAAGTCTGATTATCTGCCGCGGTAGAGAATACCTGGCTCTTAGAAGTTGGTACGGTGGTGTTGCGGTCAATCAGAGGAGTACGAATTCCACCCATAGTCTCAAGACCTAGCGTGAGTGGTGTTACATCTAATAACAATATTTCTTTGCCCTGCACATCCCCAGAGAGAATTCCGGCCTGAATAGCCGCACCTTTAGCCACGGCCTCCATTGGGTCTACTCCCCGTTCTACTTGTTTACCTATGTAGTCCTCTACAAACTTTTGCACAAGTGGCATGCGAGTAGGGCCACCGATTAAGATAATTTTCTCAATTTGTGCTGGAGTAAGCTTGGCATCTCCTAGGGCCTGCGTTACTGGAGCACGCATACGCTCCACGATTGGTTTAATTAGGTCTTCTAGTTTGGTCCGAGTAATCTTCATTTGCAAGTGCTTTGGCCCACTGGCATCGGCTGTTATGAAGGGTAAGTTAATTTCTGTTTCCAGCGTAGTAGAGAGTTCAATCTTAGCTTTTTCTGCCGCTTCACGCACACGATTCATGGCCATGCGATCAGCTGTAATGTCTATACCAGACTCCGTTTTAAACTGACCGGTAATGTAGTCTATGAGTGCCTTGTCCATGTCTTTGCCACCAAGCGCGGTATCCCCACTAGTAGAAAGCACCTCAAAAGTTGCTTGGTTGTCTACTTCAGAGAAGTCCATTATGGTTACATCTAGAGTTCCACCCCCAAGGTCAAATACTAAAATCTTTTGGTCTTTAGCACTAGTTTTATCTAGACCATAGGCAAAAGCCGCCGCAGTAGGCTCGTTAATTACCCGCACTACTTCAAGCCCCGCTATCTCTCCTGCGTTCTTAGTGGCTTGGCGCTGGGCATCGTCAAAGTAGGCCGGTACGGTTATAACCGCCTTCTC
>JAHFJI010000063.1 GCA_023245955.1 Candidatus Doudnabacteria bacterium | reverse complement strand
ATAATGGCTAAGGTGTCTGTAACCTTACCTACCGGAGAAACTAGGGTCGTTTCTTATCAAACTACAGTTTCAACTTATGCGTATGATATTCCAAGCCAATAATAAAACTAGTATAAAAGACCAAAGTGGTATAACACTTTTGCTTTCGGTACTACTACTTTCTGCTATTACAACCATTGCCTTTAGTTTGGCAGCTGTGGGTTTTGCGGAAATTGCTACGTCAAGTGATCTGTCTCACACGGAGCCTATTTTGTATTATAGCTTAGGGTTGGCCGAGGAGGGTGCGTTCGGAGTTAAGCGTAGTGTGACAAGCCTAAAAACGTCTCTTGGCATGGAGTGTTCTGGTAATTTTACTCAGTTTATCCTAGATAGTAGCAATGCTACTACTACAAAGACTAAGATCTGCAACATCAGCCCAAATAAAGATATAGAAGTAATAGTCCCGGCCAATACCTATAATTCTTCCGTGAGATTATATATTTATGATCCAACCAATAGTGGGACTGGTAGCAGTGGTTACTCTGATGTTACTTTTAAGAAAACCAGTAATAATTCAGGCTCGGTACGCATGTATATGTGTCCACTTAGTGTGGAGTGCCAGGATCCAAACTTGAGCCCTAATGGATGGGTGAACCCAGCAGGGGTATTGCTAGACTACAACACAGATGTACACATACCACTCTCTAATGGTTCTTACGAAGTTGTATTTATAAATAGTGGATCGTCGTTAGAGTACGTGGAGGTGATCACCGAGCCGAAAGGTTTGCCTTATCTGAATAAAGAGGGCCTTGAAATCCAATCTTCTTTTGGTAGGCTTATTCGTAGATTGCGGGTGCTAGTGCCTACTCAGTAATATTTGGTAGCCATACAATACAAAACAAGGCAATTGCCTTGTTTTGTATGCGTAACTGCCTACGTAGGAGGCTACTGTACGGGGATCTTAAGCACTTGTCCCGCCTGGATATTAAATGGAGTCTTCATGCCGTTGAGCTGGGCCAGAGTTTCAATAGGGATAGAAAATTTTTGACTAATAGAAAAGAAAGTTTCGCCTTTGTTTACAGTATAATTTTTAAGCTGAATAGAGTCTTTAGGATTATTTTGCTCTGTAGTTGCGCCTAAGACTTCTGGCTTAACTGGGCTAGTTAATTTAGAGTTGGTATGTACAATTAGAATACAGGCAAATACGAAACAAACAGTTCCAACAAACCAAAAATAATAGTTGGTGTACTGAGCCTTGCCTACACTCCAGTTAAGTTTGCGCGACAGATGAATTTTCTTTGTATTTTTCCCAAACCACATATATGTTCAGTATACGATACTCTAGTTTAGTTTTCAATTGGGGATAAGTAAAAGACAAGGAAACATATTAACGACTAAACAATTAAGCATAAGAGTATAATCTAGGTTTTTTGCTAAATTGTTTAGTTGTTTATTTGTTATCTTGATTGCACAAAAGTGCTATACTTAAGGTAGAATTTGACTATATGAACAAGCCGGAAGCAAAAAAAAGAATAGAAAAACTCCAAGGGCAAATCGAAGACTTACGCTATCGGTACCACGTCCTAAATGATCCCAGCGTCACCGACGATATCAAGGATTCTCTAGAGAAAGAGCTTAAGGGTTTAGAGGTTGAGTTCCCAGATTTGGTAGACATACACTCTCCCACAAATCGAGTCGCAGGTACACCGTTAGACAAGTTTGTAAAAGTACAACATGCAGTGCGTATGTTGTCTTTGAATGATGTTTTTAACGAAGAGGAATTAAATGAGTGGGAAGTAAGAGTAAAAAAGCTGTTGCCGGAGGATAAACGGGAAACGGTACAGTTTTTCTGTGAGGTTAAGCTGGACGGTCTTGCTGTGTCACTTATTTATAAGGATGGTGTCTTTGTGCAAGGCGCGACTCGTGGCGATGGTTTTGTTGGCGAAGACGTTACTCAAAATTTAAGAACGATTGAATCAATTCCCCTCAAGTTATATTTCAATCTGCAGAAGTCACCATTGGCGAGAATCTTAAGTAGTAATAATTATTTGGAAGTTAGGGGAGAAATAGTTATGCGCAGGAGCGTACTTAAGGAACTAAATGTACGTCAAGAGAAAGAAGGCAAATCGTTGTTTGCTAATACACGAAACGCCGCGGCTGGCGCGGTTAGACAGCTGGATCGATCTTTGACCGCTCAACGGCGACTAGACTTTTTTGCGTACGATATTGTTCAGTCAGAGATGGACGGAGTCAAGTTTCCGTTTGCTACGCATTCCACCAAACATGAGATATTAGCAGACCTCGGTTTTAAAGTTTACCCTCATGATGAAATTACCAAAGATTTGGACGAGGTAAAGAAGGTCTTAAAAAAGATTGGAAAGCTGCGCGAGAAATTTGATTATGGTACTGACGGTGTTGTGGTGTCCGTCGATGAATCAGAATTGCAGGGACAACTTGGTATAGTTGGTAAAGCGCCTCGATACATGATTGCCTATAAGTATCCGGCGGAGAAAGCGACGACTCAAGTACTTGACATTAGTGTTCGGGTGGGAAGAACTGGCGTGCTTACTCCGGTGGCGCATTTTAAACCAACTTTGGTAGCGGGGTCTACGGTTGCTAAGGCGACGTTGCATAATATAGACCAAATAGAACGGCTTGGTTTACGCATAGGCGATACTGTTGTTATACAAAAGGCCGGGGATGTTATCCCGGAGGTGGTTGAGGTTTTGCTTAAACTTCGTACAGGTAAAGAAAAGAAGTTCAAAATGGCATCTCACTGTCCTGTGTGCGGCGGAGTAGTTGAACAGCGCGTTGCCGCAAGTAAGAAAGATACTCAGTCTGTTGCCTACTTCTGTACTAACCAGCAGTGTCCCGCTAAGAATAGCCGCGGCATGCAGCACTTTGTCACCATTTTTGAAATTTACGAAGTGGGTCCAAAAATCTTGGACCGGTTCCAGAAAGAAGGGCTCATCAGTGATGCAGCTGACTTGTTTACGCTGGGGAAAGAAGATATCCAAGGCCTGGACCGATTCGGTGAGAAAAGTGCGGAGAATATAGTGAAGTCTATACAAGACCATAAGAAGCAGCCACTCGCAAAGTTTATTTATGCACTTGGTATTCTGCATGTGGGCGAACAAACTGCAGAAGATTTAGCAAAGTATTTTCATACGCTGGAAAAAGCGATGGGCGCATCTGTAGAAGATATTAATTCTGTTGAAAATATAGGTCCAGTAGTCTCTAAAAGCGTATACGACTACTTCCACACCAAAGAAAACTTGGTATACATCCAAAAGTTGTTAAAGAATGGTGTTAGTGTTGAAAGCTATAAGCTAGTAGCTAGCAGTTTGAAGCTATCCGGAAAGACCTTCGTCATTACCGGTACGCTCTCTGCCATGTCCCGCGACGAAGCCAAAAAGAAAATCAAAGCGCTCGGTGGAAAAGTTACCGAATCTGTCTCCAAACAAACTAGCTACGTAGTAGTTGGCACAGAGCCTGGTTCGAAAGCTAATAAGGCCGAACAATTAGGGGTTAAAATATTGGACGAGCAGAAATTTTTAGATATTTTATAACGACCATATATATGTGGAAAACAGTAAGTTCCAAAGAAGTGTTTAAACATCCTCGCATAACTATTATTGAGGATGAGGTAATATTACCTAATGGCAAGCATACACATTACATTAAGTTTGAGAGCGGGCAGGATGCGGTGACTGTAATAGCTAAAAATGTGCAAGGCAAGGTTTGCATAAGTAAGGAGTATTCTTACCCTCCCAATGCAGAACTATATCAGTTTCCTGGCGGTGGCGTGGAAAGTGGTGAGACTCCGGAGGTGGCAGCACAGCGGGAGCTTATGGAAGAAGTGGGGTTTAAAGCCGGCCGGCTATTGTTCTTGGGAAAGTATTTGACCAATAATCGTCGTTCCAATCAATACATGCACGTATTTGCAGCCACCAATTTAGTAGAAGAGACGTTACCTGGGGATATTGAAGAAGATATCGTTAATGAATGGGTTACACCTTCTGAGTTGGAAGAAAAGATAACACAAGGTACTATTTTTAACGTACACATGTTGGCAGCGTGGCTTTTGTATCGTACGCAGGGTCAAGTGGAAAATTATGCATGACGTTCAGTCCTAAAGTTCTTCAGGTTAATCTTCTGGAGAAAGGACTCTTGAGTTGGCACACGTGATAGCTCATAATAAACCTACTTTTTGTATTTTCTATGTACAGAGTCTGGCAGTTTTCGGGTCATGGCTTGGAGCCAAACAAATAGGCAATGGACGGTGGACAGCTACCATCGCAAAAAGTTTAGTAGAGAAAAGGGCAGGTTGCTTATTCCAAAAAAGTAACTTTGCCGATGTGGTGGATTGCTGGGCTTCAAGTTTAATAGCTTGGAGCCCTTTGTTTTGCTTTTTTATTAAAACCTGTATTATGTATGGGTATGAAAGAGCAAGTTATTCCACAACACATTGCAATAATTCCAGATGGAAATAGACGATGGGCGAGAGGCCAGGGGTTAGATGCGTGGAAGGGTCATGAAAAAGGCAGTGATAGGTTTAGAGATGTGAGCGAGGCAGCTTTCCAGGCGGGAGTGAAGTACTTAACCGTATGGGCGGCATCCGAGGATAACCTGAAGTCTAGACCAGCTCTGGAGGTGTTGGCACTTACTAGTATTATTGAAAAGTACTTGGCTACGGATGAAGCGCTGGAGCGATTCGTAAAGGGTAAGGTGCGCGTGCGTGTACTTGGCCGGTGGCAAGAACTTATTACCAAGGAGTCTATCCACACTGGTATTGAGCGACTGCAACTAGAGACTAGTCACTTTGCAGAACACAACTTAACTATTTTGCTGGGTTATGATGGGCAGAGTGAGATGCTGGCAGCACTTAAACATATAACGGTTACCAAGCAAGCCATAGATGCAGCAACGCTACGAGCAGCCCTATGGACGGCAGATCTACCATCCGTGGACTTGGTTATTCGTACAGGCGGAGAGCCACATTGGTCGGCTGGGTTTATGATGTGGCATGTGGCCAATAGTCAGCTGTATTTTACCGATACATTATGGCCAGATTTTGACTCAAAAGAGCTGGAAAAGGCCTTGGAAGATTATAAGAGTCGAGAGCGAAGGTTGGGCAAATAAAACCCCTAGATATTCGTGGGCATTGACGTAGATTTACCCGGAATTTAAGGCAATTTTAGATGTATGCTATTGAGTTATGATTTTATGGATTTTTTCGTCCAAAATCTCTTGACAAGTATATATGTAATAGAGTAAGATTGATTTAACGTATTTTTCGCATAAACATGAGCAACATCAACCAATTCCCAAGTTAACCCTGCGGTCACTCCAGTAGATTGACTTTACCGCGGATGCGGTTTTTTTTGGCTCAAAATCCATAAATATTCTTTCAAATTTTTATAATCACATACTTACTGCTACACAGATCTGGCGGCCGTTCCAATATACTTTGGGAATCCAGGCTAGAAGCTTTAGTTCCGGTGGGCAGTAGCTATGTGGCTGTAAGATTAATTTAGTAATAAGTAAGGAGTAACAAGTAATCAGAATTTCTAATTACTAAAATTACTAAGTACTAATTACTGTTCTTACGCCAAGTACTTTAAAAACTAAATAGTGGTAGTTTGTTCTTTAACCAAAAGAACAGACACTGAAAAGTTCAAATAACGAGATAACTAGAAACAGTAGTTGAAACATCAAGGTAGTAGTCAGAATAAAGTAGTCGGTAGTCAGTTTTGTACTGACAACTTACTACTTACAACTTACTACTAATTTGGTAGTTACCAATTACTAGTCAACAAACATTGATACAACAAACAGAGAAGGGTATACGGTGGATGCCTTGGTACCACGAGCCGATGAAGGACGTAATAGCCTGCGATAAGCTTCGGGGAGCTGGCAAATTAGCTTTGATCCGGAGATGTCCGAATGGGGAAACCTATATGCTGGAAGAGCATATGTCTACATGCCGTGGGGTATGTATGAACGGGAACCATGCGAAGTGAAACATCTCAGTAGCATGAGGAAAAGAAATCAAGTTATCGTAAGATAACAGAGATTCCCTTAGTAGTGGCGAGCGAACGGGGAAATGAACTTTAGTTTATAAAGTTGCTCCGACATTGTCGGGGTGTGCTTTATGAACTAATTGTCAGCCTAAACCTATATTGTGTTTTCAAAATCGCAAGATGGAGATTTAAAGCTTACTGGCCTTGCAATATAGGGGTTATAAGAGTAATCGTTGTAGTACAGTAATACTACTAGGAGTGATACATGTTATGTAGCAGAACATGCCTGGAACGGCAGACCAAAGAGGGTGATAGTCCCGTATCGCGAAACATTGTGTATGCTTCAGATTGCTTCTTGAGTAAAACCAGACACGAGTAATCTGGTTTGAAGTCGGGTCGACTAAGATCCAAGGCTAAATACTTGTGGTGACCGATAGTGAACGAGTACCGTGAGGGAAAGGTGAAAAGCACCCCGGAAGGGGAATGAAATAGTCTCTGAAACCGTATACTTACAAGGAGTCAAAGACCTAAGTAATTGTCGCAAGATAGTTGCAGGTTAATGGCGTGCCTATTGAAGAATGATCCAACGAGTTAGTCTTGTGTGGCTTGATTAAGTTACTATGTAACGAAATCACAGTGAAAGCGAGGATTAATAGTCCGCATTAAGTTGTATTTGGTTTTCCAGCCTCGGCGGGAACACTGAATACATACTTAAAGGTCGCACGAGCTAGACCCGAAACCCATGTGAGCTACCCATGACCAGGATGAACGTTATGTAAAAGTAACGGGAGGTCCGAACCCACTAATGTTGCAAAATTAGGGGATGAGTTGTGG
>JAHFJI010000062.1 GCA_023245955.1 Candidatus Doudnabacteria bacterium | reverse complement strand
TTTTTGGTGCTAGTAGTAGGTTATGCACTTGCTTTTCTCCTGTTTGCTTTTTACTTACTAGCTTTGGCGCTTTCTTGGGTGCTTACGGTATTGTGGATAGGCGCTTGGGCTAGCTCACTGGTAAACAAACAGCCAGGTCTGGCTGTAGGCTGGAAAACTGCAACACTCGGTGCAGTGGTTGTGGCTGTAATTAAGTTTATCCCTGTAGTGGGTGCGTTGTTCTGCTTTGTAGTAATGCTTGCCGTACTGGGCGGACTAGTAACAAGTATTAAGAGCGACTTGGTAGAACACGGAGAAGTGAAAGAATAATATTAATTATCCACTAATACACAAATAGCACTAATCCCACTAAACACAATTTTTGGATTGGTGCTATTCGTGAAATTAGTGTATTTGTGGGGGTATATATGGGATTTCTAGATAAACTGAAAGATGTGAACGAGATGCGGAAGCAGGCTAAGCAGATAGAGCTTTTGCTTGGGCAGGTAGATGTAACCGGTAAGTCTTCTGGTAGCAAGATAGTTATTACCATGGATGGTAACCAGGTAGTCAAAAGCGTACAGGTAGACGACTCCATAGTTGGAGATAGGGGAGAAATAGCGCGTAACATTCGGAGTGCTTTGGACGATTTGTTTAAGGAACATAAGAAAGTTCTGCAAAGCAAGTTTGGGAGCATGATGCAATAAGCGATGCGAATCTACGAATCTCATCCGAATCTACGAATAACTACGAATACTATTTTTCCTGTCCCTCCCTGTTCTAAGGGGAGGCTAGGTGGGGTATTGCACATTAGATATTAGGAATTAAAAATTCTTAGAGCCAAAATAAAAGAATGAAGAAGTATTTAGTACCATTACTGTCTATCGTACTATTAGTCGCACCTGCCAGTGCGTCGGCTCTTACTATATATGACTTACAGCCACGTGTAGAGGCAGCTACGGTAACTGCTAAGTCTGTCATTGTGCTGAATCAGGTTACGGGTGAAGTTCTGTATGAGCAGGGGAGCACGGAGTCCCGCGTGCCGGCAAGCCTAGTTAAACTTACTACAGCACTGGTGGTGCTAGACACAAACCCAAACTGGAACAAGCAGTGTACGGTAGGAGAGCAAGACCGGGTAGGTGGAGTGGCTATTACCAAAGCTTCGGAGACCAAAACTTATACCATGGGTTCACTGCTCTATGCCACACTTTTGCCTTCTGCAAACGACGCGGCTACAGCACTAGCTAGGTGTACTGGCCTATCCCGCACAGAGTTTTTGGCTCGCATGCAGGAAAAGGTCCGCGGTGAGGGAGCACTCAACACTACTTTTGTAGATTTTTCTGGTATCAGTAGTGACAACCGGACTACCGCACAAGATTTGGCGCGCATTGCCAATGCTGCGTTTAGCACAGAGCGCATCCGTACTGTGGCTAGAACTGCAAGTTATAGACTTTGTGCCACAGGCAATGGCGGGTGTCAGACCATTAAGAGTACTAATGCATTACTGAAAGATAAAACACTCACCACTGTGGCCGGCAAAACTGGCACTCTTGATGGCGCTATAAACTTTGCTGGGAGTTTTCGGGATGCACAAGGTCACTACTTTATAGTAGTAGTGCTTGGTGATAGCACCAAAGAGAGTCGTTTTACTGAAGCAAAGCAACTAGTAAATTTCGCCTCCACTCGCGCTACCTGGTCCGACCAGTTTGCTCTTAAGTAGAAGATGTATCCTCCCCGAAGGGAACTTTGGCGTGGCAGTGGCTATCGAGCTTGGTAAAACTAAAAAATAAATTAAAGGTACATTTATTTTGCGTACGAGACGCATACTGTCGGACGGCGTTTTTGTATTACATAGCACGAGTAAAGTTACATTTGCCCAATTAGTGGGTATTTTTTATACTGTAGGCAATGGCGAATAAGAAACAGCGAGTGTTAATAGGGCTTTCGGGCGGAGTGGACTCTGCTGTTTCGGCATACCTACTTTTAAAGGCTGGTTATGAGATAGAGGGAGCGTTTATGAAGAACTGGTCTAGTACTGCAGGGCTCAAGGTGGCAGATTGCCCGTGGCTTCAGGACCGGCAGGAGGCACTGCGGGTAGCGGCACACTTAGGCATTCCGCTACACACACTAGACTTTGAGCATCAGTATTCCAAAAACGTAATGGACTACTTTTTCCGTGAGTACAAGGCAGGCCGTACTCCCAATCCGGATGTAATGTGCAACAAAGAAATAAAGTTTAAACTGCTTTACAACTGGGCTATTAAAAATGGTTTTGACTATCTTGCAACCGGGCATTATGCTCAAATTGCAGAATCAAGAGTGATGAATCATGAATCAGGTAAGTTACAGTCAACCCTCTCTGTCTCGCGACGAGACATCTCCCCCAAAGGGGGAGAGAAAGACCGGAAGCCTCACGCCTCACGCCTCACGCCTCATTATTCTTTAATGCGGAGTCGTGATGAATTTAAAGACCAAACCTACTTTATCTACAACATCAAGCAAGAGCAACTGCCACATGTACTGTTTCCGATAGGGGGTATGAAAAAGCCAGAGGTAAAGAAGCTGGCAAAGAAGATTGGCTTACCCAATGCGCACAGGAAAGAAAGCATGGGGTTGTGTTTTGTAGGCAAAATTCGGCTGAAAGATTTTCTGGAGCAAAAGGTGAAGGCAAAGCCAGGGAAGATTATGTTGGAATCAAGAATTAAGAATCAAGAATCAAGTCAATTGCAACCAACCCTCTCTGTCTCGCAACTAGACATCTCCCCCAAAGGGGGAGAAAAAGACCGGCAGTCTCACTCCTCACTCCTCACGCCTCAGGCGTATACCGTACTCGGCACTCATTCCGGTTTGCATAATTACACCATAGGTCAGCGCCAGGGGATACGTGTGGGAGGTGGAGACGGACCTTACTATGTGCTTCGTAAAGACTTAAAGAAAAATATTTTGTATGTAACTCAAGACGCTAATGACCCGGCACTGGAAGTGAGAGAGGTGGAACTACATAGCGTTAACTGGATAACAGCGGCAGACGTGAGTAATGAGACTAGAGCCTTGAGTAATACCAAAAAGCATTTAGGCTCACGTCTCACGGCTCATACCTCACTCCTGGCACGTTACCGTCACCAAGGTGAATTAGTGCCGTGCACTATTGAAAAGCAAAAGAAAGATACTTATTTAGTAAAATTTAAAACGCCTCAGAAGGCGCTTGCAAGTGGACAAAGCGTGGTTTTGTATTCCGGTAAAATGTGTCTTGGTGGTGGGGCCATAGCTTAGACGGGGGTATTCACCGAACTATGTCATTGCGAGGAGAGAGTCTGCGAGCGACGTGGCAATCTAGTTTAAAATATACAAATTAACAAGTAAACATTTAGCATAAATACGAGATTGCCACATCCAGAAACTGGATTCGCAATGACAAACCATATTACATTTATACAGTTGTGTATGAATGTGGGGACAGCAGGTGAATATAAACATAAAAAAAGCGGGAGCTACTTGGGGTAAGTAGATCTCCCGCGTTGGGGTGTTGACGACTCTGAAGTTGGAGCCATCAATCCCAATTGATTGCCCTAGCTACTGGGTGAGAGTAGTCAAGGCGAGAAACAATATCACGAAAAACGCAACTTCAACGATCTTCGTACTATTGTTTCTGTGGCACACCTCTGGTGCCACATGAGCTGCACGTGACCTGAGCCGAACCGATGAAGACTCGACATCTCGGGCAAAGCAGTCTGTTGAGTGGTGCGGACGAACACACACCACGTGCTGGCATGGTTTCCAAAAACAGTTTGACGATGTTGTCGTCTTCATTCTGTCTTGCACCACATGCCAGACAGACGCCATTGCGAACTGTCTGTTGGTGACAGGATCCGCATTTGCCCACGGCCTCTTGCGGGCCAACCAACGTTTCAATCATGATGTCCTCCTGGGACTTGCCGGCTATTCGAAGTCGGCGGGTGATTGGGGTGCCTGGTGTGATACTTCTACCAGGCAAGATTTACCACTAAACCCAAGTGGCCAGGGTCGGTTTTTCAGAAAAGCCGGAAAATCTTTTGCAATACTGCTTGCCAAATTGATTTGGCGAGCCCGAACCAGTCGGCATCTAGGCGATGCCCAGATGAATATTGCAAAAGTGAGTTTGCAAGCTCGGAGCATAGGGCTCCAGCCTGCTTAAGAAAACTGTGGAGGTAAAACCTCAGCATCAATTTTCTCCTTTCTGTGTGTAGTTGTCCTTTGCGGAGCGTCTACCGTTTCTTGCTTTCACCGGCTTGCTATCGGTGAAACAAAAACGCCCCGCAAAGGACGCCTACATAGTATGTAAAATATTGTATTTTGTCAAGCTGTGTGTGGATAACTACCTATAAAATAGCTATGAATCTATAAACAAGGAGCGTCCTTGCGCCAGACAAGATTGCTCCTTGTGGATTTGAAAATAAGCCTCTTTCAAAAGTCTGTCATTCCGGCCTCCGAGCCGGAATCCAGGCTTATACAAATACTGGATTCCGGGTAGCCCTCGAAGACTCGTGGCTCCCGGAATGACAAATCGTGAAATACAGATCTACTTTTGAAAGAGGTCTAATGCAAATAAACTAGTTAAAATTGCACAGTTTTTAGGATAGCGTGAAAGGTAGGCGCGGAGGAGGCGTGTAGTCCTGCGTCAAAAGTAAAGTAGTTACCGATTCTTTCTAGACCAAGTAGTGTGTTGGCCACGGCTATGGCTGGGAGGCCATTTAATGTGGTAGGAGTTGTTGGCAGTCCATCAAAACCTAGATAGCCGGATGGGCTAATGTATATGCTTATCTTGATGCTCGTATCTTTTTCTGGACTTATTATAATTGCTCGGTCACTGCTAGAGGTAATAGTTTTTGCTGTCCAGTCACTAGGGTATTTAAAAGTTAGATGGGTAGATGGTTCGGTATAACTTGGCCAGTTGGTAGTGTCTATAGTGATGGTTTCTTGTGCGAATTGTTGGACTATAATAGTTCGCACACGGTTATTAGCCAGAATCATAGCAGATATAGCCAACATAATTCCAAAACCTACTGCCATGGTAATTATGGGCCTGTGGTGACGGATCGGGTGAATGACTGTGGCGGGGGATTCTGCTTCAGGTGTAGGTACTCTAGTCTTTTTGGTTTTGGCTGTAGACATGGATTGTAATTTATCCTGTGATTCTGGCCTACGAGCCAGAATCTAGAATTGAGCCTGGATCCCGGATCAAGTCCGGGATGACAGAAAGAGCTTATCTACTAGTTTCAAAAAGTTTCTGCGCGTCGGCTTTATCACCGCAGTAGTAAAGATTGTGGCTAAGCTGAGTACAAAAACCAGGGTTCTTTTTTATAAAGTTTAGTTTTGGCAGTGCCCATACATAAGTGGCAATAGCACCAATTATAGCCATGTAAATAATTATTTTAATTAGTTTGAACATATAGAGATATTATAACACGCACCTTGCGGATTTGATGGGTTTTGCGTATAATGTTGAGGCAAAATGAAGCGGTTTTATTTGGGTTTTGTACTTTGGATTTTGATATTTTTAAGTATTGGGGTATCGCCAAGTGGTAAGGCAGGGGCCTTTGAAGCCCCCATTCGTAGGTTCGAATCCTACTACCCCAGCCAGTTTGAGCTAGATTTGCACGCTCGAGGTCCTTCTCAACTGCAAGTCAAATGCTTGTTATTAATTTATCTATTAATAAATATGAGTAATCAAAATAAAGGCGGAGATTTAGTTTTTAGAGCAGGTGATGGTTCATCATCTGGTAATGGGGGAGATTTACATATCGGCCCTGGAAATTATAGAGCTGGTGATGCAACGCAAACAATTAATTATAGAAACATAATCGATTCTTTAGTTGTAGATATAAATAACAGCGATTTGTCTCAAGAAAGAAAAGGTAGCCTCTTAGAAAAAATAAAAAATGGAGTATCTATGGTAGTTGATATATCAACATTAACAAAACTAATTGCTAGTTTATTTATATAGATATTTTTTTGAAGCGCTCGAGATGCATCATAGTACTATAGAAAAATATATCAGAATGACCTTACAGGGCAATGAATCAAAAGGTTCTAGCTCGAGACGGCCAGCCATCTTTTATTTGTATATAGCTGGGTACGAGTTAGTATTTGCTTTTACTAAACTCGTACCTACTTAATTTTTATCTACTTTAACCATTACTTATGCCAGAACATAACAACAGCACAATAGTACATCCGCTTATCCGGCATATGATGGAGGCGGGGATGGCGCAGGCGGGGCATTATAAAAAAGCCGAAAAAGAAGCAGCGCCAGAGAACTCCATCATAACTGTACGGGATGTCTGGAAGTCCTATGGCAACGTGCACGCACTCTCGGGTGTGAGCTTAGACGTAGAAAAAGGTAAGGTGCTTGGGCTACTTGGTCCAAATGGTGCAGGAAAAACTACACTGGTGCGAGCACTAACTACACTTCTTGTGCCAGATAGCGGAACTATTACAGTGGCAGGGGTGGATGTAGTAAAGCACCCAAATATAGTGCGGAACTACATTGGCCTAGCTGGACAGTACGCAGCAGTAGACGAGAACTTAACTGGTAAGGAAAATTTGGAACTGGTGGGTCAGCTTTATCACCTTACTCGCGCCACAGCCAAACATAGAGCCGTGAGCTTACTGGAACGCTTTTCTCTGACCGATGCGGGTAACAGGCCAGTAAAAACTTATTCTGGCGGCATGCGCAGAAGACTGGACTTAGCAGCAAGTCTTGTAGGTGAGCCAGAGATACTTTTCTTAGATGAACCTACTACTGGGCTTGACCCACGTAGCCGGTCCGAGCTTTGGGAAGTCATAGAAGAACTAGTACACGATGGTACTACGCTCTTGCTTACTACGCAGTACTTAGAAGAAGCAGACTACCTTGCAGACAGCATAGTTATGATAGACCGGGGCATGGTAATAGCTAAGGGTACTGCTCGTGAGCTTAAAGCCGAAATTGGTGGTGGAGTGCTGGAGCTGCATGT
>JAHFJI010000061.1 GCA_023245955.1 Candidatus Doudnabacteria bacterium | reverse complement strand
GAATAAGCCCGTGTGTCTTTAAGTATTCCTCAAATGTTTGTGTCTGCTTAACTGTAGACGAACTGTTTGTTGCCATAATACAAATTGTCGTAAGTAGCTATTGTATACGCTGGCCACGCTGGGTAGGAACATTTACCTGTGCCGGTGTTTCATCCTTAACAGGGCTGATTAACGAGTGCACATCTACCGCCACGTTCTTAGGATCTACTTTCTCATAGACTATATTTGCTCCAGAGTCAGCATGCTTCTCCACTGGATCAAAATCCAACTTGGTGCCATATGGCAGTAAATTAACTATTTCCTCTTTTCCGCCACCAACGGTGTTTATGGTATTTGTACCAGGACTCTTAACAAAGCCGTTATATAAAACTACTCCGGAGGCTATAAAGAGTATGACGACCACGAATATTAACAATGTATTTTTTTTATTTCCCATAGTTCGGTTTGAAGCTTACTTAGTAGCAGTTGCCTCCGTAGTAACATCCTCCCCATATGAATAGGCCTTTAGGCCTACCTTAAATACCACTTGGTCTCCACGTCCTTGGCTTACATCTAAGTTGTTAATTTCTAGTAACCTAGTACTAGTCTCCACTAAGTGTAATAAGTTGCTTAATTGGTCTATAGTGCCTACCCCGCTCACAGAAATATTTACAGGCAGAACTTTATGATCTGTTTTAGAAGCCTCTCCTTCCAAAGCAGTATTACCCGCCACCACTGTAAGAGCATCTGCGTCTACAGTTACTGAACCCGTAGTCAGTCCGCTACTCTGCATAAAGTTTTCCAGCAAAACATAGAGCTTGCTAGGCTTGGAGTCTAGAGGCAACACCTGATCTAGCGCGTTTACTCCGTGCGTATTATCCCTAAAATCCTGTACTAACTTATCAAAGTCTTGTACCTGTTTCTGTAAAGCATCTTTTTTGGCCTGTATAGCAGTCAACTCTTTTCTGGCTGTCCTAAATTCTGTAAGTTTGGGTGCTACTAAGTAAAAATAAGTAATAACCGATAAGACAATTAAAAAGACAACTTCTACAATTGTTCCACTAAAAGAAGTCTTACGCGAGACAGGAACCGGCTGACTTGTGATATGCATGTCCATAAAAAAAGTTATTGTGCAGGCAGATTATTAGTCGTTGTATCGTCCACTGTTTTTAAAAAATCTTCATTATACCTTAAAGCTACATCAAAACGTACAGATTGTGTATCACCTTGTAAAAACTTACCTACTGAAGAAACAGTGACGTGAGAAAAGACCTTGTTAAACTCCGGCAAGTCAAAAACCTGCAAATACAGATCAAAATCTTTATAGGTAGGAACCGTTACTTTTAAATGAGCTTCACCGTTAGCTTCTGCTAGAAACGAAATGTAGCTAGCTGTTTTAACTGTTACCCGAGCCAGCTCTGGTAAAAGCCTAGACCAGTACTCATGTGAACTTAGCAGGCGATTGGCGAAATCTAACTGACCTTGCCTGACCAAAAGCTCCCGCCTTCGTTCGTCTGATAAAATTTTCTTCTGCTGAGCTACTATATCCGCTTGAGTATAAGCGGCTACCCCATTTATCATCCTAGTACGTACAAACAAAAAACCCCACACACCGATAAGCGCCACAAAAAGAAACACAAAGAAACGAACAGCGTATAGTGGCCCACGAGCAAACTGTTCGCTGTATCTCTTTGTGTCTTGACCTAAAAGATTTATCTGTGGCATGTTTGTGTCAATTTTTTATTTATATCTACCAACTACTTATTTAAAGCTAAGCCTATAGCTACGGGTAGGTGCAGGGCATAACGCTTTAGTACTGCTCCTACCGCTTCTGGATACTCTAGCTTTGAGAGAGGATTGCCCAACTCAGTCGCAACCCCTAATTCAGCGAAAAACTCTATTATACCTGGCATTCCGGCAGCTCCACCCACCAATATAATCTTAGATACCTGTACACCACGTGCTCTATATATCGTGAGCAGCTGGCTTGCCTCGTTTCGGATGGTTTCTAATACTGGCCGTGCCGCCTCCGGAATGAACCCCGTCCCTGCAACTCCAAAATCTTTCTTGAACTGTTCTGCTCTACCGTGACTAATGTTTAGCACTTCAGCAATGTGCTCTGTGATAGAATCTCCCCCAACATTGATACTTCGTGATAGCTGTAAGTAACCTTCTTTAATAAAATTAATTCCAGTAGCCTTTGCACCTATGTCAATTATAACATAGTTGCTTTTGGTATCAAAGACCAAAGCCCGGATAAGTGCCAAGGCCTCAATCTCTATAACTTCCAAGTTAAGTTCCGCAAGTGCGAATAGATTAACATAACTTTCTTTTAAGTGCCTAGGTACCGCAGTCAGTAAAATACTTTTGGTTTTATTTGTAGGGTTGCTCCCCACAATAGACCAGGACAAAATAACTTCTGAAATTGGCAGGGGTACATACTTCTTTGCTTCAAACTGGATAGCCTGATCAAGCTCTTTATCTGACATTTCTGGCATGTCTATAATAGAAGTGAAAACTGCACCATTTGGTAGGCTAATCATGCACCGTTTGGTAGTTACCCCAGCGTGTTTTACCAATTGTTTTAAAACTTCCGCTGCTTTACCGACCACTTCGTCACTGTTTTCGCTTGTAAGTTGGTATGACAAATTTACAATCCCATAAGTATCCAAAAAGGGCTTGTCGTTATTGTAGGTAATTTGGGCAATTTTGATATCGGCCGTCCCAATATCCACACCCAGTATGGAAGATTTCTTTTTGAAAAAAAACACAGGTTAGAGATAAATTTCTGTTTCAAAAACTAAGAATTTTGCGTACAAATCTTCACGCATTACTATTAGAATACAACACGAGTAGCTCATTTGTCAAAATAGTTAGTTATTGTTAAAATACACGAGTTACATAGGTGTATTCGTACATCACCCTGAGGGCGTGTAGCTCAGATGGTTAGAGCGCGTCACTGATAATGACGAGGTCCCAGGTTCGATTCCTGGCACGCCCACCATAATAAGAATTGAAAATTGTTAATTTTAGATTGAAGATTTAAATACAGACCTCAATTTGCAATTTACAATTTGCAATTTGCAATTCATGCCCATGCGTTTCATTGTTGCTCCAATTATGATAATAGTCGGTTTCCTGGTTATGAAATACACGGTTGGTGTAACCAGGACTACTGGACCCATAGGCTTTGCCGAAAAATACTTTAGTAGTTTTGGCGGAACTTACGCCTGGTGGAGAATGGTAGGATTTGTTATATTGTTGCTTGGGCTCTTGTGGCTAACTGGTGTGGTCAGATACACTAGCAACACCCAGTTCCAACTCCCTGGCATAGGCGAGCAAGCCGAACAGTAAGTTGTATTTTTACAAAATTGCACTTGGGCCGAGGCTTCCGAGGTTAAGCGTAATTTTGAGAGGAGTAACATTTATACAGCAGCAATGGCGAAGCTTTGGAAGCCCACAGCGCATGTAATAACTGGTACGACGAGGGCCGTTAGCATAGTGGTAGTGCAGCCGGTTTGCATCCGGCGGGCGGGAGTCCGATTCTCCCACGGTCCACCAAACAAAGACTCCAACCCTAGAGGTTGGGGTTTTTGTTTGGTGGTGTTTGTTTCTTGGTCTATTTAATTCATTTGCCTTATTAGACTTATACGTCCTATTTGTCCTATGATTATATGGCAAAGTAATGACCCCACTACCAATGCCTATCAGCATAAAAGCACAGAAAATAAACCCAGTAAAAAGACTTGTTAAAGCTTTGCAGAACTACACAAAGCCCTCATCAAAGTGTTTTGTTGTGGGTGGGTTTGTGAGGGATAGATTGCTTAGAATAAAACCAAACGATGTGGATTTGGAAGTGTTTGGGGTGAGTCAAAATGTATTAGATAAAATAATTATAGAGACGTTTCCCCAAGCCAATATTGTACAATCTAAAAAGTTTGGCACTTGGACAGTTAAATCTAAATTAAGCGATATCAATATCTCCCTGCCCAGAACAGAAACCAAAACAGGCAAGGGCTACTTTGGATTTGGTATAAAACTAGACCCTGCTCTCTCCATAAAGCAAGCAGCTAGTAGAAGAGACTTTACTATTAATGCACTATACCTTAACCCGCTCACAGATGAAATAATAGACCCGTGTAAGGGCTTAAAAGATATCCAGACTAGTACACTACGTGCAGTAAATTTGGTCACTTTTTCAGACGACCCTCTAAGACTTTATAGAGCCATACAACTGGTAGCTAGGTTCTCTCTTAGAGTAGAACCCAAGACTTTAGAATTACTCAAAAAAATGGCTAAAAACCCGGAAATACGAACACTCTCGACCAAACGTGTAGAAAGCGTCCTTCGCAAAATGTATACAAAAAATAGCAACCCTAAACTTGGATTAGAACTGGCCCAGAAACTAAATCTGAGTCTACCTAATATTTCGTAATTGTTAATGGTCTTGCATAGCCATCCATCTACCATCCCGAAACCCCGCCGGCTTGGGCAGGATATCTAGAGTCAATCCTAAAACCCTGAATTCCGTCCGCCAGCTGGCGGACGGAATGACAAGTTGTTATGGTTTTTTGTTTAAATGTTAAATTGTTAAAATGTTTAGTTGACTTCTAAACCAAGAGTAAAAATGTAGCGAACATAACCACAAAAGCCGTATTAGCAATCATGCGCACATGCTGGATATGTCTGTGCACCCCAATGGCAATAATAAGCGCAGTTAGAAGCAAGCAAATTACGCCAATAATCCCCCGCTTTTCTGCCAATTGCACGTTTAACCTTTGTCCAAACACTGAGATAGAAGCATTAGCCACTTCTCCGGCTAGCGGGGTAAAACTGTCGGCGAACGTTGGAGCAATGTTACCCAAGTCCGTCCTAGCCGTATTGCCCTGTAGGCCAAACGCTTCTACTATTAAAGTTTTTCCACTCAGCATTTCTTGAGGCAAACTCACAGACCAGGTTCCATCACTTCTTGGCGCAAAAAACTTAGACCTATCACCAAAAGAAATGAGTAATTTGGCTACATTGCTAGTAGTATTTGCAGTTACTACGTACTCATTACCGTTGGCCACTAAATGAGTGTCCAGAATAGCAATAGGCTGAGGCGAGAGGGCCGAAAGTTTAGAGATAGGAGTGGCCAGAGCACCGCTACCCCGTGTTTCTATAACTTGCACAGTAGTCTTTGGAGGTAAGCTCTCTTTTACGGGCGTACTGCTCACGCCAGCAGCTTTAGTCTCTACTGGCCTTGGTGTTGCCGGTTGCGCTTCTTTAGCACTGGCTTGTTGTGCATGGATAAGCTTTTGGTGTACGATGGGTTGCTGTTCTGGGCTTGCCGAGACCGCAGGATTGCCAAACTCCTCCACCACAAAGATACTTTCATGTCCTTCAAAATTGCCGCGAGAAATACCAACGCCCATCTCTTTAAAACTGCTATTTAAAATATTGGCCTTATGGCCAGGACTGTTCATCCAAGCCTCTTGAAGTGGCTCTACGTCTGTAAAGTGCACAGCTAAATTCTCTCCAGCAGAGAGATAAGCGTAATCCACCGCATCAAAAAAGGTCCAAGGTGTTTTACCATCCGGTGTATTATGAGCAAAATACTGGCGTGCTATCATGTCGTTAGCCTTGGCCTGAGCTGCAGCCTCAAGAGTTGTATTGTAGGTAAGCGCAGCAATCCCCTGACTCGTCCTAGACTGGTTAGTTAAGTCCAAAACCGCACTAGTTGTAATAGCTGAAGCTACCACCGGAGAACCTGGAGCAAACTCCAGCAAAGAAAAGCTGGAAATTTTAATGGTCACCAGTAAAATAGACAAAACCACCAGCGAACGATGGTGTAGTGCATGAGGCTGATAATGATTTCTTTCGTGCGGGACTAAATGGTCACGTAAGTGCCGCCAAGACTTTCGCCAAAGAGTAGCACCCTGGTTTAGCGCCGGTGTAAGTGCGAGATTCATTCAAATTGTAATTTATGTTTATTTCGCTAAAAGTTACTAATTTTGGCAACTTCTAGTCGTTCTTTAACTTGAAGTAATTATAGCACAATAAAACTTTATTGGCAAGAGCAAGAGCAACAAAAGTGAGATTACTTGCCCTTGGTTATATGATTTTTGCTCTTAACCACAGCTTGGGAGTCTAACAAGTTTGCAGTATCATCCGTAAGATTGGTATAGGTAATGTAAGTCGTTAACAGTACCCCAGTAGACAGCAAGAACACAATGGTCCAAACAAACCATCTCATATCGTAACTTTTTACTTGCATAGTTGGGTTGGCTATCATGGTACTACTTATGTATGAGCACACCTACATCTGCACGGGCAGACCTGACAGCATAAGATGCATAAATTACACACAAAATCCAAAGCCCTACAATGGGTAACAACATGTACACACCTTTTTCAAAGAAATTTATAAACGCGTAGGTTACCACACCAAGACTATACAGTTCTATAATTACCACTACTACTAGAGTCTTTACCAACTTCCCTACTATAGAATCTGCAAAAAGCTTATGCACACGCATTGCTTCGTATATGAGATAAACACTACCAAAAACTAAAATTGCAAATCCTGCATAAAGAAATGGATAGAGTGCTTGTGCTGACATGATAATCTGTTTGTTTATTTAATATTGCTTTAATTATATCACACAAAGCCAGCAAGGCTTATATTCATCGGTCACCTTTGGGCTAGATTTAGACTATATTGTTTTGGCAAGGATACATTTGAAACTTGCAAAAACTGAGACTCTGATTAACTTGTCATTATTAGCTACGTACACTAGCAAGTAGCTCCGGTGTAGCGTAGTCCATGTGCACAGGTTTGTCTGCTAAGTCTGTGCCTTCCAGTTCTTTCACGGCTAGTCCAGCGTCTGTTACACTCTCAAAACTCACTACGGCCACTCCATAGCTTCTGCTAGTAACAGAGTTAGTAACTAGTTCTACGTGTTTTACCGGCACTAGACTCGTAAAAAATTTTTCTACATCCCCACTACTTACCGTAAACGCAATATTTTGTAACACAAGTTGATTGGTCATATATCTGCTACCCTAATTATATCACAACCATACACCAGTAGTTGCTAGACAACATTAGAAATGCTAACATTTGGATATGGAAGAAACAGCACTCAAAAAAGAAATGACACTGGAAGACTTAGCTACCATGGTAGCTGGGGGTTTTAACGATATCACAAGTCGCATGGCTACAAAGGATGATATTGCCAACATGGCTACAAAGGATGATATT
>JAHFJI010000060.1 GCA_023245955.1 Candidatus Doudnabacteria bacterium | reverse complement strand
ATTGCTAACTATGCATCCACTTTGTCATTGCGAGGAATCCTGCTTTGAGGATGACGTGGCAATCTAAATTTGGTTGTTTTATCACTCAATTGTTTCACTATTAAATGTGAGATTGCCACGTCGCTCTAAGAATCGCTCCTCGCAATGACGGAACTATTATATTTCAGCTTATACTTTACTAACTCTGTTATGAACCCAATGGTTGCGTTGTATATTCGCTTAAATCGTACAGGTTCGGTTAATAGCCTAAATAACCATTCCAGGCCCACTCTACGCACAAACTTTGGAGGTGTACGCTTTGTTCCCGCCACGTAGTTAAATGTCCCGCCTAGCCCTATAAATAGTTTTACGGAAGATAAATCTCGGCTATGTTGGGCTATCCACCGTTCTTGGGTTATTGGACCAAAGGCCACAAACACCATATCTGGCTGTGTCTGTTTAATATCTGCAAGTAATGTTGCATCGGAAGCCGATTTATTTGACACCCCAACTATACGTAGCGTCGGTAACTTTTCTTTTAACTTGTCTGCCACTACTTCTGGCACACGACCAAAGCCTCCGGCAAGAAAAATAGATAGTTCCCTTTTACTCGCAAGTTCTGCCAAATCCCAAAAGAACTCCGAGCCAGGAATCTTTTCTGGAATGCCTTTGTAGATACTTTGGGGATTTAGCAATATGTTGGCCCCGGTATAAACCATTTGCCAGACTGCTTGTAAAAATCTAAACGCTTTTGTGCGAACTGTGAGCGGGCAAGCTAAATAAGTAGAAGCCCACAAAATACCCACGCCGTCTGGTATGGCAATGTTAAAACTATTTAAGAGTTTAAGTGTGTCGCCACTGGTAAGCGACGTGTACAAAAACTCAGAATACGGAGTCACCACCAAAGTTTGCTCACCCTTTTCTAGTCTTGCACCAATTTCGCTTAAGACTTCCGCCTTAGTCGCTTTAGTGATATTTAATCCAGCGATAGAAACCTGTTGTAACATACCCTTATTTCAAACACGCGTTAAAACTCTCAACTTGAGCATTATATTTGGCAACTAAATCTTTGGTTTTTACCACTAACTCATTCGCCTCCACAATTAAACTATTATACTGCGGTACCAGAGAATTATATTTATCAATATTATTTTCCGCCTTAGCAGTTTGCATTTGTCCATTTAGTTCTGTCAAGGTATCCTGCAAGTTCCTAGTACGAGATTCCGATATTTGTATGTCATCTTTTAGACTACTATCTACTCTAGGACAATCCGCTAGTGGCCTACCAAACTCTTGCACAGCCATCCAGACTTTTCTACCCTGGAACTGACCCTCGCGAACAGCGACACCTATCTCTCTGTATTTTGCGTTTATTATATTTGCTCTGTGCCCCGGGCTATTCATCCAGCCTAATAGCAATTCTTGGTTAGACCTAAAATTACCCTCTGCCAAATTCTCACCCACCATTATGTACTCATAGCCCGTGCTTTTAATAATGTCGGATGGGCCCTTGTGGTCTGGTGAAATATGTTCAAAATACTGAAGCTGAAACATGTCCTGGAGTTTCAATTTGGCAGACTCTGTTAAGAGCCTGTTTTCTCTAAGTTTTACTCTGTCCAGTTTTGTACGCTCTACATTGGTGAGACGGATTATCTCCAGAGCTGTTAGTGACTCGGGCTTCTGCTCCGGTAGTAAATCTTGAAGTTTGCGAAAAGGCTCCGGGTAGTTCTCTTTGATATCTAGCTGGTCAGATAAAGACTCAAAGAAGCTAGGCCCTGTTAAGTGGGAAGGTGCTTTTGCTTGTTTATAAGCGTATATCCCAAAACCCACCACAAATACAATAACCAAAAAACTAATAAATTTTGAGAATCTTTTAAACATAATGTATGCTAAAAGTATAGCAAATTTGAAGGTTTTTGGCTTACTTTTTCCAATAGAAAAGCTACCCAAACATGCGGAAAACTTGTATAATAAGCTTATGAATATTGGGGACAAGATAGCAGACTACAAAAAGAAGCACCTGGAAACCAAGAAGCACTTGCACTCCCCCGCTCACCTGCTGGCAGACGAACTATCCAAAAAGTTTGCCGACCCTAAACATTTTGGCGCATATCTTAAGCTTGCGCTCACACACGACCAGGCGCAACTTAGGAAGATAGCTGGAGACGTACTGGAGAACCCAAATGTTACCACTCCTGCTAAGCTATTTATGTTTTTGGTGAAGAAGAGTAAAGAGGCCAACTTAACAAACTAACAAGTAAACAATTTAACATAAATACCTCACGCTAAGAATAAATTCTCTTAACGTTTAATTGTTAAGTTGTTTATATGTTTAAATGATTAATCGATGATTCTCCCTATAGTAAAACTCCCGGCCCAAGTACTGCGTAGACCAGTGGAAGACGTAAAGTTTCCACTCAATAAAAATGTGCGCAGACTACTGAAAGACATGTTAGAAACTGTTATCCATGCAGATGGCATTGGACTTGCAGCACCCCAAATAGGTAAAGATCTAAATTTAGCTCTTATTTACTTAGAGCAGACTGGTGGCCCTACTTTCCCCATTATCAATCCAAAGATAACGCACCACTCTAAAGAGATGGTAAAAATAGAAGAAGGTTGCTTGTCTATGCCCGGGGTGTACGGCACAGTAGCTCGCCCAAAAAAAATCACCATCCAGTACTTAGATATAAACGGTGAGGAGCAAACTATCACAGATAACGGCTGGGTTGCAAGAGTAGCTCAGCATGAGGTAGACCATCTCTTGCAAACTCTAATAATAGACAAGTTAGAAAAAGTTACCCAAGGCCAAGAGCTTCTTCCTAAATACCAGAAATAACAGATACCAATATACAAATGTGCACCAATGATACTAATGAATACTAATCTTACATTGCCATATGTACTTTACTAACAATATTAGCAGCTATTCGTTTCATTAGTATCAATTCGTATATTAGTATCTAATATTATGCGTTTTATAAAAGACCTATTATTTTTTGACTTAGAAACCAGCGGACCAGATCCAGACAAAGACGTCATCGTACAAATTGGTGCTGTACTACTAGATAAAGACAACCTACTGGAAAAAGCCTTCTTTAGCACCTATATTCGTAATAGTTTACTCACAGAGACCTTAACCGAACAAGCTAAAGCCGGGCACGCCACCATAGAAGCACTAGAGACAGGTCTAAAGCCACTAGACTTCCTTAAAAAGTTTAATGAGTTTGCGGGCCAGGATAGCACTCTCTTAGTTCCAAACAGCTCAAGGCTTCTGTACCTAAAACAAGCCTACAGAAAACAAACTATGGCATTTCCATTTGAGCTATATGCTTTGGACTTTTGGTCCGTATGTTATGTACGTAGTATGAGTAAGGGACTCAAAAAGATCCCTACCCTACACACACTAGCCGAAGACTTCCACTTGCCTCTTAACAACCCATATAACGCCTTTGAACGAGTTAAGGTAGAAGCGAACATCTTTAAACGAATCTGTGAAGAGATGTGAACGTGGATATCGAAACTACTTCTCTTGTCATCCTCGGGCGAGTCCGCGAAGACCCGGGGATCCAGTATCTAAGCCAATTTCTGGATTCTCTTCGAGCCTGAGCCTCAAAGCCGAAGGCCGGCTCGCGCATAGCCTTGGCCGGAATGACAGGAAATACTGAGGAATTTTAGTTTGGATATTCAGGTATGTAAGACTCATAAACTACTGGATTTAGATGGCCACCATCTAACACATTCAACATTAAACTTACCCTATAATCATGTTTACCAGAGATATTGTAGTATTTGACACAGAAACCACTGGACTGGATATATCTAAACACGAGCTTATTCAGATTGCCGCCATTAGATTAGACAAAGACAATTTGGCTGAGAAAAATCGTTACGAATCTTTTATAAAACCAAGCCACTGGGAAACGCAAAATCCAAAAGCAGCGGAAGTACATCAAATATCTTACGATACAGTTAAAGATGCTCCAACTCCAGAAGTTGTCCTAGCAGAATTTGAACAGGCGTTTCCACCTACAGAAGTTTTGCTATCTGCATACAATTTTCCTTTTGATTTTAGTTTTTTATACGATACATACAGAAAACTGGGGAAGCAATGCCCATACGATTTTCACGGGGTAGATATTTGGGCTTTTGCCTACTATTTTTGGTCAAATACAGCGCATACAATAAATCCCGAAAAAAGAAACGGATTTGGTTTATCAGACGTAGCATCCATGCTCGGAATTATTAATTCTGGCACCTACCACCAAGCAATGGTTGACTGTGAAGTAGAAGTAGAAGTATTGCGTCGCTTATTAGCAAAATTAAAACTAGTATGAAAATAGTATTTTTTGGCACAGATAATTTCGCAGCTCATGTCTTAGAGGCTTTAATGCAAAAGCATGAAGTGTTAGCTGTAGTTACAGTTCCAGACGCGCCTGTAGGCAGAAAACAAATTATCCAAAAGACCGCCGTAGCCGAACTAGCAGACCGGGTTGGCATTAGCGTTTTTAAACCAGCAAGTCTTAAAAAGGATGAATCTATTGAAGCCACACTTCGCGGTCTTGGCGCGGACGTATTTGTGGTGGCCATATACAGCAAAATTATTCCGCAAAATATTTTAAACATCCCCACAAAAGGTAGCGTAAATGTGCACCCTTCGTTACTACCCCTATACCGCGGTCCAGCACCCATCCGCACCCCACTTTTACATGGCGACACAGTCACTGGCGTAAGTATTATACTTATGGACGAGCAGGTGGATCATGGACCCATACTAGGCAGTAAAGAGGTCACAATTGAACCGAGTGATACCAACACAACCCTTACAGAAAAGTTAGCAGCAGTAGCCGCTCCTTTGCTTGTAGGTGCTTTAGATGGATACGCAGCTGGTACTATTACCCCACAAGAACAAGACCACGAAAAAGCTACTTTTACTAAGTTAGTGTCTAAGGAAGATGGTAAGGTAGACTGGAATAAGTCCGCGGTGGAAATTTACAATGCTTGGCGTGCTTACGACGTTTGGCCAGGGATTTATACCACTTGGAATGGGAAACTTCTTAAGATAGTCAATTGTGTGGTCTTGTCATCCTCGCGCATGCGGGGATCCATGGTCGGCCAAGCAGCCGACACTATAGAAAAACCAGGCATAGTTTTAGAGGGCGGAATAGTCACCTGCGGCCAAGATAGCTATTTGCAAATAACCAAACTACAGCTTGAGGGCAAACAAGCTATGGATATAAAAGCTTTTCTAAACGGGAATAAAGACTTTGTTGGTAGTACTCTAAAATAAAAAAAAAGGGGGCAAAACAATACCCCCATAACGGCTGAGCTCATACTTTTGGTCTAATGCTACATTGAGTAACCAAGTAGCATTAAAATTCCAGCTATTAGCCCAGAGACGGCTACTATGGAATTTCTATTCCAAGGTTTTTTTGTGTTCAACCATGCCGGAGAAATTGTTAGTAGCCCGGCGACTGAGCCGATAAACTCGCCAAACAATACAGCCATGAGCATGACCGATGGTGGCAGATCTTTCCTTGTATAAAAAACCCAAACCCCAACTGGCAATAAAATGAAAGCTACTGCCAAAATGAGTGGTAGCGTCCACTGACGCCACCCTCCACCGAGTAATTTCATAAATACCTCCTGCGTTTGAATGTAGCAGATGAAGCTGGATTGGGCTCACAAACACCCCCAGCTACAGCAATTTTAACAGGAGTATAACTATTTGAATAGCCGGCAGGCAACTTTACATTATTTTAAATACCTTGCCTTGTTTTGGAGGTGTTCTTCGTAGGTCTCGGCGTAGTAGACTTCCCCAGCAGTCTGACTATGGAGGAAGTATAGATAATTGGTTTTTATAGGGTGTAGTACGGCATATAGGCTACTATAGGACACGTTGGCTATGGGTCCAGGGGGTAGACCTGGGTATTTATAAGTATTGTAAGGTGAGTTAACTTTGGTTTGGTCGTAAGTCGGACTAGCTAACCCAGCCCGGGTAACGTAGTTCACTGTAGCGTCACTTTGTAGCGCGATACCGCTACCTAAACGGTTTAAGAATATCCCTGCTACTGTTTGCCTTTCTTCCTGCAAGCGAGTGGAGCTAGCGCCTTCTCCGACCCTGCCTGTTTCTTTTTCTATGATAGATGCGAGCGTTACTATATCGTATGTAGTTAGACCAGGTGCAGTTCTATTCGCAATTTTTAAAGATTCAAAGCCAGGCAATATGTAGTACCCGGCAGTAACCTTGGCATCTGCACTCGCGCGGTTAAATTTTTGCTCAAAAGTATTAAGTAGCACAGCCAATACATCGTCTGCGGTAGCATTTTTGGCCAGCCTATATGTATCTGGAAATAAAAACCCAAGCAGGCCAGCAGTCTTGGGACTGTCTGCTAAAAAGCTATAATCTGCTTTAGCAATAGCCTTTTCTGCGGTCACATACTCTTGCTCACTCCCAATCCCAGCTTTCTCTAAGGCCTTATAGACCTCTGTGTTTGTCCATCCTTCTATGAGCGTTACTTTTGCCTCTTCAAACTTTCGCTCTTTTGCTGCCTGCTCTCTTGCAAGCCTCGCCTGATGTTTTTTTAGGCTTGAAAAAGCCAGCCATACTAGGCCAGCAAGGATTAATAAAGAAATAGTTATAAAAATAAATCTTCTCATAAAGATAAATCATTTTTGAAATTTGTCATTTGACATTTGAAATTTAATTAAGCATTTTGTCTAGTGTTGAATACTTCATGATTCATGACTCCTAATTCTTAATTCCATCTACTCCCCTACCACCGTAATATTAACCGTACGCTTTCTTCCACCATCGCACTCCACAAACAAAATACTTTGTCGATCACCAAGCATAATCTTTCCAGACTCAACTGGCAAAGACTCAGATGCGCCAAGCAAAAAAGCTTTTAAGTGCGCATGACCATTGCTACGTTCATTCGGTGCTACATTTTGGCGAAGTTCAAACAAGTCATGATTATAGCTAATATCTTGTGGCACCAAGCGATAAATGGTCCGAAGCATATCTTGCATAAGCATGGGTTCAAAATGATTTAGCTTAATCCCGGCCGTTGTGTGTGGTGTAGAAATGCTCACTAGCCCGCTTTTAACACCACTCCGGCTAACCGCCTGCATTACATGGTCAGTTACATTCACTACCTCAAACTGTGCAGATGTTTGTATATGTATTTGTGTGTTTAATACAGCCATAATGCTATTATAGCAAATATTTTGTCCTGACCTATTTCAAAGGTCACCTTTGCGTAGATTTATCGTCTAAAC
>JAHFJI010000059.1 GCA_023245955.1 Candidatus Doudnabacteria bacterium | reverse complement strand
TACGTAGCATATACTCCTGCCTTAGACCTATCAACATCGGGCAAGACTGTTAAACATGCGCAAAAGATGTTCGAGGAGGCTGTACAGCTGTTTTTAGAAGAGATTATTAAACAGGATACCGTAGATGAAGTTTTGTCGGAGTTAGGATGGCAAAAGGTGAAGAAAGAGTGGCGGCCGCCGGTGATTATTTCTAATAGCATCCAAAAAATACCGGTTGTATATGCCTAAGATTTCCCCAATACATTGGAAAAAGTTTGAGAAGTTTTTATTGTTCGTTGGGTGTGATTTGGCGCGCGAACGAGGTGACCATAGAATATACCGAAGAACAGGCATTCTGCGCCCAGTTGTTTTGCCAAAAGATACCTCAGTACCCGTGTTCATTATTAGAAATAATTTGCGAGTACTTGGTATCTCACATGAGCAATACATCGACATCTTAGAACGCATATAAGCCCACAGCCACCAAAAGCGGTGGCTTTTCCAAAAAACAACACGGTTGCAAATGAGTAGTATGGTTTTACCAATCTACATAAAACAAAAGTCGCAATTGCACGAGCACCTACCGTGGTTGGCCGGACCTGCATTTACCATATATCCGTACATTTACCTGCCAAAAACAACGTACTTAAACTTAATTTCAGAAAAACCGTCCGTGGCCAACCTAGCCACTTTAGCCCACGAACAAGTACACTATAAAAGACAGCAGGACATAGGTATTGCTAAGTACGCCATGCTGTATTTGTTTTCTAAAAAGTTTCGCTACCAAGAAGAGCTGTTGGCCATTGCACCACAGATGTCTATCTACACCCAGGGTGGACTGATATTTGATGTTAACGACAGGGCACGCAGGCTTTCTGGGTCAGAGTATTTGTGGTGCGTCAGTTTTGACGAAGCTGTAAAAGACTTGTCCGCGCTCCACAAGAACGCGTCTATATAAACAATAAGCCACTATTTTATATTCGTAAAAAAAGTAGCACACCTGCAATTTTGAAGATTTCTTGTAATTTTATGCAAACATCTACTATCTTTAATGACAAGCATACCCAAGACTATTACGATAGCTTTGGCAGCGTGTATGAAGCTGTTTGGAACGAGCAAATTCACACCGGATACTTTGCTAATACCCAGACGCTACCTGAAGCTGTCCAGGCTATGAATGGACATCTTGTGAATATAGCGAACATGCCAGCTGGTTCTGTGGTTCTAACTTTGGGTTGTGGCAGGGGAGGAGTCGATAGGTTCCTGGCACGGGAGCACGGCGTGACAGTTATTGGTATTGATTTAAGCCAGCAGCAACTTGCGGAAGCTCGACGGCGCATGAGTGAAGAGGGACTTGCCCAAAGTATTACCTATATACAGGCTTCGATGACAGATATCCCTTTGGCAGACAGCAGCGTGAATTACGTGTGGTTACAGGAATCGTTTTTCCATTGTCACAATAAGCAAAAAGCGGCTGAAGAGTGTTTTCGGGTGTTAACTCCCGGTGGTCGTGTAATTATGGAAGATACCGTACTTTCCATTGTAGATGCAGAAAATGAAGTGTTAACTCGCTTTGGACAACGAGTTGGGGTAAACGCTATGCTCACCCCAGAACAGTACGTACAAGTTTTTCAGGGCGCTGGTTTCGTTCTGGAGAAGCAAGAAGACGTGTCTAATCATTTAGCCAAAACGTATGCTGCGATTGTGGAATATATCTCCAACAATCAGGCTAAAGTACGGGCGAAGGTTCCAACTGAATTTTTATCCCGTGTAGAAAATTCTTTTGGTTTTCCAGGGTCGCTTCAGCTGGTCAAAGAAGGTAAACTGGGATGTTTTATTTTTCTTTTTATTAAGCCATGAGAAACATCACCGCACATTTTAATAGGGTGGATCCGCTGATGGCAAGGTTGGCACAGAAGCACAAGGTCAAAAAGTCGCGTAGGCCAATTGGGAATAGGTTTGAGTATTTGGCTTTGACTATTCTGTATCAACAGCTTTCTACAAAAGCAGCAAGCACCATTGCCGAGCGGTTTCGGGCGCTCTACAAAACTAAAGAGTTTCCCAAATCCGCTCAAATACTTAAAACACCAGATGAAGTATTGCGGGGGGTGGGAATTTCTTGGTCAAAAATAAAATACATAAAAGACCTAGCGCAACAGATTTCATCTAAACATATAAATATTGAAATACTGGAGCAGTTATCGGATGAAGAAGTTATTACCGAGCTAACAAAAGTAAAAGGTATTGGCCGTTGGACAGCGGAAATGTTTCTTATGTCCGCACTTGGTAGGCCGGACATTTTCTCCCTTGGTGACTTAGGCCTCCGAACTGCTATTAAAAAGGCTTATAGGTACAAAAAGTTACCGAGTGATAGAACTGTGCTAAGGCATAGTAAGCTGTGGAGTCCGTATCGTACCTATGCGGCTCGTGTACTTTGGGCAAGCTTAGATAATGAGTAAGGTATCCACATTGACACTTGATTACTAAGTACTATAATAATGATAGGTACAGTTTCTTAGATATTTTATCCACATGGAGCTAACCAAAGAATATTTTGATGAGCAACTTGGCCAGTTAACTGGCAAGATTGTTGCTATGGATGCGAAGATTGTTGGCATGGACACCCGTATGTCTACCATGGACAGTAATTTGGGAAGCCGTATAAATAAGTTAGACGAGCGTGTTACTTCTATGGATACCAAAATTGGCTCTATGGATAGCAGTATAAGCGGAATGGACACTCGTATCGGCTCTATGGATACTAAAATTGGCTCTATGGACACTCGTATCACTTCTATGGACGTACATATAGGCTCTATGGATAGCAGTATAAGCGGAATGGACACTCGTATAACCAATATTGCTATGGAGGTGGCAAATATTAAAGAAGATACAGTAGCCATGAGGGAAAATATGCCTAGTAAAGAACTTGTGGAAAAGATGTATAAAGTTACAGATAAGTTATCCGTGGAAGTCGTGGGGTATCGTACCGAACAGGCAGTAGCTGTCAGTAGAACAGAAAATATAGAAACGTGGGCAAAGCAGGTCGCTCCTCGGGTTGGTGTGGCATTTGAAACTTAGATTATTTTAAGACCGTTCGCATGAGCGGTTTTTTATAAGTTAATTATCTGCTTTTAAAAAATAAAGTAAAAATATTATTAATGTTCGTAAAGATATTTTATGAATACAAAGAAACAAAAAGTGCTGCATAGAGGGGAAGGATTTACCCTCATAGAAATATTGGTAGTCATAGGTCTGGTAGCTATTTTGGCAGCTATAGTTATTATTGCCATCAATCCAGCCCGTCAATTTGCTCAAGGCAGAAATTCTCAGCGTACAGCCAACGTAAACGCAATTTTAAATGCTATAGGCCAAAACATTGCTGACAACAAAGGTGTATTTAATTGTACTACTTATCCTTTACCTGCAAATACCGCAGTAAAAAATATAGATGACGCTAATGCAAATATTCATGGCTGTATTGTCCCCACATACATGCCGGAAATTCCATTTGATCCCAGTTTAGCTGGCGCACATGTAACCAACGCCACAGATTATGATACTAAATATACTGTAGAAACAAATGCTGCTGGTAGAGTAAAAGTTTGCGCTCCAGGTGGAGTAGAGGCTGCCATACCTGGTAGTATTGCTATTTGTGTAGAAAGATAAAAGGTAGTTAAAATTTACAAACCCCCTCAAATTACTTGAGGGGATTTTGCTTGTTTGTGGTATAATAAATGCATGACTAGCTTAGTTTTAACTAAAATTTTCTCTCTTACTTCCGTCTCTTTTTTACTGGCTTTGTTGGCTACTCCGTTATTAACTTTCTTTTTGTATAGGTTTAAATTAGGGAAGAACATACGGGACTCTGCAGAAACACCTCTGTTTACCAAAATGCATGCCAGTAAAAAAGGTACACCCACTATGGGTGGTGTATTGGTTTGGGGTACGACTTGTGCTGTAGTGGTCATATTTTGGCTATTAGATAGAGTGATTGGCCTTGATTGGTTTCATAATCTAAACATCTTAACTAGAAGAGAAACGTTATTACCTCTGGGAGCTTTCTTAGGAGCAGCGCTAGTTGGTTTGTTGGATGACTTTTTGGATATTTATAAAATGGGACATAACGGCCGTGGGCTCCGGTTCCGGCTTAAGGTAGTTATCTATGCACTAGTTGCAGCTCTGGGTGCTTGGTGGTTTTATTTTAAGCTTGGGTTTGATAGCATTCATTTGCCTTTTGCTGGAGCGCTACACTTAGGTTGGCTATTCATTCCTTTTTTTATTTTGGTAGTAGTAGCGACTAGTTTTGCGGTCAACCAAACCGATGGTCTAGATGGGTTGGCGGGTGGAACTTTGCTACTGGCTTTTTTTGCTTTTGGGCTTATAGCTTTCGTAAATGGACAGACTAATCTAGCTGCTTTAATTGGGCTTGTGTGTGGAAGCTTGCTCGCTTTTCTTTGGTTTAATGTATATCCAGCTAGGTTCTTCATGGGTGATACTGGGTCTATGGGACTTGGGGTACTACTTGCTATAGTAGCTTTCCTCACTAATTCCATAGCACTTTTACCAGTAATTGGGTTTGTGTTTTTTGTAGAAGCTATTACTACCATCTTACAAATACTTTCTAAGAAGTTTTTACACAAAAAGATATTTTTATCTGCACCTGTACATCATCACTTTGAGGCGCTAGGCTGGCCAGAGACAAAAGTGACCATGCGTGCTTGGATTATTGCTGCCGTGTTTGCACTTATTGGCTGCATGTTGTTTTTTATAGGATAACGCGATGCGAAACTACGAATACATGCGAATCTGCGAATGAACTACGAATAACGTAAGAGTAAATTCTGGATTAGTAGTTTATTTGTAGATTCGTGCCATTTGTAGTTTCGCATCGGATATATCTATGTACGATTTCATTATAAGGAAACCAACAATAATAGATGGTACAGGTGAGGCCTCCTACATAGCAGATGTTGGGGTAGTTAATGGTGAGATTGTGGAAATTGCAGAAGATATTCCCGTTAAAACCGAGTCTGTAGTTTTAGCGGAGGGGCTAGTGCTCACTCCGGGTTTTATAGACGTTCAAAACCATAGCGATAGTTATTGGTCTTTGTTTGATGAGCCTGGTCTAGAGAGTATGTTGCTCCAAGGTTTTACTAGCGTTCTAGTAGGACACTGTGGTACGAGTCTCGCCCCATTGCTTTCTCCAGATGCTATTAAGTCTTCGCAGAAATGGCATGATCTATCGGGTACAAACGTTAACTGGCGAAGTTTTTCGGAGTTTGCACAAACTTTAGCAAAGCAGCAACTAGGCATAAATGTAGGAAGCCTGGTTGGTTATGGGACTCTTAGGAGAGGACTTGTGGGGGATGTTGGACGTAGTTTAACTTCTGAAGAGACGGCTGTTCTTGCACGTGAGCTAGGAAAGAGCCTGGATGAGGGGGCCTTTGGGATATCTTGTGGTCTGGGCTATTCGCACGAACTCCACGCAAGCGAAATTGAGATTTATGAGATGGCAAAAGTTTTATCAAAGTACAAAGCTTTACTCTCGGTGCACTTAAGAAATGAAGCAGAAGGTTTGGCTAGTAGCGTGGAAGAAGCTTTGGATATCGCTGATAGAGCAGGCGTGAGTTTAAAAATATCTCATTTTAAAGTGCGTGGTGAGCCTAATTGGTATGTGCTTCGTCAGGTGCTAGATAGACTTGAAGATGCGGTACATCGTGGTACAGATGTAGTATTTGACGTATATCCGTTCGAGACAACCTGGCAGCCTCTTTACACTTACTTGCCCAAATGGAGTGTGGAAGGGGGTAGGAGCGCTATGCTCAAAGCATTGGAAGACTCACATCAGGCTAAAAAAATTGTCTCTTATTTACAAAATACAGGCATAAGATACATGGACATGGTAGTTGCCTCTAGTAGTTATAACCTTAGGGTGGTGAGTAAAAGTATTGGCCAGATTGCCCAGAACATGGGTGTGACCAGCGAGGAGGCTATTGTGGAACTACTTAGGCATGGCGGAAGCGAAGTATTGGTTTTCGAACAGTCTTTATCTCGTAGCCAGGTGGATGAGCTAATTTTCCATCCGTTATCTGTGGTGGCTAGTGATGGTGGGGGTTTTAGTAGCAGATATGCTACTACTCATCCAAGTAAACTGGTTCACCCTAGGTGTTTTGGTACTAGTGTAGAATTTTTAACTAGGTCTAAAGCAAGTAACGGCTTGGCTTTTGAAAAAGCCATATCTAAACTTACTGTAAGGCCCGCAGCAGTTTGGGGACTCAAAAACAGGGGGCAAATAACTGTTGGAGCAAAAGCGGATATGATTCTCCTTGATCCATTAAAACTAAAAAATGTAGCTACTTTGGCAAATCCCTATAGAAGCCCGCAAGGCATAGAAAAAGTTTGGGTGAATGGTAAGTTGGCAGTAACTGACGGTAAGGTGACAAGCACAAGAGCCGGACATGTTCTTAGAAAAAATTGATTGTATGCTAACATTGGAAAATTTACGTAGTAAGAAAATTGGTATTGTTGGATTTGGCAAAGAAGGTCAAGCAGTTGCTAGCTTCTTGGACTCTCAAAACTTATTTGCTACAGTATATGACTCTAAAAATAGAGATGAGTTTGACGATGAGGTCCTTAAGAAGCTTGAAGCGAACAGATTCACCTTCAAATTTGGAGAGTCGCTTAAGTCGTTTGATGATTCCGAAGTCATCTTCAGAAGTCCTGGGTTCCCAAGACTCTCAGAAGGTCTTTTAGAAGCAGAGACTAGGGGAGCGATAATTACCAGTCAGACAAAGTGGTTTTTTGATCATTGTCCAGCACTTATTATTGGTGTAACTGGCACCAAGGGTAAGGGGACTACTGTTACGCTTATTGCCGAGATATTAAATAAGGCTAAAGAGCTCGGAATAGTATCAGATATTATTTTGGAAGATAGCGACATATATGTCACAGGGAATATTGGTAAAGATGATCCATTTGAGCTATTAAGGAAGCTAAAGAATACAGATATTGTAGTATTTGAACTTTCTAGTTTCCAGTTACAGGACCTAACCAAAAGCCCGAGGATAGCTGTATGTCTGATGATTACGCAGGAACACTTAGATCACCATAAGGATATTGAAGAATACAGAAGAGCTAAATCTTCTATTGTTAGATACCAAAATGAATCAGATGTTTGTATATATAATTGGGATTACCCTGGTACAGTTGCCATAGGCAGACTTGGTCAGGGTCGAAAATTCATGGTTAGTAGGCACAGACAAATAGAAAATGGCGTGTATGCTAGTGGCGAGCAGATAATAGTTAGTGGCATGATGCAAAATGGAAAGATAGATGTGAGTAATAGGATTCTCAAGGGTGCT